>DATCFI010000151.1:0-52172 GCA_036509585.1 Hanamia sp. | reverse complement strand
AACAACTTGCCTCGTCTTTAAATTGCCGATTAAATTTGATTGAGTTCACTCCTACAAATTTAAACTTTTTATCCATCGAGCTAAAATAGCTCTTTTTTAATTATTGGGTGGCCTAAACGTATATACCTATTAATCAATTAAATAAATAAAACACTTTCCTGCAACTTTTTTAAAATGTTTCCAGTCAAAAATCAACGATAATATTGTCCCAAAGGAATTTTGAACATGTGAATCTTTTGAAAATTGCTAAACGAGGCATATTCTGTATCATGGGTTCCCGTCCAGTTTTGAAACGCGGCGAGATTTTGCGAAGCACCGAATATCCATTCATTATAAGCGGAAAACAAGCCTTCCTGCAACAATTGTTCCTGAAGTTGAAAAAGCCTGAAAGGGAATTTATCTGCATACGTTTTATTCCAATCAAGAATGAAACGCGTTCTAATCATAGTAAGGGTTTCGGGATTCAGGCCGCGGATTACGATACTATTTTGTTGATTCATGCAAGTTAAAAAAGCGATTTCAAAGGGCTTTTTATCTTTTGTATCAGTTAAAAGATCGGTATTTGCAAAAAACCTTTTGTATCCATTCAATAAAATATCTTTTACTTCTGCAGTCCGTGCAGTGAAGGACTCAATATTTACAAAGATTTCTCCGTAGATAAGGCACCACACTTTTTCCTTCGTATAATTATAATATTTACACGCATTATAATAATTACCTGCAAACGATGGATCCATCTCAATACCTTTTTCCCATTGCTTTATGGCTTCGGGAGCATTTTTTTCCGCCAACATTTCTCCGTAATCGTTGTATAAACCACCACTCTGAGGAAATTCTTTTATGGCCTTTTTATACATTTTTTCAGCGTCTTTCGCTTGGCCCAATGCACGGTAGATCGTCCCACCTATCTGGTAGGCCTCATCATCGGCACTATTGCTTTCCAAAAATGGCTGAATGGTAGTGAGCGCCTTTTTATTCAGATTTTGAAGATAATAGTCAAACGAAAGATCTTTGGCGATACTTAAATTTTTGGGGTCCAGTTCCATTGCCCTCGATAAGATCAGTGAAGCGTTGGCATAATCTCCCTGTCGCATAAAAGCTTTTGCATTTTCATGAAGCTTTCCGACATCTTCCTGTTGAGCAACAACGGCTACTGAAATGGTATAGCAAAGAATAGTAAAGAGAATCTTTTTCATCGGGTAAAGATAAAATACTTTATCGCCCGAAATCTTTATAAAAAAGAAAAAAATGTTATAGAATGACGAAAAAAGAGGTGTGTGTTAGCTGTAACAATTAATCTATATTTTCAATAATTCCTGCAATCCCCTGTCCGCCGCCAACGCAGGCCGTAACAATACCGTATTTTTTATTAAGGCGCTTCATATCATTGATAATCTGAATAGTAAGCTTGGCACCGGTGCAGCCAAGTGGATGGCCAAGCGCAATTGCGCCGCCATTAATATTCACTTTTGATGAATCCAATTCCAATGTTTTAATTACGGCAAGCGATTGCGAAGCGAATGCTTCATTCAATTCTATAAGATCTATCTGAGACAAATTCATATCAGCACGCTTCAAAACTTTAGGAACGGCTTCGATAGGACCAACGCCCATGATCCGAGGATGCACTCCGGCACTGACACAATTTACCAAACGAGCTATTGGTTTCAGTTTTAGTTCGTTCATCATTTTTTCACTCATCACTATTACGAAAGCAGCGCCATCACTTGTTTGTGAAGAATTACCGGCAGTAACCGTTCCTCCAAGCGCAAATGCAGGCTTCAGTTTTGCCAATGCCTCCATCGAAGTATCCGCACGAACGCCTTCATCGGTATCAACTACGAAACTTCTCGTTTGCTTTTTATAATTCTCATCCACATAAATTTCTTCTACGGGCATCGGAAGAATGCCACTTTTAAAATATCCCTCTTTAATGGCATTCAGCGCTTTTTTGTGCGAGTGCAAACTAAATTCATCCTGCTGCTCGCGGGTTACATTATATTCTTTAGCAACAGCCTCTGCAGTTAATCCCATCCCTAAATAATAATCAGGTGTTTCCGAAGTAACAGAATACGCAGGTACGGTTTTCCATCCTGATGTGGGCACCATGGTCATGCTTTCTGTTCCTCCCGCAATAATACAATCCGCCATGCCAGTCCTTATTTTCGCGGTAGCTATCGCAATAGTTTCCAGGCCACTGGCGCAATACCTATTTACCGTCATGCCGGGGACTGAAATCCCTAATGCCCTTACGCTGATCATTCTACCCACCTGAAGCCCTTGCTCCGCCTCGGGCACAGCGTTGCCAACAAATAAGTCATCTACTCTGGTTGGCTCTAATTCAGGCACTGACGCCAGCAATCCTTTAATCACATCTACTGCCAGATCATCTGGACGGTAAAATCGAAATCCGCCGCGTTTTGATTTGGTAACTGCTGTTCTAAAACCGGCTATGATATATGCTTCCATAGAAATTTTATTTAAATAAATGAAGTAAGCAATTTAAGATTTATCTTTTAAAATAATTATTAAAAAACTGCCGATAGTAAAAACAAAAAATCCTGATATAAATCTGCAATGTTCAAGTTGGAAAACAGAGCACAATCAGTAACCAAACTAATTTGGACGATTTCTAATTAATAATTGGGTAGACGGAGGCCGCCAGATTAATGTCCTAATCCAGATAATTCGCAACAATCGGCAATCGTCTGCCTGTTCCAAATGCTTTGGGCGAAACACGAATGATGGGGCAAAACTGGTTTCGCTTGTATTCGTTTCTATTTACCATTCTTAATATCCTGTCAACAAGCGCTGCGTCAAAGCCGAGCTCTTTTATCTCTTTTGGTCCCCGTACTCTTTCTATGTATTGATACAGAATTTTATCAAGAATTTCGTACGGCGGCAGGCTGTCACTGTCCTTTTGATCAGGCCGCAGTTCTGCTGAAGACGCTTTGTTAATGATGTTTTCAGGAATTACTTCTTTTTTTGAATTGATATATTTTGCTAACTCATAAACCTGTAATTTATAACAATCTCCAAGTACACCAAGTCCTCCGGCCATATCGCCATATAATGTTCCATAGCCCACGGCAAGTTCACTTTTATTAGAAGTGTTCAGTAAGATGTATCCGAATTTATTGGCAATGGCCATCAATAAATTTCCTCTTGTCCTCGCCTGGATATTTTCTTCGGCTACGCCAAATGGAATATCTTTAAAAACAGGCTTTAATTCATTTAAAAATTCTTCGTATATATTTTTGATCGCGATAATGTCATAAGGATTTTCAAGGTTTTTGCTTAATTCCTCTGCATCATCCACTGAATGCGACGAAGAATATTCTGAAGGCATCAACACCGCTCTCACATTTTCTTTCCCAAGGGCAGCACACGCCAAGGCAATAGTAACCGCGCTGTCAATGCCCCCGCTGCTGCCGATGATGGCTTTGGAAAATCCCATTTTTAAAAAATAATCTTTAATGCCTAAAACAATTGCATCGTAAACTTGCGAAATATTTAATTCAGGATTAAAATGCAACGGCGCGATGATCAATCCCGGAACCGCCGCTGCAGATTCAATAATGGGCGCGTCAATAGTTCCGTCATCATTCAAGATAATCTCTTTCAGTTCTTCTTTAAATTGTGGTAACTGGCAGCAAAGATTGGCATCTTTATCAAACGCCAATGAATCGCCATCAAAGATTATCTCCGTTTGGCTTCCTACCGCATTGCAATAAATAAGAGGGAGTTTATATTTTAAGACGTTAGATTTTATAGTTGCCTTCCTGTCTTCCGCGTGCGTGTAATCGAATGGCGAAGCAGAAATATTGATCATAAAATCAGGTTGTAGCTTCATCAATATGTCCATAGGACAAGTGCGGTATAGCGGGTTATCGCCAAGGTTCCAGATATCTTCACAAACGGTGAGCGCGATTTTTTTTCCTTTAAATTCAATCGTATTCCAGTTATACGCTGGTTCAAAATAACGGTTTTCATCAAACACATCATAAGTGGGCAAACATGTTTTATGCGCAATACCTTTTATTTCCTTTTCATAAAGTAAAAAGGCAGCGTTAAAAAGATCTTTCCCTTCCAACAAAGGATTTCTGTCTGGAGATCCAACTATCACACCAATCGTGTCAGCATACTCTTTGATCTTTTCAATGCTGTTGAAGCATTTATCAATAAAATCCTTAAAATCCAGAAAATCGCGTGCCGGGTAACCGCAAATACTCATTTCACTAAAAACAATAAGGTCAGCATTCTTGCTTTTTGCAATCTGAATAGCTTCAATAATTTTTTGCTGATTCTTATCAAAATTGCCGATATGATAGTTTTGCTGGGCGAGAAAAATTTTCATTATGTAAAATTAAAAGAATAAAATGTTGAATATTTTTTTCATTTAACAAAATACTGTTTATTTTTTTGCTTTTATTTGGGGTATGAGAGATATTGTAATGCTTTTACTTTGCGCGGCGTTTTTGTTTTCGTGCAAAGGCAATAAAAATATACCTGACGTTTCGGCTATTAAAATTAATATAGGAACTCAGAGGTTTGAACAGGATTTTTTTGCCATGGATACCAATAAGGTTGCCGAATCTATGCAGGCAATTTTAAAAAAATATCCTGATTTCCTACCTGACTTTACCTTTAATATCCTGGGGCTTGACCTTGATAGCTTATTGGTGCCGAATAACCCACAAGATCAAGCTATTCGAATGTTTATACATGATTACATGCCGATGAAAGATTCAGCGGATTTGATGTACAAGAATTTTTCAAAAGAATCGGAAGCCATCAAGCAGGGTTTGCAATTTGTAAAATATTATTTCCCGAAATATCAGATTCCGGAGTCGATCATTACTTTTATTGGACCCATCAATGCCAATTTTGAAACCTCCTTTGGCGTTCAGGGAGACGTACTTACCAATAAAGCTTTTGGAATCGGACTTCAACTTCATCTTGGAAAATATTTTTCTTTTTACAGAACCCAGGAGGGGTTGGAGCAATACCCCGATTACATCTCTGACAATTTTGACGCGCAGCACATTCCGGTAAATTGCATGAGAAATATTATAGATGATATGTTTCATGATAAAACAAACGGCAAAGCGTTGATAGAGCAAATGGTGGATCGGGGAAGAAAAATATATCTTATTACTAAATTTTTACCCTACACCCCAGAATATGTTTGCATTTGCTATACCAAACAACAGTTGAGCGACAGCTATAATAACGAGGCTGTAATTTGGAACCTGTTTTTGAATAATGATTTATTGAATAAAACCGATCCTAATATTACAAAGAATTATATCGGCGAAAGTCCGAAGACACAGGAGCTGGGCGAAGGTTCGCCTGGAAACATCGGCACCTTTTCAGGATTGCAGATTGTAAAAAAATATATGGAGAGATTTCCGGAAACCACGCCGGCAGAGTTGATGAAATTAGATGCGCGGGATATTTTTAATAAAACTAAATATAAACCACATTCTTAGTTGAGTTTGCTGGGGGCAACCATTTCAAAAGAAGGAATCTTAAGAATAAACGTTTGCTTGTTATAGCTGTTTTCCATAAAATACATGCCATGCATTTTACCCATTTCGCTTCTTAAGTTGCATCCACTCACGTATTGATATTTTTGCCCGGGATTAATTACCGGCTGAATGCCGATAACGCCCTCGCCTTCTACTTCGCGATGCTCGTTATTGCTGTCAAAAATATACCAATGCCTCCGCAATAGTTGTACAGGGAATGAATTGGTGTTCTCAAGCGTAATACGATACGCAAACATATATTCGCTATTGAGCGCATTGCTGTATTCCGGCTGGTAAAAAGTTTCGATGCTGATATTTACTCCTTCAGAGATTTGTGAAACCATAGCTTTTAGGTTAATTATAAAGTTATTAAAACTGGTTAACTATATCAATTAAATTTTCCGTGTTTTGGTATAACCCTCTTTCACAAGCCATTGCACTATTTTATTCGTATGATCGCCCTGGATAATGATTTCATTATCTTTTGCGGAGCCACCACTGCCACAGTATGATTTTAATTGCTTTGCCAGTGCCTCCGCATCGTCTTCTTTCATTACAAAACCTTTTATCAAGGTTACCGTTTTTCCCCCGCGATGTTTTTTGTCAAGAACTACTTTTAAAAGTTGTTCTTTCGGCGGCAATGAGACCATCTCATCTTCTTCATCTTTAAACTCAAAATCCGGTGCCGTTGAAAAAACAATGCCTGTCTTATTATATAACTTTTTCTTTGACATATTATTGTTTTACTTCTGCTTTTAAACTAAGATCAAGACTTTTTGCCTGGTGAATGATAGCACCGCTCGAAATAAAATCCACGCCCGTCTCCGCGTAAGATTCAATATTTTCTAACGTAATGCCACCGCTGGCTTCGGTTTCATATTTACCATCTATTATTTTCAGCGCTTCCTTTATTTTTTCGGGAGAAAAATTGTCAAGCATAATGCGATTCACTTTTCCTGTCGCCATCACTTTCTTTACATCTTCGACGCTTCTTGTTTCCACCTCTATTTTTAATCCCGGTTTTTTCTCCTGTACATAATTCCATGCTTTTTTGATAGCTTTTTCGATGCCGCCGCCATAGTCAATGTGATTGTCTTTCAGCATGATCATATCGTACAAACCGAAACGATGGTTCGTGCCGCCTCCAATCCTTACCGCTTCTTTTTCTAATAAGCGAAAATTCGGCGTAGTCTTTCTGGTATCTAATAATTTGGTGGAATGTCCTTTTAGCTTTTCAGTATATTTTTTGGTAAGCGTAGCGATACCACTCATTCGCTGCATGCAGTTAAGCACCAATCTTTCACAGGTAAGAATAGTATGAATTGTTGCATCCACTTCAAAGGCAATTTCTCCGAAATGCATCTCGTCGCCGTCATTTTTATATTTTTTCAAAATTGACCCAGGTTCTACAACTTGAAATATTTTTTCGGCCACGTCTATTCCGGCTATAATTCCTTCGTCTTTTATTTTAAGAACCGCCTTACCTTTTACATCCGGGGCTATAATCGAAAGAGTGGAATGGTCCCCATCGCCCACATCTTCTTTTAGGGAATTTGAAATCAATTCTTCGAGTTGATACTGAAAAGTATTATTATGGATCATAAAACAAATTTAGCCATATTTGTTCGTTTGCTGAATTTGAAAGGAGCAGCTTTCTTTAAATTCAAAAAAGAAAAGCAGCAGGTAACAAATGGCAATTTGATAAATAAAAATTCGGATTAAAAGCTTTTTTACTGTATCCGTTTAATTAATGAAAACAGATTTTTTGACTAGCACATTACCTGGACGACAGTGAACCCGCTTCCTGCATTTCAAACTGGATTTTATGTAGCTGAAAGTAATGCCCCTGCAGGTTCATCAGTTCGTTGTGCGTTCCCATTTCTTTTATGACTCCTTTATCCAGCACCATTATTTTATCGGCTTTTCGAACGGTAGAAAGCCGGTGCGCGATTACGATGGATGTTCTATCTTTTATTAATTTATCAATCGCATGCTGTATCAGCATTTCGCTTTCACTATCAATTGAAGAAGTGGCTTCATCCAGAATTAAAATCGAAGGATTATAAAGCAATGCCCTTATGAATGATAATAATTGCCGCTGGCCAAGAGAAAGTGTTGATCCTCGTTCCATTACTTTAAAATCGTAGCCACCCGGTAATTTCATGATAAAGTCATTTACCTCAATCATTTTTGCCGCTGCTATTGCCTGCTCCTTTTTTATGTTAGGATTTCTCAATGTAATGTTATCTAATACGGAGCCACTGAATAAAAAAACATCCTGCAACACCACGGCTATCTTGCTTCTCAGGAAATCAAGATCATAATTTTTAATATCATGGCCGTCTATTTTTATTTCTCCTTTATTGATTGGGTAAAGCCGGTTGAGCAAGCTGATGATAGAAGTTTTGCCACTTCCTGTATGGCCCACAATCGCCAGCGTTTCGCCAGGGGCAATAGAAAAGTTAATATCTTTTAAAACATAATCTTCTTTATTATAGGCAAACCAAACATTTTTGAATTCTACTTGGCCTTTTACATTTCCGGATTGAATGCCATCGTGATGATTGAGGGTTACATTTTCATTTTCCAATACTTTAAACACCCTTTCACTTGCTACCATACCCATTTGAAGAACGTTAAATTTATCAGCGATCTGACGCACCGGCCTGAACAAAAGATTCAAATACATGATAAATGAAATGATGACTCCAGCGTTGGCAGAATAATTTCCTCCCCACCAGACCAATAATCCAATACAAAAAGCCAGCACAATTTCTACTATTGGAAAAAAAACAGAATAAGCAAAGATGGCTTTGATATTGGCATTGCGGTGTTGCTTGTTGATGGCATTAAATTTATTAAACTCTTTATCTTCCACCGCGAAAGCCTGTACTATGCTCATCCCCGTAATGTGTTCCTGCACAAAAGCATTTAACGCCGCTACCGCATTTCTTACCTTGATAAAAGATTTGTTCACGCTTTCCTTAAAATAATAGGTTGCAACAATCAATATCGGAAAGGGTGCCAGGCTTATAAGCGAAAGCCGCCAATCCGTAAAGAACATAAACAGAAGAATAGAAATAATGGAAAGCAAGTCAGAAATGATCGGGATCAACCCGTTTGCAAAAATATCATTAATGGATTCTATATCATTGATGGTCCGCGTAGTTAAAGTTCCAATAGGTGTTTTATCAAATTGGGAAAGGTTTAAACCCAATATTTTTTTATAAACCGTCACCCGCAGATCTTTTACTACAGTTTGTCCCAGCCAGGAAGTGATAAAACCAAAATAAAAACGAAGCGCGGTTTCCACCAGTAGCATGCCGATCTGAATAATAGTAATCAGAATCAGCCAATACATATTTTTATCCGCGATAAAATGATTGACAGTATATTGGATAAAATAGGGTCGTAAAGGCGAAATAACCGCCAGGATGACAGAAAGAAAAATCGAAAGGTAGATTTTGTTTCTATAAGGTAAAGCATAAGAAAAAACTTTCCTCAGGCCACTAAAGTCTAATATTTTTTTTCGGGTCGTCTTCTCCTGCATTGGGCAAATTTAAAAGGAAAATCGGAGAAGGGAATTTTACGATTTCAGCGTTTTTAAAATATGAGCAAAATAAACTTCATATAAAGCCAAAAACTTATTTCAAATCTAATTTGATCTGTAATTCTTCCAGCTGCTTCTCATCAATGGAAGATGGGGCGTCTATCATCATATCTCTACCGCTATTGTTCTTCGGAAATGCAATAAAATCACGAATCGATTCGCTGCCGCCAAGGATTGCGCACAACCTGTCAAACCCAAATGCGATACCTCCGTGCGGTGGAGCGCCATATTCAAAAGCACCCAGAAGAAAACCAAATTTATGCTGCGCTTCTTCCTTACTCATTCCCAAAGCTGCAAACATTTTTTCCTGCAATTCCCTTTGGAAAATTCTGATAGAGCCCCCACCGATTTCATTTCCATTCAAAACCATATCGTAGGCATTGGCTTTAATTCTAGAGTAAGGATGTTCCAAATATTTTTCGGCATTTTCAATCAATGGATTGTTTTTGATCATCACTTCTATATCTGCAGGCTTAGGCGAAGTAAACGGATGATGTCTTGCTACCCAACGATTTCCATCTTCATCGTATTCAAACAATGGAAAATCAGTAACCCACAACAGTCTAAATTCTTCAGGTTTTCTCATCCCCAATCTATCGGCCATGTATAATCGCAAATCGCTTATAGCCTTCCTGGTGCGTTCTTCTCTTCCCGCAAGAATTAAAATCAGGTCTCCCGATTTTGAATCGCAGAAAGAAGCAAATTCTGTTAATTGGTCCTCATTAAAAAATTTATCAAAACTACTTTTGAAAGTTCCGTCAACATTGTGTTTTATAAACGCTAGTCCTTTCATTCCTATCTGCGGACGTTTTACCCATTCTACCAATTCATCTGTCTGCTTTCTTGAGTAATCGCTGCAACCAGGTACAGAAATAGCCACTAAGGTTTCGGCATCGTTGAACACTCCAAATTCACTGTCCTTCAATGTCGCAAGTAAAATTTTATTTTCAGATTTCAGGTTTTTAACTTTCATTTCAAACCTGATATCCGGCTTATCATTTCCATAATTCCACATGGCGTCTTCCCAACTCATTCTCTCAACCGATTCTGAATAATCAATATTCTTTACTTCTTTAAAAATATATTTTATCAACCCTTCGAACATTTGCAAAATATCTTCCTGCTCTACAAAAGACATTTCACAATCTATCTGCGTAAATTCAGGCTGCCTGTCGGCTCGCAGATCTTCATCCCGAAAGCATTTTACGATTTGATAATAACGGTCGTAACCACTCACCATCAGCAATTGCTTAAATGTTTGTGGCGATTGTGGAAGCGCATAAAATTCTCCAGCATTCATGCGACTTGGCACTACGAAATCCCTCGCTCCTTCCGGAGTAGATTTTATTAAAAATGGCGTTTCTATATCCATGAAATTATTCTGATGCAGGTAATTTCTTGTAACGCGATTGACTGCATAACGCAATTCAAGATTTTTCTTTACAGCATTTCGTCTCAAATCCAAAAAACGGTATTTCATTCTGATGTCATCACCACCGTCCGTTTCGTCCTGGATGGTAAAGGGAGGGACTGCAGATTTATTCAATATCTTAAATTCTGAAACTAAAATTTCTATATCTCCTGTCGGAATATTAGGGTTTTTATTACTTCTTTCCGAAACGTTTCCTGTTACCTGGATTACAAATTCCCTTCCCAAAGGGTTTTTATCCAGCAGTTCATTAAGACTTTCATTTAATAGCAACTGCGTAATTCCGTATCTGTCGCGAAGGTCAATAAAAGTAATGCTACCAAATTTTCTTATGGTTTGTATCCATCCAGATAATTGCACTTCTTTATTTTTGTCTGACAGCCGCAGTTCGCCGCAGGTATTTGTTCTGTACATTAAATCAGCTTTTTATTTAAAATGTTCGTTTACTGAATCACCTGATCCATTGTAAACATTGATGATTCAGAGCGGGCAAAGATAAAGTCTTCACAAGGGATTTTAAATTTTTAGATTTTTTTTTGCATTTTAAACTATTCCTTTATTTTCAGCGTTTGAAATATGTTTACCAAAAATTGATGTCCATGAGAAAACTTGTGATTATTATTCTATTGCTTTGCAATTATGCTGCTTTTTGCCAGAACAGTTTTTACCAACAGGCATGGAGCGCGCTGAATGAAAACAAAAGAGCGGACGCAGAAAAATTCCTTCAGCAGGCAATGAACGATCCGGCGACTGCACAGGATGCCTTTATCACCCATATTTATTTAGAAACCTATAGTGAGAAAGAAGATGCGATTACAGATTTTCAGCCCGCTTTTTTTGAGAAGGCGAAAAATCCCTATCCCTATATTTATGCATTATGGTTTAACAAGGCGGTCGTTGGGCCTTACGGCAAGAAGGATGCAAATAACCAGATGAAACTTATAGATGCATTGATTCATGATCCCAAAACGCCCGGCACCTTAGTAGCGGGTGCTGATTATCAAAAGGGAATGCATTACCTGTTTTCGGCTAATTTTGATAAAGCGCAGGCGTGTTATGACGAGATTGGCAATATTAAAAACTGGCAATTTACCGGTCCATTTGAAAATTTATCTGAAAGTGGATTTTATAAAGATTATGGGGCCCTGGACCATCCTGAACCTGATGCTGTTTTCAAGTCACTATCCAATGCCGACATAAAATGGTTTACGCCGGCGGATGAATTAAAAGACGGTTGGATTCCTGCAAGTTATCAGTTCAATAAAAGCACGGCCGTTATTTATGCCCAGAACTTTGTAAACTCTGCAGCAGATCAGACCGTTTATTGTAATGTTGGCTGCACGGGATCTATCAAAGTTTGGATCAATGATGAATTAGTAATTGCAGAACCAAAAGCGCGGGTAACGGAATTTGATAATTTCACGGTAAAATATATTCTTAAAAAAGGAACCAACAGGGTGCTTGTACAATTAGGCTATTCTAATGCATCGTATCCTAATTTTTCACTAAGATTTACGGATGACACATACCGCCCGATCCCCAATATAAACGGTTCAGCTACATATGCACCTTATCCCAAAAGTAATACGCCAGATAAAAAATATGATTTGATTCCGCATTTTGCGGTACAATATTTTACAGACAAAATAAAAAATGACTCTGCAAACCCGGTAAATTATTTATTGCTTGCAGATGTCTATTTGCGAAGTGAAAATCTGTTAGAAGCCAGAGATGTGATGACTGAAGCCCTCAACAAAGCACCTGACAATTCACTGCTCCGCGAGAAACTGTTGAAGGTATTAGGTAAACAAAAAAACCGCACCGTATTGCTTGAGGAACTGGAAAAAATAAAACAGGATGATCCGCAGAGCGTAATGGTTTTAGATCTTCATCTGAAAGAATTATATGACAACCAAAAATACCAGGAATGTGAGGTCGAATTAAAAAAGAGGATTGAGCTACATGGCGAAGATAAATCCACTGCGGACTACCAGATACAATTACTAACTAAGGATAAAAAATATGATGACCTGGTGAAGTTGATAGAAAAACTGTATGTAAAATACCCGGATAACAGCTATTTGCTGGCGCTGATGTATAACATTAAAAAAGAGGTTTATAAAGACAATAAAGCCGCTTCGAAACTCTATGAGAATTACATGAAAGACAACTACAATTATGATGTCTATATTAAATATGCAGATATACTCATCGAAGAAGGAAATTCAAAGAAAGGGCTGCAAATAAAGGAAAATCTGGCGAAACTATTTCCCTACAATCCGAACGGATTTTCGGCTTTATCAAAATATTATTATTCTATAAAAAACTATGACAAAGCTGAAGAGTATATCCGTAAATCATTAGCTCTATCGCCCTCCAACGAAGACTATTGGGAACAATTAGGCGACATCCAAAACGAGGAAAAAAACTTGAAGGATGCCATGGCAGATTACAACCAATCTTTAAAATTTGATCCTAATCAATACGATCTTATCAGTAAAATAAGGAAGCTAAATAACAACCCTGAAATCTATAAATTATTTCCACAAGTGGATATTGACAAAGTAATCAAAGAAGATGACCAGGCACAGGCAAAAAATACCGACTATGGATATTATTATATTCTGGATCAAAAGGACGCGGTGATCTATCCTGATGGCGCAAATGAAGAATATGGCACCATGATTATAAGAATTACAAATGATAAAGGTGTAGACCAGTATAAAGAAACGTCTATCGATTATAATAACAACCAAAATTTAATGATTGAAAAAGCAGAGATTATAAAAAAGAGCCACGCGAAAATTGACGGAGAAAGGAATGACAATGAGATTGTGTTTACCAACCTGGAGGTTGGCGATATTATCGTAATTAAATACAGGCTGCAAAGCTATGTATATGGAAGATTCGCAAAAGATTTCTGGGACAAATACTTTTTTGGCAGTCAAATATATTCAGCTACTACCAAATACAATTTATTGATCCCTGCATCGCAGAAGATAAATTATGTCTTTACCAATTCCACACTTCAACCCGTCATCACGAATGCAGAAGATTTTAAATTATATAGTTGGGTAGTAAATAAACCACAACCTTTAAAAGATGAACCACTAATGCCATATAATGTAGATGCAGGCACCATCCTGCATTTATCTACCGTTGCTTCCTGGAAAGATATTGCTGATTGGTACAGTGATATCACCAATAATAAATCTGAAGAAGATTTTGAAATACTGGCTTTGTACAAAAAGCTATTTCCCGATCCGAACAAAAAAATGACGCAGTTCCAAAAAGCCAATATCATTTATGACTATATAGAATCGAATATCAGGTATAGTTCCGTATCATTCAGGCAAAGCGCATTTGTTCCGCAAAGGGCCTCTGCAACGCTTACCTCCCGGCTTGGCGATTGCAAAGACCTGTCCAATCTATTTGTAACACTTGCTCGCAAGGCAGGCATTAACGCCCAAATGGTATTGGTGGATACAAGAAATAATGGACAAAAAGACATCCTGCTACCATCAGTAGAATTTAATCATTGTATTGCAAAAGCACAACTGGACAATAAAAGCTATTACATCGAACTGACCGATAACTATTTACCTTTTACAGCCTTGCCGAATGATCTGAATGGAGCGCTGGCATTGGAAATACCTTACAAATCAGTGAATGAAAAATCAGAATTAATACAGTTAAAACCGACTAACAGATTGAAAGATATCATTAAAAGAGAAATGGATATTTCTCCGTCTGAAACTGGTAATCTAAATGTAACCGTGAATACAGTTATGTATGGCGCATTTTCGTCTGCCGTGAGATCAAACTATATAGGCCTGGATAACGACAAACAAAAACTGAATCTGCAAAAAACTATTGCCGGATCCTTTAAAAATAATGTAACCCTGGAAAAAGTAAGTTTTAAAGACCTTGACAAATTGGATGACTCAGTGACTTATTCCTATACTTATAAAGTAAATAATGAAATTGCTGAGATAGGCAGTTTAAATACTTTTCAAATTGTTTACCCGGATATTGTAGCATCATTAGATAATTTTTCGGCCGACCAAAGAGATTACCCGATAGAATATTGGCGGTATGAAACGGCAGATGCTTATCAGACAACAGTAAACATCACAGCGCCTAAAGGAAAAAAATTTGTGGAATTGCCCAAAGGAGAAACATTGTCTTTTGAAGGATTAAAATATTCCATTCAATATACATTAAAGGCGCCTGATAAATTAGTAGTTACCAGGAAATTCACTGATGGCCGCGAACAACAAATTGCAACGAAAGATTATACCGCTTTCAAATCTTTCTTTGAGAAAATAGTAAAGGCTGAGCAAAACTTTATTGCTTATAAATAGAGGTTTTATAAGAAGAATAAAAATTAAAGTTGCCAACTATTCGCAGTTGCCAACTTTAATTTTAGCGCGCAGTAAACGAAGAATTAAAGAGGATTTATGTTCATATATTTATTCTTTAGCGATCATAACTTTATTTAAATCAGGGATGAATTCATTTTTTGCAGGGTCTAACGTCAAATAGATATTTTGAAACATGTGAAAAATATTGTTTATTTGATAATTCAATCACCTTAAAACTACTTCATATGTTTCTGATTGTTATTTTTTACATTGCATTTGTTGTCTTCATAGTGGCTGCTGTGTGGAAAACTTTTGAAAAGGCCGGCCAGCCGGGATGGGCCTGTTTAATCCCTATTTACAATTATTACATTTTGGCTAAAATAGGTGGCGTAAAAAACTGGTGGCTTATTTTTATTCCATTAATCAACATTTATATCATTTTTGTAATAGCGATTGCAGTGGCCAAGTCTTTTGGAAAAGATACCGGGTTCGGAATTGGCCTTGTCTTCCTAGGTTTTATCTTCATCCCTATTTTGGGATTTGGAGCTGCAAAGTACATTGGCCCCAACGGTATACATCCCATGGATGATGAGATTAATCAGATAGGGTCAAAATAAGTTGAAACTTTTTATAACAGATTAAATGAAAATTCGCATCCACTTTTTTTTCGCCTGGAAAAATTACTTATATCCTGTAAAGCTTTACATGACTGAAATCCATTGTTGTCAATCGTACACACAGTAAACAAACAAATAAACCAGATTTTTATTTATGCGATTCCACATTTACCCTTACACCGTCGCTATGCGCCGTGAATTCTGGCGCATACATACATTGGACGGTGGTAATGCCATTGCTGAAATTTCCTGCATGTGTTACAAACATTGGGTATTCAAAAACATAAGTTCCTTTATTTAGATAACCGAAAAAGAAATTAGTGCTTACATCTTTGGTAGTTTCATAATAACCTAATCCGTCCTGGTATTTGTACTGGCTAATTACGTTGGTTGGCTCCATGCACGAAGCACGCATATCTTTCATGTGTACATATTCCATATCGCGATCAACTCTTAGTTCAATGCGTACTTTTATCTTATCACCAATATGTAATTTATCACCATCATTTACGGGAACAAGGACAGGTCCGTTATCAGTATTTTTTTCTATAAATAATTTTTTAGAAAGTTTCAATGGCGTTTCTGAAAAGGTAATTTTATCCAGGTTTTCAAAGTATTGCCAATAAACGGAACCCCAGGAGGGAGCATCGTTAATTGGTTTACTTGTTGATTGGTTTATTGGTGAGGAAACAGTCACGTTTATATTTCCCATTTCCGGCTTTACCTTGTCGCCATCAATTCTCTGTTTGAAATATCCGGTGCCGGCTTCTTGTTTTTGATCTTTACTACTGATAAGAGTATTTCCTAATTTTATACTAACAGTTTTCTCTTGAGATAACCAATCAGTACCCTGTAATAATAAAGCATAACAAGCATCTGCTGTGGCTTTGGTGGTTTTCCAGTTGTTAGTTTGTTTGCTTTTCAGCAGCCAGGTTTTCAAGTCACCAATTGTTTTAGGATCCTTGTCAATTTCAGAAAATGCTTCTATCATTAACGACTGAGATTCTATCGGTGCCTGGTACCACCAATATCCTTGATTGTTCCATTCTTTCCAATACATTCCCAATTCCGGATTGTTGATTGAATTTTCTTTTAATGATTTTATAATCGCTTTTGCAGTGGCTGCGTCATCGGTTCTGTGGAGCGCTAATGCAATCATTCCCTGCATGTACTTACTTTGGTTGAGCCAATATTTTTTAGCCTGATCACGGTAATAGTTATACGCAGTTTGTGTTTGTTGTGCAACCGGATATTCAGGGAAGAAACTCCGCATATATAAATACTGAATCGCAATAGTTGAAAGATTATCCTGGTTGAGTTTTATTTTATTTTTTATCAAATCATCATAATCTCTTTTCAGCATTCTATCAAGATAAGGCATGGCTTGATCCAGAATAGATTTTAGCTGAATTTGTTCGTTTACTGGGTAAGCATTTAATTTTTTTAAATGCCCAATTCCTGTTACAATATATTGAGTCATGTAACGGTTATCAGGGCCGCCTTTGAACCACCCAAAGCCACCATTAGAAGACTGCAGATCTTTTAATTGATCAATAGCTGATTCTAACTGCAAACTCATCTTTACCATATCAAACAGCAACGCAATATTTTTCTTTTGCTGCGCTTCACTCTGGGCCTGCAATACCCACGGCGTTTCTTGTAATAAAACAGATTTCAATTCTTCATTTTTTTGAAGATTTGAAAGCATTGCGGATGTATCACT
Organism: Hanamia sp.; assembly: GCA_036509585.1. Taxonomy (GTDB): domain Bacteria; phylum Bacteroidota; class Bacteroidia; order Chitinophagales; family Chitinophagaceae; genus Ginsengibacter. Next base: position 34,898 of record DATCFI010000151.1, on the reverse strand, counting down.
TGTATTCCACTTTTCAAAAATGGCTTTTATTTTGGGAGAAGAATTGACAATTTTTTGCGCCAATGCATTTGCATAAAAACGATTAAATGTTTGCTCTGCACATTCATAAGGATATTCCATTAAGTAGGGCAAAGCCTGCACTGCATACCATGCCGGATTGGTCGTATATTCCACTGTAAGTCCGTAATTGGTAAGCGTTTTAGAGTTCCCTGAATTTATTAATTTATCAAATTTAAAATCCTTAGTTCCATCGCCGCGCATGGGCAAAGGCATCGTTTCTGTTACCAACATCCGGTTGGTAACGACAGGAATAGCAGCTTCTTCTCCATCGCTTATGTTCCCAGCTTTTGCAACTATTCTATAAACAACAGCATCATTACAATTATCTGGAATTTCAACGGAGAAATTTACAACCGTGCTTTGTCCTGCAGCAGCCGTAAAATTTTGTATGGGATTATTATTTTTAAACCATCCATTCACAGAATCCATAGTGGATGCACTTAATAATTGTAGTTCCGCTTGTCCGCTCACTTCTTTGTCTCCCAGGTTTACAATTTTTGCGCTGAAGATTATCCTATCTCCTTCACGTAAAAAGCGCGGCGCATTGGGCTGCACCATTAAATCTTTTTGTGTAATGACTGTTCTTTCAGCATACCCACTTGCCAAATCCTTTGTATGCGCCAATGTCATTAACTTCCATTGTGTAAGCGCTTCCGGCATGGTAAAACTGAATTCAATATTGCCCTCTTTATCTGTCCTCAGACCAGGAAAGAAGAACGCAGTTTCGTTAAAATTTTTTCGAATTTGGATTTGGGATTGGTCAACGTCTTCCTCTATCGCCTTATTTTTAGAGCCTGCCGCAAAAGCAGTTGTATCCATTTGTATTTGTACGCCAGCGACTTTTCCTAAAAGGCCCGTAGCAACTACTTCATTCAAATCTCCTTTCTTCATCATTTCAGGCGCAGCCATGTCATTCGTCATTGAAGCCATTCCTCTTATTGCAATCCGATTACCATAAGCAGGAATATAATTCAACGCATCGTACGTTTTTTCCTTTTGCGGAATATATTTTTCGCGCCAGTAGTTTTCAAAAGAACTAACAGTAGTGAAATTTTGACGCGCATCCCAGTTATTGTATCCGGAATATGTTGGCCAGATGCTGCTGAGATCATCCCATTCATGTGGTTTAAACTGGTCAAGCGAAGCGTCGTACATCGAAGCCAACATTTCTGCGGCAACTTTTTGTCCCTTATTTCCTGTGATGGTTACCTTCCATTTTTCCTCGCTGCCGGGCAAGGTTTTATCACGATAAGTATCGAAAGAAATATTGAGCTCTTTATTATTCCAGGGCACAGTAATTTCGTTTGATACAACATAAAAGCGATTATCCTTTACAAAAAACTGGTTCACACCAAAACCTCCGCGGTCGTCTTCTGAAATTTTAAAATCGAATGTTTTTTTATTATTGTTTATTGAATAATAACTAAAATCTGAAGACTGTTTTTCGGTTGTCGGTGGCCGGTATTCGGGATTCCTTCCTTTATCAAACACCCGAATTAAAAACAAATTCTTTGCGGAAGTCCCTGTAACTAAATGCGCAGTCTCGCCCGGTTCCAAAGAATTTTTTTCTACATAATTCCATACATAAGCAGGTGCAGGCAATGAAGATGACTTATTAGCATACACCTGGAAATATTTTACATCTTTTACTTCCTGGCCATAACGGTCCTTGGCTGTGGCTTCCGCCAAATACCAACCTTGCGTGAATCGTGAATCGCGAATCGTGAATTTTGAATCATGAGAATTTGTTGAATCATTTTTTTCATAAACCAATTCTCTTTTCTCCCACGATTCTTTGTTAGTTTCATCTTTATACTCATCTAGTGGGAAATATTGGATGTATTCCTTTTTTGTGTAAACAAATTCATCCGGCTCTGGCCACAATCTTTCGCGAATCAATCTCTCAGGCGTTTGGAGTTTATAAATCTTCACATCTGCATTTACTGTTTCAGGTTCACCACTTAAATTTTTACTGCTGACTAAAATACTTTTCAGGCTATCAAGATTGATCATATCTCCTTGCGGCAAAGAGATATCAAGATCCAACGCTTTATAACCAATTGGAACAATGATTTCAGCGCTTCGTGTTTCACCGTTGATATCAGTAACATCGGCTTCGAGCTTGTAATCGAAAACCGGATCAGTTTTTGGATCAAGTGTGAGATCAGGAATGGCTACAAATTTTATCCGGAAGTTACCATCAGCATCCGTTGTAATTTCTCCATGAGTAGTTTCTAATGACTGTGTGCGCGGCATTATGGTTCTCCAGAACATCCATGGATAAAGGAATCTGGCTACTCTTGTTACTCTGTAAGAAACTTTTGCGCCATCAATATTATTTCCCGCATAAGCTTTTGCAAAACCCGTAACACGAACTGTGTCACCTACTCGATAACTTTCTTTGGCTTTCTCAAATTCGGTGTAAAATTTGGGCCTTTTGTATTCTTCTACCGAAATTGAAACCGAAGAATTACTATAAGCTGCTACATCAATATCAAACTCTCGGTTTAGTTTATTTTCCGGAATTTTAAATTTGCCACTGAAAGAACCGAAATCATTTAATAATACGTTTACAGAATCAATTTTTTGACTATTCGCATCAGAAAATATAACGGTTAATGAATCATTTGAACGAAGAAGTATAGATTTCTTTGTTTGCCAATCTCTCGTAACGCCAATGCCTTTAAAATAAACCGTTTGCCCCGGACGATAAATACTTCTATCAGTAAAAAGAAAAATCTTTGCATTTTCCCGATCGTAATCTTTTTGATTGTCATAATCTTCTTCACTATCATTATTGTAATTATTATAATAGAAGTCCTGAAACTCATCCATAAAAAGATGATCGTCTTTATAACTAATATCAAGCCTTATGCTTCTGCTGTATTCATTTTTTGTGGGCTGAGATAATTTAAAAAATCCATTCTTACCTGTAGTTACTAATTCCTTTTTTGTCAAATGATATCCCCGAATAGAATTATCATATTTCTGATTCCACACTTGCACTTTTGCTCCATCCAAAGGCTGTCCGGTAGTACGATTCAGTGCAAAATACTGTAAACCACTATTGATAAAACTAATATCCGAAACATAAAAATATTGTGCAACAAGTGGATTCTTATCGAGACTGAATTTTTCATCCGCACTTCCAATCAAAGCATATTCGCCAACAGGCAACGCATCAATTTTTAACTCTGCAGAATGAGATAAATAATCATCAGCCCTTGGCAAAACCTGCTGCCATACCCTGATATTCTCCTGAGCGACTAATTTTGTAAAAATTTTATCGTCGTTATAGTTCTTATTGATATATTTTTTAAGATCGGGAGTTAATGAAATGATCCTGAAATAAATCGTACTACAATTTTGATAAGTGACTAATGTCCGAAAAGGAGATTTCGGAACATTTACTTTTTCTGTAGTTAAATTGATGGAAGGGTGTAAAATAGTTGTCAAAAGATTCTGCGCATTAATGCCCCCTTCGGTTGCGGGAAATTGATTAATTAATTTATCAAGAATACTTTTTGCTTTTATAACGGTATAATTTGAAAGAGAAACTTTATTTCTGTTTACTTCAATTGCTTTGCTATAGATGTTTTGTGCAATCAAAAAAGCAGCCTGTGCAGACGCCTGATCCTTGTTATACTTTTCTGTGATATTTCTAAGCGCGTGAAGGTAAAGTTGATCCTTACCTGGCATTACTTCATATTGATTCACGAAATTAATTCTCTCAATATCTACATCTATTAAAGCATCCGGTTTGGCATCACCCAAATGAAGAGTTAATAACTTTTGAAAAATAAGCAACGCTTTTTGGTGAAGCGATGTGGAATCTTTTGTGATAAATTTTGCATTGATAAATTCACTGGCCGGAGCAAATGCCATTTTATCATTTATCTGAAATGCATAAGCAGGTCGTGTAATATCACGTTCATCATTTTTAAAATAATCTAACGCGCGATGCGCCAGTAAATCATATAAAGTATTCCGCAGATAACGAACATTCCCTTTTAAAATAATATCATCAAAAGGATCCAACTTTGTTTGTTGCAAAAGTTTTTCGTCCTTTAATGAAGCAAGATATAACTCACCAATCTTGCTATTTAAATCATCGCTAGTCCATGTGGCAATATCCTTTTTATCAAAATTTACAGTATTGGTTCTCTGATAAAGCCGATACCTGTTTTGCTGGAAATAATTCCAATAGAGTTGTGCTGTAATGCTTTGCAGAATTGACTTTACAGGCTCTTTTGCTGAGATAATTTCCTGTTGCATTGAATCAATACTTTTTACGGATGCATCTTCAACAATATTTTGCTGAAGCGTTATTTTAAATAATAAGGCTTTTATAATCTGGGATTCGTTCCCGTTCTTTTTTGCATTTGAATAAATATTATCAACTTCTGCCAAAGCAGATTTTGTCAGTCCTTTTTGTTGGAACTTATCTACGTTTTCCCATTGCGACGTGTAATCGTTCATTTTCTTCTGAGCATTTAAGGTTGAAAGACTAATGATATTAAGTAATAAAAAACTAATTATAGTCAGAAACGAAAATTTCCAATTCATATTGATAAGTTTAGCTTTAAAGATAAAAAATTATGCGTGACTACTTGATCAAAGGCAAATCCACTCATTCGTATAGATGCAAAAAAATGATTGATTGCATAAAGGCTGGTTCAGAAACCTGAGCGTTCTATAATAGGGAGCAGATTATAAGGATTACAGTAATCGAAGTTTTAAACGTGATTTCTATTTTGATTTAAAATACTCGTGCCAGTAAACTAATAAATTCTATGGGTTTTTATTTATTCGAATATCTTTTCAAGTCTCTTTAATGCGCCGCCCATTTTATCAACAATATCCTCATATACTGGCATCTTATTTCCTGTATAAATGAAAAATACGGCCAGCATTCTACTATTCTTCTCTAACGAATTTTTCAAATCATTCTTTTGAAGACGATAACATTCGCGCATGAGTCTCTTTATCAGGTTGCGATCAACTGCCTTTTTAAAATTGCGCGTGCTAACTGTAAATCCCGCTTGTAGTGGAACGATTTGTGTGTCAGTTTCAAGATACATTACCCTTAAAGGAATATGCGAAAACGATTTTCCTTCTTTAAAAAGCTGCTGAATTATTTTCCGGCTTTTTAGTCGTTCGTTCGCATTTAAAGTAAATCTTTCGTTGATACCCGGCATATTGAAGAGTTGAAAATCCAGTTAAAGATAAAATAAAAAATAGCCCCATTAAAAGAGGCTATTTTAAAATATTTTCAATTTGAATATTTCTATTTCTTACTTCCGTGTTCGTCAGAAACGGTCAGTTTATGGCGCCCTTTTTTCCTGCGGCTTGCCAATACTTTACGCCCGTTAGCTGTTGACATGCGTTCCCTGAAACCATGTACGCTTTTACGACGACGCTTATGCGGCTGGTAAGTACGTTTTTTTCCTGGCATTGTTTTATTTTTTTCCTTTTATTAATAATTGTTTCCATCTCCTCAGCCGGGCACCATCCCTGCTGTTTGTGAAAGGGCGGCAAAAATAAGAAAAGATTTCTTATTTCCCGTTATCAATATTGTGAAATTTTGCTTAGAAATCTGGCTCGACTTACAGGTCGACGTGTATGGACGCTACTTTCGCACCGAAAAAGATTTCAGAGTGTTTGTCAAAATCATTCGGTGAATCTGTTGTAAAAAATTGCAAATTATTTCTTCTACTACATTGCATTTCCAAATCCGGATGCCGCGTCAGGTAATCCGCGAGACTTTCAGCAATGATCGGGCCTTGCGACACTACTTCTATATTTTCAGGCAGAAAATGATTTATTTTTTCAAGAAGCAACGGGTAATGCGTACATGCAAGGAGGATGGTATCAATTTCGGGTGATCTTTTTAGCAGAATTTTGATGTCCTTTTCTATAAAATAATCGGCGCCTGCATCTGCATATTCATTATTCTCTACCAGGGGTACCCACATCGGGCAGGCGTGCTGATATACTTTTACATCCGGGAAAAAATGCGCTATTTCTATCAAGTATGAATCAGACTGTACCGTTCCTTTTGTCCCGAGAATACCGATATTTTTAGAGGCAGAGCAATTACCGATAATTTCAGCGGTTGGCCTTATCACACCAAGCACTCTTTTGTCCGGATCATGAAGAGGAAGATATTTTTGTTGAATTGTCCTCAAAGCTTTTGCTGAAGCAGTATTGCAGGCAAGAATGATTAACGGACAGCCTTGTGCAAAAAGCCACCGTACGCACTCAAGTGTATAATCATAAACTGTTTCAAAGGAACGTGGGCCATACGGCGCGCGTGCGTTATCACCAAGATACAGGTAATCATACCCAGGTAGTCGTTTCTTAATTTCCTTTAAAACGGTAAGGCCACCATAGCCGGAATCAAAAATACCAATCGGAGTGGAAGTGATCATTGATCAAAAATAAAAAAGCCACTCCAATAAAAGAGTGACTTTAAAAAAATATCTATTTCTTTATTTATTTAACCGGAGGTAACGATCCTGCCGGAGGTTCTTTTAGGCCCAATTTTTTCATAACCAAAGGTCCTAAGTCACTTGACGGCGGCATAACAATTAATGCCTCTCTTGGCATAACGTAAGTATAACCATTTTCTTTCGCTACTGCTTCAATAGCTACCTGCAGTTTCTTTTGTATCGGAGCAGAAAGTTCCTGTCTTTTTAGTGCGAACGCGTTTTGGATTTTTTGCTGTTCACCTTGCAGATCCTGATTTTGCTTTGCCAGATCGCTTCGTTTTACTTCTTTAAGGCTTGGACTCATTGTTGCAGAGTCTTTTACAAATTTTTGTATAGCATCATTCAACGCATCCTGCCTGTCTTGCGCATTTTGATATAATGATTGCTGATACTGGTCTAATTGTTTTTGAACGCTATCAGCTTCGGGCATTAACTGTATAATTTCATCCGCGCTGATGTAACCAATTTTTTGAGCATTTGCTGTCGTGGTAAATCCGAATATTCCTGTAGAAATACAAAGGACGATGAGAAATTGTTTCATTTTTGTTTTAAGGTTTGATTTATATAAAGTCTTTAAAATTATCTTTTTGGCTGCACCTGTTTTTTTGTTTTACAATTATTTAACACCCAGTTCCTTCAGCACATCATCACTCTTATCCAATTTTGGGTCGGCAAATATAACGGTAATTCCATCACTTTTGTCTAAAATGAAATCATATAATTTTGTCGCTGCCAGTTTTTGAATAGCATTGTAAACCTTATCCTGAATGGGTTTGATCAGTTCTTCCCGCTTTTTAAATAAATCGCCCTGGTAGCCAAATCTTTTTCGCTGCAGATCGCGCACCTCTTTTTCTTTATTATAGATTTCATCTTCCCTTTTCTTCTTCAACTCGTCACTGAGCATCACTTTTTCCGCATCGTATTCTTTATACATTTTATCAAGATCCGCTGATTTCTGGTCTATTTCCTGTTGCCACATTTTACTAAACTGATCTAACTTCTGTTGCGCGTCATTATATTCCGGCAATTTATTAAGAATATATTTTGAATCAATGACCGCATACCGTTGCGAAAAGCCATTGCCAGCAAATGCAAAGCATGCAAAAAAAATAAAGAGTAACTTTTTCATGATAAAATACTTTTTTAGATTACTGTTATTACAGGTTCCTCTAATTTAAACATATAACAGTAAACAAACAAATACCGGACATTTCTGTTTGAATCTGGTAACTTAACAGTCTCTATTCCGGTTCCTGGCCTAACATGAAGGTAAACTTACCCGCCCCTTTGAAGCCCTGTCCCGGTTGCATTCTATCAATACCAATTCCATAGTCAAATCCAAGCAAACCAAACATTGGCAGGTAGAAACGCGCACCGAGACCGACAGACCTTCGCAACTGGAACGGATTGTAATCTTTAAAGCTATACCATCCGTTAGCCGCTTCAAAAAATGCAAGACCATAAATAGTGCTACTTGCGGCAGTGCTAAACGGAAACCGCATCTCGACGGTGTATTTATTGAATATCGTAAAAAAGTTAGTAGCCTGGCTGATATCCGGATTTACTTTTGGATCTGAAGTTTGATAAACTGGGTATCCCCTGTGGGCAATAATGTCGTATCCTAATATGCCATAGTTATTACTTAGCCCTGCATCACCAAGTTGAAAGCGGCCAAAGGGAGCTGCAAATGCATCTGCTGAATATTTACCTATAAAACCATATTTTGCGGCTGCATAAAGTATAAACTGCTTATTGTGGTCCGCTCCATGTGCCTGTCCTATTGGGACATAGAATTGCGCCGTAAAACGTTCCTTATGGTACTCGATCCAATTATATTGCTTACTTACCGGCAAAGTTGCTCCTCCTCTAAGCAATGAGTAAGGTGGTGTTAACTCCGCACTGAATATAAAATTAGATCCTCCCGTTGGGAAAATAGGGTTTGGTCCGGCCTGATTACGCGCAAAGGTGATTTTGAAATTCGCATTGTTCGACGTACCGTTATAAAGACCTGGAATAATATTGTAATTTTTTAGCTTGTATTGCAAGAAATTCACCTGGTAAACCAGGGTAAAATAGTCATCCGGCCATTTCAATTGCTTGCCGAGTGAAAGGCTAAATCCGACAGTTTTAATATAAGAAGAATCCGCATAACTCTTATCATAGCGTCCAGTTAATGGATTATAAGCATTGGCATATTTGGTGTTATAGTAGCTAACAGTGAACGGATTTCTCTTTTTACCTCCGAGCCATGGCTCCGTAAACGAAACATTATAGGAGCGGAATTGCTTACCGTTACCTTGGGCTCTTAAGCTCAACCTTTGTCCGTCACCGACAGGCAAAGGATCCCACGCTTTCTTGTTAAAAATATTGTAGATCGAGAAATTGTTAAAGGTCACGCCCAAGGTACCCGTAAGGCCGATACCGCCGCCAAAACCCGCCGAGAGTTCTAACTGGTCAGATGATTTTTCTTCCAGATTCCACGTAATATCTACCGTTCCATCGCCTTGGTTAGGAACTATGCCGGGGCTAATCTTTTCGGGATCGAAATATCCCAACCCTGAAAGTTCACGTTGTGTACGAATAATTAACTCGCGGCTAAACTTATCTCCCGGAATGGTACGTAATTCGCGCCGGATTACATATTCTTTGGTCTTATCATTCCCGGCTATCTCAACTTTTCCGATGGTAGCCTGTGGCCCTTCTACAATGCGTATTTCGTGATCTATCGTGTCGTTATATACAGATGTTTCTACCGGGTGGATCTGAAAAAATAAATACCCGTCATTCTGGTATAAGCTGGAGATATCATCGCCCTGGGGCGAAGGCGTTACACCCAACCTTTTATTGAGGGTTTCTGCATCATAAATATCTCCTTTATGAATACCGAGGAATAAATTCAATATAGAATCAGAATATTTGGTATTTCCTTTCCAGGTAATCTTTCCAAAATAATAACGATGACCTTCAGATAGCTTAATGGCCACATCCATATTTCCGTTAGCCACACTATAAGTAGTATCAGCTACGATAGTGGCATCCCTGAACCCAACAGAATTATAGTACGACAATATCTTGGCCTTATCTTCCAGGTATTTCTTTTCATTAAATTTAGCAGAGCTGAATAAATGAAAACGGAAATTGTTATCAATAAGGTCTTTTGTTTTAGAAGGGAAAAGATAGCCGTTCTGACCAAGATAGTCGTGGAAAGTAATATGGTTGTTTTTGCTACTGTCGTACGGGTTAAAGTCCGGCATAGGAAATAACGTGATCTTGCTTAGCTCATGAGTTCCTTTCATCTGCTTTTTTAGCTTCAGATCCGAAATAGCGTCATTACCTGCGAGATAAATATTATTAATTTTTACTTTGGCATTTTTAGCGATTGTAAAAAAAAGATTTACTGCGTTTTCCGCTTTTGTATCTTTTTCCTCGTCGATCTTTACTTCTACATTTCTAAATCCTTTATCAACATAATATTTTTTAATAGTTGAAACCGCTGAAACTTTAAATCCTTGAGTAACTCGTGTTACTTTCCCTTTTTTTATATCAAGCTTCTTTGTAATATCATCGGATTCGGTTTTACTGATCCCTTTGAATTTGAAATTAGAAAGAATAGGCCTGTCAGTAATATTTATTTCTACTGAAAGGTCGCTCCCTTTGAGATCAGTCAAATAAATTTCCACATTAGAAACAAGGTTCTGTTTCCATAAGTTGGTGATCGCATTTGAAAAAGCATCGCTTCCCGGAAGGGTAAGTTTATCGCCTATAGCAAGGCCCGAGATGGAAATGATTAGATTGGCATCAAAAGTAGTACCAGTAACAGTTATATGAGAAAGAGTATATTGTTTGGGCGTTTTGGTATTAAAAATATTTTCAAGTTCTACATTTACAGAAGAAGGAACGGTATCCTTATCGCTGCCAAGAGAAAGAGGTAGTGAATCGTTTTTAATGTGTCCTATTGAATCCTGGACAATTTGTGCAGAAGCAATAGTTGTGGCAGAGATAGCAATAGCTACCAAGAACAGGATCTTGTAGACCTTCGGCATTAAAATCGATTTTTTAATAGGGCGGCAAGTTAAATTTCAATTCTTAAAAGTTTTTGTTAAATCGAGTAGTTAGGCTCTAAGCCCAACGATGAATATTCAATGCCAAAAGTCATAATTGTTCACTGATTTTTCCAAAACGTCTTTCCCGGTTTTGATAATCTAAAAGGGCTTCGTACAAGTTTTCTTTTCTGAAATTAGGCCATAGGGTATCTGTGAAATATAATTCGGAATAAGCAAGCTGATATAATAAAAAATTGCTGATCCTGTATTCACCACTTGTTCTGATCATTAATTCAGGATCAGGAAAATTGGCGGTACATAAGTATTGTTTAAATAAATCATCGGTAATTTCTCCAGGCGAAAGACGGCCATTTTTTATTTCCTTGCCGATTTCCTTCACGGCATTACATATTTCCCAGCGGCTGCTATAGCTTAATGCCATTATTAAATTTAAACCCGTATTCGCTTTTGTCTCCCCGCATGCTTCGTTTAATTCGTTTAGAGCGTTTAGGGGGAGCATTTCTATATTTCCAATTACATGCAGTCGAATATTATTTTTATTAAGCGTCGGCACTTCATCCCGTATGGTTTGTACTAACAATTCCATCAAGCCAGTTACTTCATCTTTCGGGCGGTCCCAGTTTTCGGTGCTAAAAGCATAAAGAGTAAGAAAGCCAATGCCTAATTCTGCACAACCTTCTACAATATTTCGGACACTTTCCACTCCATTAAAGTGCCCATAAAGTCGGTTTTGCCCTTGCTCTTTTGCCCATCGGCCATTGCCGTCCATTATGATAGCTATATGGCGCGGAAGCCTTTCAGGTATTAATTTTTCTTTTAAACTCATTGTAATAGAAAGAAGCCAGGCGCCAAACTGCCTGACGCAAACAAAAATAAGAAAATAGTTTATTCCCTATTCAGAAAAAAGTATTTTATGGTTTAGCACTTGGACAACGATACGACGTAATATTAAAAGCAATTCCAAACACAGCAGTTGCATATTGGTCTTTTTGCTTGCTAAACCCTCTTTGTCGGCCTTCAATTCCAATAGGCGTGCCGGTTTCGTAAGAACGGTCCTGCATGATGCCTGCTATGGATTTTCCGCCCGCAGTAGAAGGGAATTTATCTATACCTACGTAAGTAGTGCTTACATCGTCAATGTAATCAGTGCTAGTAAAGCGTTGGGTAACTTCGAAAGAAAGGTTTATTTTATCATTGATCGCGTACTTAAAACCAAAACCAATCGGAAAACACATGGCAACGCTTCCGTATTCTTTTCGGCCCTTGTAAAATGTTTCACCTTCTGTATGCAATGGTCTCAGATAAACTTTTTGACCTTGGTAAAAGGCATAGGGATCGTAGCTGAAAAATCCTATACCGACTGTTGCATAAGGCGTAAAACAGTGATCCCTGTCTGTGGGGATAAATTTAAAAAAATTGAAATCCCCTTGGGCGGTTACCTCAAAGATATTGGTATTAAAACTCAGGTTTCTCCGTTGATCGTATTCGTTTTTACTGTATTTATCACTATATCCTAACAACGCATAATTTCCTGACAGACGAACGGCAGTGTAGTTGCCGAATTGCTTTCTGAAGAATGCGCCGAAGGCGACTTTAGGTCGATTGAGCGCATAGCTGTTATCAAGATCGCCAAAGTAATGGGATAATCCGGCTGTGATACCAAATTCCCCTTCCTGAACATATTCGTCCATCTGTGCAAAGCCGCTGAATGAAAATGCTAAAGTAATGATTAACAGAGAGATAATTTTTTTCATAAAGTACCGTAAAAATAAAGGAAAGTTAAAAGAACAAACAGTGGGTTTCAATTTTTAACAAAGTTAAAAATTTTAATTCCTCTTATCAAGACCCCAGGATAGTTTATTCCTGAGCGTTTCAAGAAAATTGTTTTCATTCAGCCTGACAAGATTAATATTAAAAACCTCTTTGCGAACGGCAAGCAACACCTCTTTAGACGCTAGTTCTCTTCTGCTGTCCAGCGTGCATAAAAAGCCATCCGTACGTCCTTCTACTTCAAAGGAAATGATTGAATTATCAGGTATCACCAATGGCCTAATGTTCAGGTTGTGTGGCGAAACGGGCGTTATTACAAAACTCGCCGAATCAGGAAACACCACTGGCCCATTACAACTGAGTGAATAACCGGTGGATCCTGTGGGCGTAGATACAATAAGCCCATCGGACCAATAAGTATTCAAAAATTCACCATTGAGATATGTATGAATTTTTATCATTGGTGAGGTATCCTTTTTGTGAATCGTAAATTCGTTAAGAGCATAGCAACACCCACCGAAAAGGGGCATGTTAGCATCCAGGTGTAACAGAGATCTTTTGTCAAGAATGAATGTACGCTTTACCAAAGCTTCCAGGGCCGTATGTATTTCGTCTCTCCCAATACTTGCCAAAAAGCCAAGCCTTCCATAATTAATACCTAAAATTGGAATTTTTTTATCGCCTACAAAAGTGATCGTATCCAGTAATGTTCCATCGCCTCCCAAGCTTATAATAAAATCTATTTCCTCTAACTGATCTGGACTATTAAATGTAGAGTAAGTATGTAAAATATCAATCGAAGAATAAAACTGGTTAAAAAAATCCTGGTAAATAACCGGCTCGATTTTATAGTGAGAAAACTCCGAAAGCAAAACCTTTAAACCTTCTGATTGTTCCGACTCCAACCCACGGCTATAGATGGCAATTCGCATATTTGTTCAGCTTAAAATTTAATCCTTACTTACAAAGAAACATGATACTTGGGAGGCAGCAATATTTTTTTTCAACCTCAACTGAAAGCTTAATGCAACATAAAGAAGGAAAAGCGGTTAGCTGATTGCTCTTTAGATGTTGAAGGGTTGGATTGCCCGCTGAAGAAAAGAAATAAAAATATCAAAAAAATGTTCGTCTACTGTGTTCAAAAAAAACAGGCATGAAATTTAGATATCCAGGTAATTCATCAAATTATGATAGTTGGCGCTTACTTCACTTTCAAACAGTTCTTCGCCATGATAGTAAGCTATATTATAGTCATGTCTTTCGAACGAAGCAATAACAGCGGCAATTTCTCTGGTATTTAGTTGCAACGTCACTTCCACGAGTTCGGGAACTGTGTGCAGCGTTACATTTAAATGCAAAATACTGGCACCATCACTTTCTACTATGCTGTTAAGTTCAGAAAAGCTAAGCCGCACGCGTTCAATTTCAAGAACAATCAAAGCGCCGTATTCATCAGACCCACAAAAATTTCCTAAAGCAGTTAAAATCGCACCAGCAGAGATAGTCCCAAGCATCTCATTTTTTTCATTAACAACGGGAATTACATTAGTACCATATAGGTTAGCAAGGTTTGCTGCCTTCAAAAAATGACTCGTGGCATTTACAGCCACAACACTAAAGTCTTCCTGAAATTTTTCTAATGTGGTTTCTTCTCTATTTTCCTCTTCATTAATGCTATCTTCCTTTATGAGTCCAAGGTATTTTTCTTCTGAAACAACGGGAAGAAAGCTAGCTTTAAACTCTGCCATCAACTCCAAAGCTTTGGCCACCGTATCGTTCGGGCGCAATGAAGGAAATATATTATCCGCAAGTTGCAATGTTGTCATTTTCTATAATTTTTTATGGCAAGCAAGGATTCAATTATTAGAAAGACAAAATAAATCAGCGAATAGTTGCAGCAGGTATTTTTAATTTTGTAAGAAAAGCCCCAAGAATTCTATTAAACTCATCTGGCACTTCCATCATCGGCGCATGCCCGCACTTATCTATAAAATGCAGTTCGCTATTCGGAATTAACTTATTAAACTCTTTCGCTACAAACGGTGGAGTAATGGTATCGTTATTCCCCCAGATGAGGCACGTCGGTTGTTTTATCTGGCTTATTTCATCACCAAGATTATTACGAATAGCCGACTTAGCCAGTGAAATGATTTTAATAACTTTCAACCTGTTATTGGTGATTTCAAAACACTCATCTACCAATTCATCAGTAGCCATAGCCGGATCATAAAATGTAAGTTGGGTTTTTTTGCGGATATATTCCTTATCGCCACGTTTTGGATAACTGTCACCCATCCCGTTTTCAAAAAGTCCTGAGCTTCCGGTGAGAGTTAATGATTTCACCCTTTCGGGATTTTTCAATACATATACCAAGGCTACGTGTCCTCCTAGCGAGTTCCCCAACAAATGGATTTGATCATAGTCCCGTGTTTCAATAAATTTTTTCACAAATTTTTGCAATCCTCCAACCGTTGTATGCAGTAAGTCTAACTCGAAAAGAGGTAACATCGGTACAATTACTTTATTCGTTTTTTTGAAATACTCAATCAGGTGACCAAAATTGCTTAAAGCCCCGAAAAGACCATGAAGCAGCAGCAAAGGCTCTCCCTCTCCTTCTTCCAGGAATTTATATTTTCCGTCTTGAATTAATTCGTATTCCATATTATTAATAAATAAACAATCTTTAAGATCTTAAATAATTGCTAAAATAAATGTTTCTACTCAAAAAAACAGCTAAATAAAATCTTGCTGATTTTAGGATGCCAATTTCTGTCCTATATTTTCAAAAAAATGTTCCAATTGTGAAAATAAATCTTTAAACACCGGCAATATCTTACCAAGGCTGTCAATCACTTTAGGCCCCCACGGGGATACATAAGTGTACACCGATGATGTAGCGATTGTTTCTGGTTTTAGTAAAACGGTTTTCGTACCAAAAAAAAGTAAAACGCTGAAAATAATAGTGTAAATAATTATATAAAGAATAATACCTCCCAATTTATCCGCCCATCCCAGCATCACCATACCTATTGCTTTCTTCAAAATACGGGCACCAATATTAACCAAAACCACCACTGCAATAAAAACCAGTGCAAAGGAAACGACGGGCAACCATTTGGTTGAAATACCGGCGCCAAGTTCTAAACGATGCGCTACGACCGCCGAAAGTTTTAACGCAGCCGCAAGTCCAATGAGAAACGCAATAAAAGAAAAAATACCAACGATAAACCCTTTACTGTATCCTTTAAATACAGCGATAATTATTACAATTAGAAAGGCAACGTCTATAATCATTTGCACAGATTTAACGCTCCACGCTTTATGCTTTTAGTCTTCAGCTTTTCGCGCTGTCGGCGAGTAATTCCTTCACAATTACCGAAATAGTTTTTCCGTCAGCCTTTCCGGAAAGTTGTTTGTTGGCCGCCCCCATTATCCTGCCCATGTCTGCAGCAGAGGAAGCGCCTGTTTCAGCAATAATTTTGCGAATGATTTCTTTTAATTCTTCTGATCCCATCTGCTTTGGTAAAAACGTTTCTATTACAGATATTTCTTCTCTTTCTTTTATAGCAAGATCTTCCCGATTTTGCTTTTCATATATTTCTAACGAGTCCTTTCTTTGCTTTACCAACTTTTGAAGAAGCTTAATTTCTTCCTCTTCTTTCACTTCACCATTAGCACCTTCAGCGGTTTTTGCAATTATGATTGCAGATTTGATAGCACGCAAAGATCTCAGAGATTTTTCATCTTTGGCAAGCATGGCGACCTTTAGGCTGGACATTACTTTTTCTTCTAAAGACATAATTATAAATTATAAATTGATCAATGAATCAGCAAACGATTGTTTATTGTTCTGCTTTTTCTTTTTCTAAAAATTTTTTATGAAACGCTGAAGCAAATTTTTTAATATCGTTGGCAAGTTCATTCTGCCGGGTGGCTCTTTGAAAAGTATCGGCCATTGTTATAAAAACCTGGAAATAGAATTCGGCCATTTCATCCGTCATCATGCCTTTAGTCCAAAGATCTATTTTCAGTGCCGACTTATCCGGACCATCCCAAAAGGCTAAAAGCATTGCCTTTGCAATCTGTTCTTTTTCTGTGCCGCCGCCTTCCGCAGTCCATCTTATTTGATGCGGAACTTTCTCGCCATCGAGTTGCACTTTGATATTTATATTCGATTCTGTCATAATTGGGTGCAAATTTAATACTATTGGCTTTAATACTATTCCTTAAAGGGTCAGCAGAGATTGTCGTCACAAGTAACAAACAGAATAGTAAACAAAGCTTTATTTGATATTTTTATTCATTAACCCCGTACGATCGCTCACTTTACCTTCCTTCCCTTCCAACGGTAGGTTCCAAATTTGCCCAGCCAACCAGCAACCAAAGTATAGAAAATATGAAATAGCTGTGCCGGCACAAACCACCAAAGCAACTTTTTCTCTCCGAAAAATTTAGCTACGGGATACAAAAAAAATAATTCCACTGAAATCTTTATTCCAATTGCAATCAAAAAAAGAGAAAAAGATTTGTGGGAAAAGAAAGAAGAAATGCCCAGAATCAAAATCCAGGCATTGAAAAGATAAACCAACATGAGAACAGCAGTTATTTTGCTATCCGTGTATTTATCAGCTTTGCTTGCCCAGCGAATTCTTTGATTCAAAAAGTCTTTTAACGTTGATGCAGCTTGTGTTTCCACAATTACATCCGGGGATTTTAGGAACATAACTTTATCAGGATATACTTTTTGAATTTTGCCCATTAACAGCATATCATCGCCACTTGCTATTTCGTCAATTCCTTTAAATCCGCCAACTTCATAAAACACTTTTTTTTCGTAAGCCAGGTTAGCGCCATTACACATGCTATTAAATTTTTTATAAACTGAGGCGCCTGTAATTCCTTGTAACGTCATGAAGTCGAGGGATTGAAAAATTTTTAGGAGGCTCACCGAGAAACGCCTCACCCCCGTCCCCTCTCCCAGGGGAGAGGGAGGAAATACCACTGGCAGAGCAACAAATACCGGATTTTTCTCTTTATATAAAGCTACCAATGTTTCAATCCATTTTGGAGGCACCACACAATCCGCATCCGTTGTTACTATTAATTCGCCTTTCGCAAATTGCAAGGCTGTTTCAATAGATTTTTTTTTATAAGAATTTATTTTTTCGTTATCTAAAAAATCAGAAAGATGGATAACACTAATATTTTCTTCTTGATAAGAATTAATGATGGTAACTGTTTTATCTGTTGAATGGTCGTCTGTAACAATTACTTCGAATTTATTTTTGGGATAAGATTGATTGATGATCGTCCGAAGACAATTTCCAATATTTAGTTCTTCATTTCTCGCAGCAATAATGATAGAAACATAAGGCAATTCATTTTCGGTTATTTTTTTTACAGGAATAAAATCGGGAATTGCTAACCAACTTTTTCTATAATAGAGAATCAGGATTAAATAGGGCAACAATAAAAGAATAGTGATTAATATAAAAATCATGCAAAAAGTTAAGAGATGCAGATATACAATTAAATAACAATGATTGTACAAAAATAATTTTTAGAATTCAAAAGGAAGTATTAGATTTGTAGTTGCATAAACAACTATATGCTAAACAACCAATTTAAGAAGGGCGAGCTTTATAGTTTTATTACAGGCAAGGCCTCTACGGCTATTGCGAGGCGATTGCAGAAAAACTTTAAAGATTCGGCGATAGATATTACCATCGAGCAATGGAGTGTTTTATATCATTTATGGAAAGAAGAAGGCCAGAGCCAGCAGCAATTATGCGAAGCCACTTTTCGTGATAAACCGAGCATCACAAGATTGGTAGATAATTTGGAGAAATCGAAACTGGTAAAAAGGGTAGCTTCCAAAAATGACCGTAGAAGTAATCTTATTTTTTTAACCAAAGAAGGAAAAACCCTGGAAGAAAAAACAATGGAAGTTGCTAATCGTACGTTAAATGAAGCGCTTGAGGGAGTTACCAATGGCCAAATAGAAATTGCAAAGGAAGTTTTACAAATGGTATACGATAATCTGTCACGATAAAAATAAAAAATCATTAAAAAATAAAACCATGGAAACAGCAACAGCCCACACATTAAAAGGCGGAGAGTGGTTGATACAACCCGGAAATGCAGAAGACATTTTTACTCCGGAAGATTTTACTGAAGAGCAAATCATGATACGCGATATGTGTCTTCATTTTTTACAAACCGAAGTAATTCCGGTGATGGACCGCATCGATAAAGCTGAACCGGGACTAATGCCTTCTTTGATGGACAAGGCCGGCGAACAGGGGCTTTTGAGTGTTTCCGTGCCGGAGGAACTGGGCGGTATGGGAAAAGATTTTGTAACCTCTACATTAGTGAGTGAAGCATTGGGAGGCGGTAATTCTTTTAGCGTAGCAGTAAGTGCTCATTCCGGAATCGGCACGCTTCCCATTTTATATTTTGGTACGGAGGAACAAAAGAAAAAATATATTCCAAAACTTGCAACAGGAGAATGGAAAGGTTCCTATGGATTGACGGAACCGGGAAGCGGCAGCGACGCATTAGGTGCTAAAACAACAGCAACACTTTCCGCGGATGGAAAATATTATTTGCTTAACGGGCAAAAATGCTGGATAACCAACGGTGGTTTTGCAGATGTATATACGGTATTCGCAAAAATAGATGGAGATAAATTTACTGCGTTTATCCTTGAACGTGGTATGGAGGGATTTACACAGGGACATGAAGAACACAAAATGGGTATTAAAGGTTCTTCTACTGTGCAATTGTATTTCCAGGATTGCAAAGTACCCGTAGAAAATGTGTTGGGTGAAATCGGAAGAGGCCATATTATCGCATTTAATATTTTAAATATCGGAAGACTAAAATTAGATGCAGCAGCAAATGGTGGTTCTAAAATGGCCTTGATAGATTCAATTGAATATGCCAAGACACGCGAGCAGTTTAATATGCCTATTGCAAAATTTGGCGCCATAAAATATAAGTTGGCCGAAATGGCCATCAGAATCTATGCAGATGAAAGCGCTTTATATCGCACCGCAAAATGGATTGATGAGAAAGAACACGAATTATTATCTGCCGGAAAGCCCTTTAATGAAGCGCTTTTGGGTGCAGCTGAAGAATTTGCCATTGAATGTGCTATATTAAAAGTACATGGAAGCGAAGTATTGGATTATGTGGTGGATGAAGGTGTACAAATACATGGAGGAAATGGTTTCAGTGATGAATACAGTATCAGCCGTGCGTATAGGGATAGCCGTATCAACCGAATTTTCGAAGGGACCAATGAAATCAATCGTCTCCTTTCTGTTGATATGATGTTGAAACGCGCGATGAAGGGACAATTGGATTTGATGGGGCCTGCAATGGCTGTGCAAAAAGAATTGATGAGCATTCCGGAATTCGGCGATGGCGACGACAAGCCATTTGCGACCGAATTAAAAACGATTGCCAACATGAAGAAAAGCATTCTGATGGTAGCTGGTTCGGCGGTACAAAAACTAATGACGACTTTGAGCAAAGAACAGGAAATCATCATGAACATCGCAGATATGGCTATCAATACTTTTGTATCTGAAAGTATGTTGCTTCGCGTGATGAAAGCGGTGGAAAGAACCGGTGAAGAAAATAATAAGGTTCAATTGGCGATGCTTCATGTTTATCTGAATGATGCAGTAGATGCATTGGCAAAAGCTGGTAAAGAAGCCATCAATTCATTTGCCGAAGGCGATGAACAAAAAATGATGTTGCTGGGTTTGAAACGCTTTACAAAAACAGCGCCTTTCAATAGCAAAGATGCAAGAAGACTGGTGGCTGCCAGGTTGATAGCGGATGGGAAAATATAAGTAAGGGAATTTTATAAGAATATATTTCTAACCTCATAAAGCTTTCGGTTTTATGAGGTTTTTTTTATGAACTAAAATAAAAATCTCTCTTATTTGTTTGCCTGCTGTGACTTGTCCTTATCATTCATTATTTCAAATGTTGTAGTATTGATCATCTTTTCTTTGATTAACAAATTTTCTTATTAAAAAAGTTAGCTCCTCAGTTTTCAAATTTCATTTGAACAAAATCTTACAATCAGAAAATTCCGAATTTGTATACAGTAAAAAAACAAATATTCCAGTTTCTTATTTTATCGGCATTTCAACAATCAAATGCTTTTGATGCAATACCAAAAGCAAATCGTATCGAGATAAAAAACCGTTCTAAACTCTATACCTGATTTTTTTTCAACTGATCCACGATATATTCTGATGTGCGCATAGACAACGCAAGGATAGTCCAGGTAATATTTTTATCTCCCTGCGACACAAACTGTCCACCATCCACATTAAACAGATTTTTGCATTCATGTGCCTGCGCCCATTTGTTCAACGGCGCTTTTTTGGAATCATTTCCCATGCGTATGGTACCGCCTTCATGAATGATATTTCCCGGAGCATGCAAACCATAATTGTTTTCAGGACCATCATCACCGCCCCATACCGAAACCGCGCCCATAGAATGTAAAATTTCAGAAAACGTTTCTTTCATATGCTTCGCCTGATTTATTTCATATTCGGAATATTTAGTGTTGAAACGCAAAACAGGAATTCCATATACATCAACCACAGTCGGGTCTATCTCACAAAAATTATCAAATCTTGCTACAGTTTCTCCGCGCCCAGCCATGCCTACATGAGAACCAAAAAAATAACGATAATCTTCTTTAAGCGAAGCGCCATATCCGCCTGCTTCCTTCTGCTTTCCTTTTACTTTATGAGTACCATTAAGGTTTTCCATTCCCCATTGAAATCCATATAACGGCATTCCAAAACCGCCACCATATTCGATATGGTAGCCTCTTGGGAAATCAAGCTTTTTGTTATCAAGCCACCATGGAGTGTATACATGCATCCCTCCTACCCCGTCTTCATTGTAGCGCTTGCGGTCGAATAGTTCAGGAATGATACCGCCCATATCGGCACCAGTAGAATCATGTAGATAATGGCCCACCACATCACTTGAATTAGCCAACCCGTTTGGATGGCGCGGCGATTTGGAATTTAATAATAACCTGGCGGATTCGCAGGCACTCGCTCCAAGAATGACCGTTCGGCCGATTACCTGGTATTCCTGCATGTCTTCTTTATTTATATAAGAAACACCCGTAGCCAAACCCTCTTTGTTTGTAAGCACTTCCCGAGCCATTGCATTAACAACAAGATCTACATTTCCAGTTGCAATCGCAGGCATTACCAATGCAGATGAAGAAGAAAAATCGGCAAAGATTTTACAACTGCGATTACATTGCGCACAAAAGAAACATTGTCCTCGTGTGTCATTTATTTTTTTAGTAAGAATAGAAAGGCGGGAAGGAATCACAGGAATTCCAATTCCCGTAGCAGCCTTTTTTATCATCAGCTCATGCAACCTTGGTTTTGGCGGAGGAAGAAAAATCCCGTCAGGAGCATCCACCAAGCCTTCATTAGTACCAAAAACACCGAGCAGCCTGTCTATTTTATCGTAATAGGGTTTTACATCTTCATATCCTATTGGCCAATCGTCGCCAAGCCCATCAATACTTTTATGTTTAAAATCTTTGGGTCCGAATCGCAAAGAAATTCTTCCCCAGTGGTTGGTTCTGCCTCCTACCATTCTCGCGCGCCACCATTCCCAGTTTGAACCATTGGCATTCGTATAAGGCTCTCCATCTATTTCCCACCCCCAGTAGCATCCGTCAAAATCACCAAACGGGCGATACTTGGTGCTGGCACCTCTACGAGGCGATTCCCATGGGTTTTGTAATTGTTTAGAATCAATAGCCGGATTAAAATTAGGTCCAGCTTCCAACAAACAAACCTTTAAACCCGCATTGGCGAGAACATAAGCTGCCATACCTCCACCTGCGCCAGAGCCAACAATAACTGCATCATATTTTTTCGGCTGAACTTTTATTTGAAAATCTCCCATGGTAATATAGATAAGTTTTAAAAATAAGTTATGAATGTAAGAATTCTTCAATAAACAGGTTCAGTTTTTTATTCGCAATTTAGATTGGATGATTTAAAGGATTTAAAAAAATAAGAATTGTTGTTATTTGTTTGTTTGCTACATGACAGGTTTTTCGCATGGCTCTGTTTTATTCTTTTAAAGCCTATGAGCCTAAAACTTTCATTTGAATCCTTTAGTAAAACAACAAAAAAGACTGATTTCCTTTCCGCAAGATTTGATATCATAAAATAGGAAAAGCCAAAATAAGTAAACTTTGCCACGGTTTTATTTTCATTCACGTATTTTTATATAAAATAAGACTTTTTGAACCAGACTATTTTCGCAAAAGACCTTACAAAAAAATACGGCAAACGTACAGTAAACAATAAAGTTTCGTTCCAGGTAAGCCAGGGCGAAATTGTTGGTTTGCTAGGGCCAAATGGCGCGGGCAAAACAACTTCATTTTACCAGGTAGTAGGACTGGTAAAGCCGGATAGCGGAAATGTTTTTTTGGATGAACAGGATATTACCAAATTACCCATGTATAAAAGGGCCAAAATGGGATTAGGCTATCTACCGCAGGAAGCAAGTATTTTCAGAAAACTCACGGTAGAGGATAACATTATTGCGGTGTTGGAAATGACCAAACTTTCCAAAAACGAGCAAAAGGAAAAACTCGAAATCTTGATCTCAGAATTCAATCTCGATCATGTGCGCAAAAGCAATGGCGATGTATTAAGCGGTGGCGAAAGACGGCGTACAGAAATTGCACGTGCTTTGGCGGTTGACCCCAAGTTTATCTTACTGGACGAACCTTTTGCCGGTATTGACCCTATTGCAGTAGAAGACATTCAATCAATTGTTACCAAACTGAAATATAAAAACATAGGGATCTTAATTACCGATCACAATGTAAACGAAACGTTGTCAATTTGCGACCGTGCATACTTGTTGATAGATGGTCAAATATTTATTGAAGGCACTGCCGACGTACTGGCCAAAGACGAACAAGTAAAACGTTTATATCTCGGTAGAAATTTCGAGCTAAAAAGAAAAGACTATTTGCATACAGATGCCATGAAGTAATCATTCAGTGATGAGTGATCAGCGAGTATCAGTTATAAAAAAGAAGAACCAATTTACCAATAAACCAATAAACCAATAAACTAATTAACCAATAAACTTGAAACTTCTTAGCCCCGTTATATCACGTTTAGCAAGAATGCGCTTATGGGGCATTCAAAATTGGATTAGCTTTCCCGTTGCAGCCCAGCGAGATGTTTTGCAACATTTGGTAACACAGGCACAATACACAGAGTTTGGAAGAAAATATAAATTTTCAAGACTGTTTACTGTAAAGGATTTTAAGGCCAAAGTCCCCATTCATGAATATGATGACCTGAAGCCTTATATCAACAGAATGATGGCGGGCGAAGAAAACATTTTGTGGAACACACCCATATATTGGTTTGCGAAAAGCAGCGGCACCACATCGGACAAAAGCAAATTTATTCCTATCAGTGAAGAAAGTTTAAAGGATATCCATTTTAAGGCATCGAAAGATGTACTCACGAATTATTATAAAAATTTCCCCGACAGCGATTTACTTACCGGCAAAAGCCTTGTAGTGGGCGGAAGCCACCAGGTTCATAATATTGATAAAGACATTCAATACGGCGACCTAAGTGCTGTGTTAATGCAGAACACCCCGTTTTGGGGCCATTGGATACGAACGCCGGATCTTAGCATCGCGCTGTTGGATGAATGGGAAGGCAAAATAGAACAACTTGCCAGGTCTACCATCCATGAAAATGTAACTTCTCTTGCAGGCGTACCTACCTGGACGATTATCCTGATAAAACGAATTCTGGAAATTTCCGGAAAGAAAACTTTGAAAGAAGTATGGCCCAACCTTGAGTTATATATGCACGGAGGTGTTTCGTTTACGCCTTACCGTGAGCAAATAAATAAGCTCATAGGATCACCAATTAATTATCTTGAAATTTATAATGCCAGCGAAGGCTTTATCGCTGCACAAAATAAACCCGACGATGATAGTCTTTTACTTTTTACCGATCATGGTATTTTTTATGAATTTCTTCCTGCAGATGAATATAAAAAACCAAATCCTAAAACAATTGGGCTTAAAGAAGTAGAACTGAATAAAAATTACGCGCTGGTAATAAGCACTAATGGTGGACTTTGGCGATATCTTTTAGGCGACACCGTTCAGTTTACTTCCTTAAAGCCTTTTAAAATAAAAGTAACAGGAAGGGTAAAACATTATATGAATGCTTTTGGCGAGGAAGTCATTGTCGATAATACAGATAAAGCCATAGCACTTGCTTCCGGAAAGACGGGCGCTTTGGTAAAGGATTACACGGCCGCTCCCGTTTTTTTTAGCGAGAATAAAAATGGAGCGCATGAATGGTTAATTGAATTTGAAACCTCTCCCGCCGACTTAAAAAAATTCACTATCGAACTGGACGATGCATTAAAATCGGTAAACAGCGACTATGAAGCTAAAAGATATAAAGACATTGCGCTCAGTCTTCCAATAGTTCATTCTTTAAAAAAAGATACGTTTAATAAATGGCTGAAGAGCAAAGGAAAACTAGGAGGCCAGCATAAAGTGCCCCGATTAAGCAATGAAAGAAAAATGATTGAAGAAATCTTGCTAATCGAGAATGAAGCTGAAGGCGGAATGCATTATGCAAAAAGCTAAAGGTCGACAGTTTGTTGATCGCAGGCAACCTAACCTAATACGAATCAAATCCCTAAATAAAAATCAGCAAAATAAGTTCGTTTACTGCTAAAATGCTCAATGCGGAAGGCGTAAAGCTCAAGTCTAAAAATTCGATTACTAAATTAAACTATTAGTGGCGTTTTGCCTGTAATGCCCAATTTTATATTGAAACATCTCAGCCATTTTATTGGCACGCCACATGGCTTCACTTGCTACCTCTCCACTAAATAGTTCCACCAACGTTTGTGAAAATAAAGACAGCCAACGATCAAAATGTTCTTTCTCTACAGGCAGATTTGCATGCGGTGGAAAAGGGCTTCCGTAATAGGTGTGTTCTCCCAGCAAAACAGTTTGCCAGAACGTATACATCTTTGCCAAATGCTGAGGCCAGCGATCCTGTATTCTATCATTAAAGATGGCGCCTATCAGTTCATCTTTTTGTACTTTGTCATAAAAAGTATCTACTAATAATTTTATATCTTCTAAGCTGAGGATATCTTTTTTTTCTTCTGTCAATGTGCAAATAATTGTGTTACTAAATAATAAATAGCCCATGCGCCGATCAATATATGTACAATCCATATCCAACCGGGTATGCTTCTGGGTACTTCACTTCCTTCTATCAAAAATACTTTTTGATCACCTTTGCCATAGGCATTAATCATCATAGGAATTACTCCATCCACCACCTGGTTGTCATGCAATCCTTCAACTGAAATGTCAGGGCCGTTTCGAACGGTAAAGGGTATTCTGCGGATCCCTTCTTTACCGTTTGGGGCTTTACTTACAATACGCAAATAGTGCTCGCCATCCACTAGTTTACTTGTATCCAACTCAAAATTGATAGGTGATTTGAATGACCCTGCCGGCTGAGGATCATCGTCAATAAAAATAATGATAGAACTTCTTTCTTCCATATTTTAAAAATTTAAAACATTCCGTTTAATATGGTTTGCTTCTTTTTCGCCGGGTTTAATCATCCATTTAATGCTGTAAAAAAGCACGAAGATTACAATAATTAGCGTTACAATTCCTGCTACGTAATCCCAGTTGCTTGAAGGCCCCGAGCCATGTGAGGCGATGCCTCTTAAAACTTTCGGAGTTTGTGCTTCGCAGGCAGGACATGCAATTCCTTCTATTCCAAGTGTGATCATTGGTATTAATAAAAATAATTTTTTCATCTTGAATAAGTTTTATAAAAATTTTTATTTCTTTTTCACCGCATCCATGAGTTTCTGAATTTCATCAGGTGTTACTTTTTTCGCATTATTTCCCCAACTTGATTTTTCATGGTTCATGATAGCAGATATTTCTGCTGCTGACAGATTGCTGGTAGTACCAACCGGTGGCATTGGTCCATAGCCCTGTGATGCGAGCCCTTCGTATCCGTTCATAATGATGTTTACCATCAATATCGCACTATCACTCAAAACAATATTACTACCTTTCAGCGGAGGGAATGCCCCTTTTAAACCCTCTCCGGTAGGCTGGTGACAAGCCTGGCAATTAGCCGTGTATAAAGAGGCGCCATCCAATTCAGTGGAGGCTGCTGCTCCGCCTGCTGCTGGTGCTACCGCTTTTTGATATAAGAATTCCCTTGTTGGCATACCTTTTGGCAAAGGCAGTTGTTTAAGCGATAATAGATAAGCGACTAAATCCATTGCTTTTTGTGTGGCTACTATTTTTCCTTTTCTTCCTCTCATATATTCATCAGGCACATTCACAACTTTATCATTTTTACCAGGGTTTTCTTTGTATTCAAAAAGCCATTGGTAGGCGGGCATTATTGATTGTTTTACTACAGACCTGGGCTGGTACAAATGTAATAGTTGCCAGTCAATACTTGGTTGACGCTCGCCAATATTGGTAAGGTCGGGGCCGGTACGTTCGGAGCCCATAAGCGTTGCAGTATTTCTCCATATATCCATCCTATGATCGGTCGCATAATCAGACGCAACGCTGGGCCGCGAACCCCACGTCTTATCCATTGCCACATCCCTCACTTGCTGTGTATGGCAGGCTATACATCCATTGGCAATATAAATCTCTTTCCCTCTCAAAGCAGCTCCCGTTAATGGCTCGGCTCCGGGAAGTGGGGCATTATTATCCTGGTTATATAGCGCTGGTATAATAGCCATTAGCAAAGTCAAGGCAACGAAAAAAGAAATCGCCGTGAGAAAAAGTTTTTTATGATTATTAAAAAATTCCATTTATAAAAATTTTATCTTTTTATGTTTTATTCAGAAAGCAAGATTCTTATTGCACTTTTATTATTTCAGCATCAGAAGTAATTTTTGAAATTGCTGCTGCATTGATATCTACCGTTTTTGAAGACCGTATCATTTTATACATATTATAAGCAAAAAATAAATGCGCAGTCCACATTAAAGTACCGCCTATAGCACGCCATAACCAATAAGGAGCCATCATGGAAACCGTGTCTATAAATGGCACATTGTTCATCCACGCTACTCCTCTCAACGTTCCGCCTATCATCAGTGGAATCGTATAAATCATTAGTCCTATAAATGCCATCCAGAAATGAATCCCAACTGTAAGTTGCGGCGGCTCCCTTCGGGTAAGCCTGGGGACAATCGCATAGATACCACCCCACATAAAAAACGCGATGATACCATACATGGTTAAATGAGAATGGGCTACCGTAAAATCAGTGAAATGCCAATACAAATTAGCAGTCCTGAACGCTTCTGCAGTGCCTTGAAGTGATCCTGTAAAATAAAATATGGTACCTATTAGAAAAAACGGTAGGGAATAACTTCCGCTCAATTTATTCCAGGAACCTTTAAATGTCATGATAAAATTAGTACTCCCGGCAACTACCGGGATAATCATTCCCATGCTGCCAACGATAGCCACCGTTTGTAATGACCACGGAATAGGGCTGAAAACAAAATGGTGCATCCCGATGACGGTGTAGAAAAGTATCTGCGACCAAAAAGCAAGAATACCCAAGCCATAAGAATAAATAGGTTTATTCAATTGTTGTGGTAAATAATAGTAAACCAACCCTAATGTAAACATCATGAACCACATACCCACACCCTGGTGCATATAATATCCCTGTGATATTGTCTCGCCGAGGCCATCCTGCCAGAAGGGAAGATACGCTACCAGCGCAATGACAATTACGAACATCAATGCCGCAACAATGTACCAGTTGGAAACGTAAATTTCTTTTGTTTTTCGGACAGCTATCGTTTTTAAAAAATTAATAAGCGTGAGGACTACAGCGATAGCGAACAAAAGCATTATAGGCCAAATGTATTCACGGTATTCGCCGCCGCTGTTATTAATGCCCGCCATGAGCGCAATAGTGCCCAAAAACACACAAGCATTGATTAGCCACAATGACCACCAGCCCAGTTTTAAACTATATAGTTTATTATTTCCCACCCGGGGAACTACATAATAAGCCAGCCCCAGCATTGCTAACGATGACCAGCCCCAAAAAACTCCATTGGTATGAACTGGCCTCAATCTTCCAAAACTCAACCAGCTAAGATGATCCGCATCCGGAGCTACAAATTTAATGCCCTCATATTCTCCCACAGATGTGGCAAATATGAGCCAAACGGTAGCACATATTAAATACCAAAGAATTAATTTCGAAAGCTCCGGATCTACTTCCGGCCGTGCAATTCCTTTCCTTTTTTCTTCGATAAACCGAATGTTAGCGTGTTCATTTACATTTCGTATAATGCCTCTTTTATCTTCGGCAGGCAATTCTCCCGACAGGACATTTTTAGAAATTTTATAATCCAATACCTCTTTTCTTTTTCTTAACGCTTCAGTGATTTCTTCTTCCGGCAAGCTTTTGAGATAATTACTGATACGTTCTGCTTCAGCCATATCTTTTTTAAACTTATAACGCTTTGTCAGATTGCGAACTTTTACAATCATCAAAATAACACCTACCAATATGGGAGTAAGTATAAGAATAAGAGTTATAATGATTCCACCATCATTAAACATAGATCCCGATTTAGGAGCGGCCTGTTGCGCGAAAGCAGATAAACTGAATAAAAATGAAACTATCAAAAGAGCTAAAGCAACCAGTGGTGACCCCGTATTATTTCTTTCACTTGGTTTTTTTAACTGTTTGTAGTTTAGGAAATGCTCAATATCCTCTAGACTGAGTTTGCTAATTATTTGACTCAGATTTTTCTCCTGGGGGGGCCCCTCTTTCTCTTTGCGGCTCCTTAAACTGCTGGTTCTGAAAACAAGGTAGAGCGCTGCAAAAAATGTAGTTACCAGTAGTAAAATCATTAAAATTAAAGCACCAACACCTCTACCTCCCGGTTCAGCGAGCGTAGAATCTGCCTGGGCAAATAAAAGGGTAGGAATCAAAAAGCAAAACAGGAATGGCACACAGGCTTTTTTGGGGAAATGTAATATCATATAAGAAAAAATTATTGCTTTTGAATTGAAAAAATAACACGAAACTGAAAGATTATGACCGACAAATGACGGCTTTCCTTTAGTGGTCCGATTTCAAAATGTATGCAAACAAATTTAACAATTATTTTTTCACAAAAAAGACAAAAGCATCTTTATATGAGCAAGATCATACTCGAAAAAAATAGAAGACTACGAAAGTGACCCGAAACCCTGGTGCGTGGCCACTGCGATCCTGTTCCAGGAATTGATCATTACAATTTGCATAATAATCTGTGCTAAAATTCTTTCACCAAAAAATTTAAGCACCTTTTCATAGGTTTCGTCGCCAACTCCATTGTTAGCTATACGAGTAATTTCCTCCGTTAGCTGCAAGACAGATCTTTCTTCTTCTGAAAACAGTGGAGATTCTCGCCAGGCGGAAAGTGCAAAAATTCTTCTTCCTGTTTCTCCGGCAACCAGGGCCTCCTCAGAATGCATATCAATACAATAAGCGCAACCATTAATTTGTGATGCCCTTATTTTTATCAGTTCGCTAAGGAATCGTGGCACCTGCGCATTGTGCACGTAACTCTCCATCGTGAGCATCGCCTTGTAGGTATTTCTTTCCAGGTCCTGTATATTGATTCTTTTTTGTGCCATTTTTTTGCAGTGCTTTTTAATGTGAGAAAATCGTGGTCTAAATTAATTGCATACCCCCAATCATCGCTTTCAGTAAACGAACAATTAAGGTGTTTTTTTATTTTATTCTATTCTCCAAATCTAATCCGTTGCTATTAATTATTATTTTCTTTTTATTGTCGTTTTATTTTACGTCTCCTTCTGATAATTTGCCTACTTCCACATAAATGCGCTTTATCTCGGGAAATTGATTTTTTATCAGCTTTTCAAGGTTTGCAATTGCTTCAACAATCTGCTTACCGCTTAGGCTGCTCTTAAATTCTACATCTAGTGCCAGGAAAACTTCGTAGGGAGACATTTGCATTGTCAGTGGCGTTTGCACCGCAATCACATTCGCATCTTGGCTTACGATCTTATAAACTCCCTCCACCATATAACTGTAAGTTCGTTGGCCTATTAATAAATGGTGACTTTTTCGTATTAGGATGATCGCCACTGCAGAAAGAATCAGTCCTATTAAGATAGAAGCGACCCCGTCTATCTCTGGAATATTCAAATAACTACTCAAAAAAATACCCGATGCAGCAACTATCAATCCGGCTATGTCTGCGGAGTTTTCATAAATCACGACAAAAAACCCGGGGTCTCTGCTTAATTTCAATTTCTCCAAAAAGCTTACTTTCAATTTCTGCTGTTTTAAAAAATCCCGAACACCTATTATAAGTGAGATGCCTTCAAAAAGAAACGCAGCTGCCAAAATTAGATAAGCCAAAGCTGGGTTTACAATTGGCTCAGGATTCATGATGTGTGTAATTCCTTCGTAAACAGACATACCACCGCCAAGGCCAAAAAGTAGGACAGAAACTATAAGTGTCCAGAAATACATTTCCTTTCCATGCCCAAAAGGATGAAGGCTATCTGCTGGCTTTTTACTTTTTCGAATACCCAGCAATAATAATAATTCGTTGCTGCTATCAACCACACTATGTATTCCCTCGGAAACCATTGCTGAACTTCCGGTGAAAAAAGCCGCGATGAATTTAATGGCCGCTATGGCCAGGTTGGCTGCGAGCGCGGCATAAATTGTAACTTTTGATTGTGCCATTTACTTTTTCAATATCTGGTTGGGCAATAATCGAAATCCTTAAAAAATCCGCCAAAGGTCTTACAGGCATCTACTACCTAACCAAAGCATTTAAAAATAAGATCAAAATTCATTCCGCTAAATTTCCTTTTCCATCGCATTTAATAAAATTGTAAAAAGAGCAGCATGAGTACCTTCTGCATCAAGTTGCCTAAGTTGGTTGATCATTTGCTTCATTGCATCCTGAATGTAACGGTCATTTTTACCATAGTTCCAGATAGGATAATAGCATTCTGAAAAAAGTTTTTCAAATGTCCAGTCAACTGTTTGAATACGAACAACGCTTTCTTCATCTTCCCAAATTATTTTATTGAAATGATTTAATTTATAAACGAATAAGTCCGTCAGAGCATGCAGGCTAAGAACGGCTGTTTCAGGATCATTGATAGCAGGGCTTAGCGCTTTGATAGCTACTTCTGCCAGTTGGTGAAATCCATAATACGGGTTAATATCAATTGGTTGCCCGTTGTAAAAATCTATCATAATCATCATTTCATTTATCTCATAGTCAGATAATTTTTTATCAGAGTAGAAATTCATCAATGGAATATCTTTCAATAAGTAGATGCCTACTGGAAATAAAAAATGAATTATACCTTCATGCCTATACGCAAACTTTACGAGTTCTTTTTTATTAAACCCCTGGAAATAGGATGAAGATGACAAGCATATTTTCTGTGCATCGCCTACAGGTGTTTCAATTGTTGCCGGAGATTCTTCAGAACGCAAGCGTTCGAGTGAGTTGAGTGTTTGTTTGTGGACCCGCTCAATGATGGTTTCGAACTTTACCGATTGGGTCACATAATGAAGAAAATAAATAAAAATAAAAATATCCGCTACCGTCAGAAAAAGCAATAAATAAATACTGAGCGCAGGAATATAAATGCCGGAAGTAATATCGCGAATGTTGCTTAACAAAAACAACGCATATACAATACTGCCAATATACACACCAAGAACAAACTGCTGAAAACGGTTACTAATCATACTTTCCAGCATCCGGTTGGTCATTTGCGAAGCTGCCTGGTTCAGCACGATCATGACCATAGAAAAACTAAATACCGTAAGAGAAATTATTCCGCCAACAATGGTTGACAGAATGGAACGGGCCGTATTGGCATCCTTCAACGTAAGCCAGCTGAGGTTGGATTTAATCTGTTTGCCCACATCGGAATAATCAAATTGCAACATCAGGGCGGAAAGTATAAGAAAACCGATTGCAATAATGGCGGGATAAAATGCGATGCTGTGTATTACCTTATTGTAGTTGTTGCGAACCCATTTTATAATTCTGTTGTTCATATAGTTTGCTTAATATATTCAGCAGCTTTTAAAGGAAGGTTAAATATAAATGTAATTTAAATTCTTCAATCCATCTTTTCAATCACAGATTTATCTTGAAATTCAGTGCTGCTCTATATTTTGGAAGAGAATTAGAGTTGTAACAGTAAATAGATTAAATACTTTTTATTATGGCACAACCAATATTATCTTTCAATGTTTAAGATTTTTATTTTAAATTCCAAGAAAAGTTATAGCATAATTGTTGTGCTGCAACTACAAAATGTCTATTATGATTCCCCGTTTCACGCCCGCAGAAAAAGCAATGCATTACCCTGCAGACAGGCACTTTTTTGTAAAAATAAAACCATACATGCTTTTTTTAATTGGAATGGTTTTATTGGGATCTATTGCAATTGCATGGATACAATACTTATTTTTCGGTTTACCTCCGGATCCTTCTTTATCATTTTCACCTGTTGCATCTGCGGGAGAGCCTTCCGGTTTCCCCATGTGGATCAGTGTAAGTCATTGGGTAAATTTCTTTTTCCTGATTTTAATTATAAGAAGCGGGCTTTCAATTTTGGTGGATCATCCAAGATTGTATTGGAATGACGGGTGCGGCCCCGACACTCAGTGGATTCGGTTTACGCCGAAGAAAATCCCACTGAACAAAGTATGGACAGCGAAGCAGGATTCCCGTTATATCAGCCCGGTAGCGGGTTTGCCGGGCTATCGCCACACCGTTGGTATAGCAAGATCTTGGCATTTTCTTACGATTCCCTTTTTTATTTTGAATGGAATCATTTTTATTTTTCTTTTGCTTTATACCGATCAATGGAAGCGTTTGGTGCCCACATCGTTCCAGATAATCCCCGATAGTTGGAATGTATTTGTGCACTATGCTACTTTTAACATGCCTGTTGAACCCAACGGGTTTTATCATTTTAATGCATTGCAGCAACTTTCATATTTCGCCGTAGTATTTGTAATGGCGCCGTTATCCATGTTCACTGGGCTTGCTATGTCGCCGGCTATTGACAGCCGATTCCCATGGTATCCAAAATTATTTTTCAATCGCCAGACCGCACGTTCTTTTCATTTCCTGATCATGTTTTGTTACGTAATTTTTATCATTGTTCATGTGTCGCTCGTGGCTTTGACCGGGTTTAGAAAAAACATGAATCATATTATACTCAATAAACCCAATGATCCATCGTCAACCGGTTTGTGGGTAGGAATTGCGATCATCTTGTTCGTAATAGGATTTAATATATTAGCTCATTGGATTTCGTGGCGAAAACCAAGGATACTTCAATTCCTTGAGAAAAAAATAAATGAATCGCTTTGGCGCAGAACGATTAATAAATTTAAACCCAGAAAATTTTATACTAAAAAGGATATCTCTCCTTATTTCTGGCCCAATGGCAAAATGCCTGATTCAAAAGAATGGAAGGATCTGGAAGCAAACAATTTTAAAGATTATAAACTTAAGATTACCGGCCTGGTTGAAAACCCTGTTGAACTTTCATTAGATGATTTAAAAGCGTTAGAAAGGGAAGAAAGTATTACTATGCATAGTTGCATACAGGGATGGACAGGAATTGCGGAATGGGGAGGAGTGCCTATCAGCAAAATAGTAGAGTTGGTAAAACCTAAGCCTGAAGTAACCACGGTAGTATTTTATTCGTTTGGCGAAGGTTTATATGGTGGCACTTATTATGATACACACACGTTGGACAATTGCCTGAAACCTAAATCGATGTTAGCCTGGGAAATGAACTATAAACCGCTGCCAAATGAACACGGAGCACCGCTCAGATTGCGCGTTGAAAATCAATTGGGATATAAAATGGTGAAATGGATCAGTGCGATTGAATTTGTTGAAACGTATAAAAATATAGGCAAAGGATATGGTGGCAAAAATGAAGACGATGAATATTTTGATCTACTGGCTGATACCTAGTTTTGAAAAATAACTGGATTGATTCATTTGAAAAATCAATGATAATTTTGATCAGCATTCAGAAAATAATTCCTGGGTTTAGAATAATTTTTTAAGTTATTTGTTGGTTTACTGGTTCTAAATTTTAATTACCGTTTTAAATAAACGCCATCATACAACAAATAAGACTTCGTCGGGCACGGAGTGCCTCCGATGAAGTCCCATGTTGTACGGAACCGGTGTCTGAATAGTTGGAGACTATGGGGTTTGAGTTGAAAGAAGTGACGCTATGCAGGAAGGCGTGATCTTCTGCGTTTATGATTGATGGTTAGTATTTCGATACTGTCGTACAGATATATAAATTTCG
>DATCFI010000150.1:0-26406 GCA_036509585.1 Hanamia sp. | reverse complement strand
CTGGGAGGACCCCATAAATGAATTCGGAAAAAATGTGCGCTATTATCCGATTACCGTAACTGAGGTTACAGACGAGATAATTAATACCGGCATCGTATTAGTATATCTGCGCGTTCCCTCCACCAACATCCTACCTTCCTTGTTGCCGCAAACGTTTTGATTTAGTCCCTGAATATTAATAAAACCTGAGGAATATTAGACTCATCGCGTCATAACGGTGGGATGGCCGGACAAACGTGCGGAGCGATCGGGCCTGCCCGCCGGCAAAGGCAGGTTGCCCTTGTCCCTATAGCTATCGGGATTGTTTCTTTTTTGTTCAAGCAAAAAAGAAAAAGAATAAAGACATCGATTGAATTCAATATATGAGATTGTGCCCTTTCACTACCTAAATGGCTAATTCTATTTTTATTTGATCCAATCACTAATTCAATTAGTATCAAAGATTTTTTTTATTGAATATGCAACGTTTTGCCTCGTAGGACTGTCAGATAGGTACAAAAAGCATTTTTATGAAAAAGATAAGCTCCCCTATTTTCCCTCTTTTGGTGATTATTTTTACAATTAGCTCCTGCACAAAAACAAATCCAGTACCCGACGAACACACCCAAATGATCGTATTGCCGGCGAACGGTGCTGCCGTTATTAATGCCAATAACCAGTTTGCATTTGATTTTTTCCGTGCGACTCTTACGCAAGATCCTGAGAATAATAATAAGCTCATTTCTCCATTAAGCATTTATCTTGCTCTTTCAATGGTGTATAATGGCGCGGATAATGCAACGAAAGATTCCATTGCGAAAACCCTGGAACTTTCAGGCATTGATATTGCCAGCCTGAATGCTGTCTGCCATTCTCTACTTTCGCAGTTTCCGCAGGAAGATAATAAAGTACGACTTTCGATTGCTAATTCAATTTGGTACAAGCAAAACAGTTATCAGCCATTTTCTGCTTTTTTAAATACAGTTCAAAGTAATTATGATGCTTCTGTACAGCCTTTGAATTTTGATGACCACTCGTCAGTAAATACAATCAATAATTGGGTAGCACAAAAAACAAATAATAAAATCCCAAAGATTCTTGAAAGTATTTCATCGAATGATTTGATGTATCTCATTAATGCCATTTATTTTAATGGCGCGTGGAAATATGCTTTCAACACTTCGGATACTTATAATGATATTTTCAATTTGCAGGATGGAAGTACGAAAAGTGTTCCTTTTATGAAACGACAACTTAAGGTGAATATGTTTGGCGATAGTTCTTTTACCATGATAGAATTGCCTTATGGTGGAGGAAAAAGTTATAGCATGTATGTTTTGGAACCCGTGCACTCACAAGAATCCATCAGCACATTTGCTTCTTCTTTAAACGAAAATGTTTTAAATAATGCCATCAGTAAAATGGATAGTTCAACTATTCAATTGGAAATTCCCAAATGGGAATACTCTTATGAATTGCAGGATATGAAACCCGAATTAACTATGCTGGGAATGGGAATTGCATTTAGCGGTAATGCAGATTTCTCAAAAATATATGACCCTTCGCAAGTGCAAGTTTATATTTCAAAAGCGATACACAAAGCTTATATTAAAGTAAACGAAGAAGGCACGGAAGCTGCGGCGGTTACGGCAATTGGTATCACAACTACAGATATGCCGATGCCACCTCTAGTTTTTAAATTAGATCATCCTTTTGTATATTCTATTGTAGAAAAGCAAACCGGCGATGTTTTATTTTTAGGAATAGTTAATGATCCGGCAAGTAACTAAATTGATTTTTAGGGAATACCCGAAAAAATAGGAATCTGAAGTATTTATTTCCTGCCCGAATTGACCTGGTCAGGCGGGGTTTACTGAAGCAAACAAGTTCGACACTTGTAGTCTGCATGGGAACTTATATCTCCATAAGTTGAAGAAAAGTATATAAAAGGCTTTGCTGAAGAACTTGCATCAGGGGAATGGGGCAAAAAAATATTGATGCTACGAAGGCAAAAGTTTTCCCCTGCGCATCAAGGTAGCAAAGTAATTTTGCTGAATCAATTTTGACAGGATATAAAAATTAAAGAAACGTTTTCTCCCACTCTTTTTGCTGTTTCAAAATTTTGTAACCGATTGTTCAATTAAATTTAAAAAAATGAAAAGATTATTTGTGTTTGTTCCGGCCATTCCCCGCTTTCCGTAGAGTATTTAAAATTGAGTAGTGCTGCTGTCCAGAGTTTGCAACTCAGCACAAGTAAGATTTAAAAATAGAAATTCCGTTTATTTGTCAGTTTACTGAAGGCCTCATCCTGGCGCTATTTTAGGGCTCCGGCTTGAGAAAGTATTTGCACAATTTTATCGATTCCCCTGTTTTTCTCGTGCACAATCGGTGTGACTCCATCATTATCTGCAATAGTAAAATCAACACCTACATCAACTGCCGCCGGGGTTCGTTTCTCACGAGCCTCTCTCATTCCGATTCGTGAGAAACGAACCGAGGACGTTGGAGTGCTACAGCGTTTTACAAATGCCAATTGAATTCTAATAACCTCCGTTGAGAGCGGGAAGATTTTCTTAAGCGCTAATTTCAAGCTTATATCCTTTACCACGTATAACAGCAATTTTGATTTTGGGATCAGGTTCCAGTTTTAAAATATAAATCACCTAAATGCAGAATGCATCTGGCGTAAAGCAGCAAAATACAAATCAGCATTACAAGTTGCCTGCCCGAACGCCTGGCAGGCGGGGCTTGCACCGACACAGTTGCCAGTGGAGAAAAGATTTCATTCACGAATGGCATCGTTTGCTCCCGCTGAATATTTTTTCATTACCATTTTCCTACCTTTGACCGGGCAAACTTTTACATATTAAGGAGAAGTGATGAACACCTCAACACTTAAGTAATTGACTAAACTAAATTAAAAAGAATGGCCTGGACAAAATCCAAAAGAAAAAAGCTTTTTCTTATTTTGGCGATTGTTGCATTATTTCAATTCTTTTTTTATTCGATTCAATTGATTACCGGTTGGGCATTATTGACAAATTTTAAAAAGTTTTATTTACCACTGCAAATTTTAATTTGGCTTCCTTTTTCAATTATTTCCTGGAGACAATATAAAAAAGTGATTCCGGAGAAATCAGTTGAATAAAAATATCTTCAGGTAAATAGTAAATTATTAATCAATCAAACTTATCATAAATGAGTAAATTTTTTTCAACCGGAATTAGTTCTAAAACGTCGTACAATTTGGCGACGCTACTCCTCAGGATTGGGCTGGGCGCTGTAATTGTTTACAGTCATGGATGGGAGAAGATTTCTAAATTTTCAGAAATGCAAGGCGGTTTTGTCAACTTCCTTGGAATGAGCAGTTCGGTTTCCCTCTCCCTCTCTTTATTTGCAGAATTTGTTTGCGGAATTTTTTTAATTTTTGGTTTGTTCACCCGCGCAGCCGTTATTTTACTGATTATAAACATGGCAACCGCCCTGACCATGGCGCATGATTGGGCCATTTTTACCGATGGTCAACTTCCCTTTGTTTTCTTTACGGGATTTGTTGTATTGTTACTTTTAGGGCCGGGAAAAATAAGCCTGGACAGTTTGATCTTTAAGAAAGGGAGATGATTTTTCTAAGCGGTAGGTAAACATATTATTGAATCGTTTCGTGAACGCGAACTAAATCTGTCAACCTGACGATATTGATATAAATAAAATTCTGTTCAGACCAACCCGGCAGGTTTATTAAGATTGATATCCAATAACAAAAATAAAAATAAAAGTTATGAAAATTACAAGAATCGGTACTCAGCCTTCTGTCAAAGGACCAGAAGATTGGTTTACAGGTGCAGTGCGCATTGACGCATTGTTTCAACCAAATGAATCACGACGTGCAGCCTCTGCCAGCCTTACTTTTGAACCTGGTGCAAGAACTGCGTGGCACACGCATCCTTTAGGACAAACATTAATTATTACCACAGGTTGCGGCTGGGTACAACGGGAAGGAGATGCGATTGAAGAAGTTCGTCCCGGCGATATAGTTTGGTTTGAGGCAAATGAAAAGCATTGGCATGGCGCTACCTCAGCCAACGGTATGAGCCATATAGCCATACAGGAAAATTTAAATGGCAAGGTGGTGGAATGGATGGAGAAAGTGAGCGATGAACAATACAATGTCTTGGCTTAAAATAGGCTTACATCATCCTACTGAATTTATCTTGAATTAAATGGAATAAACAATTGCCTTTAAAAATTCATCACATAAAACAATAAACAATATGGAAACAGAAATTTTTGAAAAAGTTGACGCCTACATCAGCAACTTACTTGCACCGGAAGACAATGCATTAACTGACACCATTAAATCACTCGGCACTGAAGGTTTGCCTCATATAAGCGTTTCTCCCAACCAGGGAAAGTTTTTACAGGTAATGGCTGTTCTTTGCAACGCAACAAAAATATTAGAGTTGGGAACGCTGGGTGGCTATAGCACTATTTGGCTTGCAAGAGCATTGCCGGAGGATGGAAAATTAATTACTATCGAGTTCGATAAACATCATGCTGATGTTGCAAAGAAAAATATTGACAATGCAGGACTTAGCAAAAAAGTAGATGTAAGAGTTGGAAAAGCGTTAGACATCTTACCGAAAATGATTGCCGCCAAAGAAGGCCCGTTTGATATGATTTTTATTGATGCTGACAAAGAGCCCTATGCCGAATATTTTGAACAGGCACTTTTACTTTCGCGACCTGGAACGCTTATCATTTGCGATAATGTAATCAGGGAAGGAAAAGTTTTGGACACCAATAGTCCTGATGAAAAAGTGCAAGGTGTTCAGCGTTTAAATAAAATGCTTGGTAGTAATAAAAAAGTGACGGCAACTATCGTCCAAAACGTTGGAGTAAAAGAACACGACGGCATGGCCATAGCCGTCGTAAACAGAAATTAAAACCGGGACAAAAATCTCTTTGACGAAGAGGTGACATCTTTCCAAAAAGGTGTCACCTCTGAACCGTCAAATAAGAAAATACAAATCTGCATTATAAGTTCATTTACTGCCCTCGCTATGGTTAGTAGCAACCGAAACAAATTTTTACTGAGACTATATCATGTTTTCCGACCCGACGACAGGTGTACCCATCTTATGCCGTTTGCTGATACTGCGGATAACTTATATGAGATAAAAAATAAAAGGCATGTACTTTGCTGGCTTCACGGTACATGAAAATACTTTTGACCGGAGCCACAGGCTACATAGCACAAAGATTACTTCCCGTTTTATTGGATAACGGGCACTTTGTAGTGTGTTGTGTCAGAGATGCGCATCGGTTCAATATCGAAAAATTTCCTCGGAATCAGATACAGGTAATAGAAGTGAATTTTTTAAAGGAAGAGACGTTGGCTAATATTCCCAATGATATTGAGGTAGCGTTTTATCTCATCCATTCTATGTCAACGAGTAGTGGAGATTTTGAAAAGATGGAAGCATCCTGCGCAGAAAACTTTCGTAACAGGATAGAAAAAACTTCTGCCACGCAGGTGATTTATTTAAGTGGCATTATCAACGAGTCTCACTTGTCTAAACATTTGCAATCGCGAAAGACTGTTGAAAGCATATTATCAAACGCGGGTTTTGCTTTAACAACTTTAAGAGCGGGCATTATTATTGGCTCAGGAAGTGCGTCGTTTGAAATCATCCGCGACCTGGTAGAGAAGCTGCCCGCCATGATTACACCGCGATGGGTCAATACAAAATGCCAGCCGATTGCTATCAGAAATGTGATCCAATTTTTAAATGGAGTAATCGGCTATCATCCTGCCTACAATAAAAGTTTTGATATCGGTGGCCCCGACATTTTAACCTACAAAGAAATGATGCTCCGGTTTGCACAATCCCGGGGACTGAAAAGAACCATCATTACTTTGCCTGTGATGACGCCGCGCTTATCGTCTTATTGGTTGTTTTTCGTTACTTCCACTTCTTATTCTTTGGCGATAAACCTTGTGAATAGTATGAAGATAGAAGTGATCTGCCAGCCCAATGATCTCGCAGAACAATTGGGAATCACACTGATTAATTACGATACGTCTTTGAAATTAGCTTTTGATAAAATTGAACAAAACCTGGTTCTTTCGAGTTGGAAAGATGCACAGACCAGTGCCATTCTTGACAAAGGAATTTCAAATTATATTGAAGTGCCGGTAAACGGTTGTTTCAAAGATATCAGAAAAAGAAAAGTGCCCGATGTTGAAAAGACACTGAAAAGGATATGGTCGCTTGGTGGCAAAACGGGATGGTATTATGGAAACTCATTATGGAGAATTCGTGGGTTGATGGACCAAATGGTAGGCGGAGTGGGGATGAGGCGGGGACGGAGAAGTATTTCCGAAATAAATGCCGGAGATGCCCTGGATTTTTGGCGTGTCTTGCTTGCCAGCCGCGAAGAAAAACGATTGCTCTTATATGCCGAGATGAAACTTCCCGGAGAGGCATGGCTCGAATTTAAAATAGAAAACAATGAACTAATTCAAACAGCCACTTTCCGACCCAAAGGTTTATCCGGAAAACTTTATTGGTATGCAGTCTATCCGTTTCATGGGTTTATTTTCAACGGTCTCGTCAGCAAGTTAAGTGCTTCATAACAAAATCACAAATA
This sequence comes from Hanamia sp., assembly GCA_036509585.1. Classification (GTDB taxonomy): domain Bacteria; phylum Bacteroidota; class Bacteroidia; order Chitinophagales; family Chitinophagaceae; genus Ginsengibacter. Next base: position 19,776 of record DATCFI010000150.1, on the reverse strand, counting down.
CCTGAATTTCGGGTTTCCCTGGTTTTATGTAAGACCTATTTTGTTTAAGTTTGTAAGAATAAATTTAAACATGCAAATTCCTTTATTCTTTTTGGTTTCAACCCTTTTCTGCGTTCATGTTGAAGCCCGGTCAGTAGGGAAATATGCAGAACGTGACACCATCAATCCATATATTAAAACAGTACAGGATTTAACATTAGATGCCGCTTATGCGCTGACAAATCGGGCACGTCACACCGCTGATTCATTACATCATAATGTGACTGTAGTCATTTTAGATGCATCAGGAGAAATACTGATGGTGACGCGTGGCAAAGGCGTAGGACCGCATAACACGGAAGCCGCCAGGAGGGAAGCCTACACGTCATTATCCACAAAAACTGCCACACTGTTATTGATGCGAAATACAAAAGCGAACCCTGATGCCCAAAATTTAAATACGCTTCCTGAGCTTCTGCTGCTAAGTGGCGGTGTACCACTTTGGTATCGTGGAAACGTCGTTGGAAGCATTGGCGTTGCCGGAGGCGGAAGTGCCCAAAATGATGATTTGATTGCCAATTCTGTTTCAATATTAGACAGCGAAATCTCAACAACGAATTAATTCTTAAGTAATTTCTAAAACAAAAAAATGAAAAAATATTATTTAGTTTTTTAGCAGTCATGGTCACGACGCTATCATTTGCTCAAACGCCTACCTACCAATTGTCAAGTCATATTTTGGATATTTCAAAAGGAGCTCCGGCTGCCGGGGTTACGATTAAACTGGAAAAGCAAAACGAACAAACGAAAGCGTGGGTATTTGTTGATGAGAAAGTAACCGACGCCAATGGAAGAATAGGAAATTTCCTGGATTCAAAAAATGATAATTCAGGGATTTATAAATTAACCTACCTGGTCAGCGATTATTTCAAAAAAGAAAATGTAGAAAGTTTTTATCCTTTTATTGAAGTAGTATTTCAGATAAAGGATAAAGCCCATTATCACGTACCGATCACCCTTTCTGCATATGGTTACTCTACTTACAGGAGAAATTAATTGAAAAAAACACCTAAGAACAAAAGATGCCCGGTAGGTTAAACTTCCGGGTGTTTTTTGTTTGGTAGTTCAGGACATGAAGTAAAGCGCAAAATACAAATGACCTAAATAAGTTGCAGGCCGATTGGGAAAAACGGGGTTTACTGTTTGCTTCCATTTTTCCACTTCCCATAACTGATTTGCAAATTCATACCTAATAACATTTTTAATAAATGAAAAAATCTTATTTCATCAAGCAACGTTCCTGGTCCTTCAGTTGTCATTCTGAAAAAACAGGCGAATGAAAAAAATCGGGTTGTGTGTTTTCGTGTGGACTGCGTTGTCAGCATGTAAAAAAGAGGTTCAGGATAACCAATTTGTGGGCAAATGGCAACTGACGGCATCTCTTGCGGACCCCGGAGATGGAAGTGGAAGATGGCAGTCGGCAGATCCTACCAACCCACAGTACATTGAATTCCGGGCAGACAGCACGCTGGCCTATTATCCATCCGGCCCGTATAATTCTTTTCGATTTGAAGTAACAAGTGACAGCACAATGATTTTTTCCAACGGCTTTGTAGATTTCCTTATGCGCTACAATTTTTCGGAAAGATTCTAACCTGAACCCTCCTTGTTTTGAAGCATGCGGACAGATGTATAATATGGTGGCGCGATAAAAACCATGACATTTTATTTTGCGATATTGATGTTTGGTAGGTGAGTCCTGAGATACACACCGATCCCGAAAATATTGCTCAGTCAAGATGATTGTTTTTTTTTACAGTTTTGACAATAAACTTTACTTTTTATTTCAGTAAATCAGCAATCCCGAAGGCTATCACGAAAAGATTTAAGTTTGTGTTTTTATTTTACACAAATTATATTTTTATGAAGATAGCAACCTACAACGTAAATGGTATTAATGCTCGCCTGCCGGTTTTACTTCGCTGGCTCAAAGAAGCAAAACCCGATGTAGTATGTCTCCAAGAATTAAAAGCGCCTATGGAAAAGATTCCGGAGCAGGCAATCAAATACGCGGGCTATCATGCGATTTGGCACGGACAAAAAAGCTGGAATGGCGTGGCCATACTTTCGCGCCACGAATCGCCTGTAGAGATAAGGCGTGCACTTCCCGGCGATCCTGAAGATGTTAACAGCAGGTATGTCGAAGCCAAGGTAAACGGTATCATTATTGGCTGCCTTTACCTGCCTAATGGCAATCCTTCCCCAGGTCCAAAGTTTGATTATAAAATGCGATGGTTTGAAAGATTTACCGAACATGCTGCTGAATTGATGGCCTTGGATGTGCCCGTGATACTTACCGGTGATTTTAATGTGATGCCCACAGAGATTGATGTTTACAAACCGGAGCGTTGGGTAAATGATGCACTCTTTCGGCCAGAAGTGCGCGCGGCTTTCAGAACAGTTACGGAGCAGGGATGGACAGATGCCATAAGAAAATTGTATCCTGGTGAAGTGATCTATACATACTTTGATTTTTTTAGAGACGCTTTTGCCCGCAATGCGGGTTTGCGAATTGATCATTTTTTACTAAGTCCACATTTTGATAAGCGACTTATTGCAGGCGGCGTGAACCGTGACGTAAGAGGATGGGAAAAGACCAGCGATCATGCGCCGGTTTGGATAGAAGTGGCAGATAAATAAACTTGATTTATTTTAACCGGATATAAACTCGGAGAACAAGCAAATCTATTTTCCTGCAACTACTACTCATAAATTGCCATAATAATAATTTGTTATAATCGTTTATATTTTGTTCCAAACTACAAGATTTGAAAACTGCTTTATCTGATATTCTTTTACAAAAGGGTTTTATTACTCAGTCGGAGCGTGAAGATATTCAACGCGACCGCCCGCTTTCTGTGTATTGGGATTTGCGATCGATTTTGTACCTCGGTGTCTTATTGACAACAACGGCAATAGGTATCCTTATTTATAAAAATATTGATACAATTGGGCATGGTGTATTGCTCGTCGCCATTGCGGTGTTGATGCTTGCTTGCTTTGCGTACTGTTTTAAGCAATCAAACGGATACCAGCATACGAAAGTAAAAGTATCAGCGATATGGCCGGATTATATTCTGTTAGTAGGATGCTTATTACTCCTTACCCTAGTGGGATTTGCGCAATTTCAATATAACTTTTTTGGAAACCGCTGGGGCCTTGCTCTTTTTATTCCGATGATGATGTTATTTATTTTTGCTTATTATTTTGATCATATTGGCGTTCTTAGCCTCGCGATTACCAACCTGGCCGCATGGGCCGGCATTGCCATAACACCCACTACTGTTTTGCAGCAAAATGATTTTAATGAAGAAAGGGTTATGTTCACAGGGCTGGTATTAGGTGCGTTTTTATTGGGTATATCGGTGTTGAGCCAAACAAAAAATATAAAGGCACATTTTGCTTTTACTTACAGGAACTTCGGTATCCATCTTTTCTTTATTTTTTTATTAGCGATTTTATTTTACTATGACCAGTTTTATATACTCACTTTTTTAGTCTTAACGATGGTTACTTTTTTCTTGTTTAAAAATGCCATTAAAGAAAATTCATTTTATTTCCTGGTGGTAACAATCTTATATTTTTATGTTGGGTTAAGCTATGTCGCTGTATGCTTGCTTTCAATAAGTTCTATTGGTAACTTATACGGAATCATCCTGTATTTTATTTTTTCAGGCATTGGACTGATGGCCGTTTTTAAAAATCTACAAAAAAAATTAAAAGTCCAATGATCGCGTATTCTGAAAGTGAACTTTACAACCATCATGTTAAATACGAGGCGCAACGGGCCTTTGAATTGGGCGACATTAGTGCGGAGAGCCGAAGTAAAGTAGAAGAGGCTTATGTTAGTAAATTATATACCCCTCATTTTTTCATAGCCATTGCTCTTGGCTTGTTAACAATCGTTGCGACTTTTTTACAGGTATTTTAACGTGGCTTTTCACCCAAGCCGAATCTTCATCCGGTATCGCCGCATTTTGCGCGTTCATGGCTGTTGTATGTTATTTTTTCCTGGAATGGATGGTGAAAAATAAAAGCTATTTTAATGCAGGTATAGACAATGCATTGATGGTATTAGTGCTTGTTTTTTCAGGTGGAATTATCCTCAGCTATTTTCAAGATATACCATGGATATTATTCACCGGGTTGATCATGTTGGTTGCGCTATGGCTGTGCCTGCGATTTGCTGATGCTTTTATGGCAATTATTTCCTGCGGGTTCTTTTTAGCATTTACCTTTCTATTTTATTTAAAATCGGGTATTGCCGCAGTTGAATATTTCCCGTTTGTGATGATTCTAATTATTGGGATCCTATATTTTTTTACAGAAAAGGTAAAAAAAAGGATAAAATTTATTTACGAAAAATGCTTGATGGCTTTGACCGTTTTTTTATTGCTGGCATTTTATGCAGCAGGAAATTATTGGGTGATCAATCAATTGCAATCTTCTGTAATAGATGTGCCCGGTGCAATCCATCCTGGATGGGTTTTCTGGATTTTTACTTTCTTAATGCCACTGTTGTATATCTTTTACGGCGTAATAAAAAAAAGTTTGCTTCATCTCCGTACTGGCCTTTTTTTAGTGGCGTTTGCAGTATTTACCTATAGATATTATTATACTTTTCTACCGCTGGAAAGCATGATGCTGGTGGGAGGATTAGTGTTGGTTGCAACCAGTTATTTTTTTATAAAATGGTTACAACCATCCAGGTACGGGTATTCGTCCGAAAACACATTTAGCCGGCCTGCGTGGAGCAATGCTGAAGGGCTTGTAATTGGTGCGACAATGGGAGGCTTATCTAAAACCGCTGACAATCATTTGATGGATGGGGGTAGTGGAGGTGGAGGCGGTGCATCGGGAGAATTTTAATAATTCATGCTTATTTTAAAGGACTTCTTTCTCTGTGAGAAGCCAGCAGCATTTTAATAGCCTTCTTTAAATTCATCGTTTGAAAAAGCCGTCATCAACTATTTCAATTACATTATTACCTCATTCAGGAATTAAACAACTGGTATTATTATAAAAATAAAAACCCGCTCCGAGAGCAGGTTTTATCAGTGCGGAAGAGGAGATTCGAACTCCCAAGCCCTTTCGGGCACTACCACCTCAAAGTAGCGCGTCTACCAATTTCGCCACCTCCGCGGTTGGGCTGCAAATTTAATAAAAGCTTTGTATTAAATCTGATGCCTTTTTTTAATTCTTTTACGTACGTATTTTGTTGCTGGTAATTGATATTTTTTTGGATAAATCTGCAAGCGGCTATGATTTGAATGAAAAACTTACACCTAATAATCTAAGCGTTTAAAATAATCCTAAACGTAGTTCCTTTCCCGATTTCAGATGATTTTACAAACAATTGTCCCTGGTGGTATTTTTCAATGATCCGTTTGGCCAGTGAAAGACCCAGTCCCCATCCTCGTTTCTTTGTTGTGAATCCTGGTTTAAAAATCTTAGAAATGTTTTGTTTACTGATGCCCTTTCCACTGTCTTTGACATCCAGGATAATTTTGTCGTTTGACTTTTTTATTTTTATATCTATAGCTCCCTTTCCGTTAATGGCGTCCAAAGCGTTCTTAAGAAGATTTTCAACTACCCAGTCAAACAATGGCGCAGATATTTTAGCATAAATAGGTTCCTCCGGCTTCTCAATTGTAAACGCTACCTTCTCTGTTGATCGCCTTTTGATGTAAGCCACCATATTCTCTACCTGAACTGTTATTTCTTGTTCTTCTAATTTGGGAGGGCTTCCGATTTTTCCAAAACGATCGCTGATTAGTTTCAAACGATTCACATCTTTTTCCATCTCTGTCGAAATGGTAGAATCATTTCCGCCTTCCTTCAGCATTTCCACCCAGCCATGCAGCGAAGAAATAGGCGTTCCCAATTGATGAGCGGTTTCTTTAGCCATGCCGGCCCACACCTGGTTTTGCGTAGATTTATTCCTTGCGGATATGGCATAAAAAGTAATAAAAATAAAAAGTGCCACCACGATCAGTTGCACAATAGGAAAGTATCTAACCTGTTTTAGTAATTTAGAATCGCCGTAATAATATTTATCGGCTACATATGGATTTTTGTTAAGTTCGAGAACGATCGGCGGATGAGCCGATTGAAATTCCTTCAGTTTTTGTTTAAGAAAATTTTTCGATGATTTTATTTCGGATGAATCAATGTTTCTCGAATCAATAATGCTGTCTTTTTCATTGGTCCAGATGATGGGGATATCTGTATTTCGTTCTTGTATTTCGCTTGCAAGTGTAAGATCCGCATTAGTTTCGGCGGCGGCGATAAATTTATTCGCCTCTACCCACTGACTTATTTTTGTACGTTCTTCCACTTCTATTTTTTTTGCTAAAAAGTTTGAATAGAAAATCGTACCTGTTACAATAGCAAGGGCAATTAGGGTAAGTGCTGACCGAAAACTAAATAGTTGCCTGAACATGATTCAAATCTAAAATCTATTTCCGAAACCAAACCTAAAATCTTTTATGTTTGTAGGATATAAATATCTACTTCATTGACGCATTCACCATCAGTAGCGGTTGTAATTTTAAATTGGAATGGAAAAAATTTTCTTGAAAAATTCCTGCCTTCTGTCATGGCATCTGAATACGAAAATCTTTCCGTTATTGTGGCTGATAATGCATCTACGGATGGTTCAATTTTATTTTTACGAAATAATTATCCGCAAATTGAGATAATAGCCAATCCGAAAAACGAGGGCTTTTCTAAAGGTTATAATTCAGCCCTGAAGAAAGTGACATCTGATTATTATGTTTTATTAAATAGTGACGTAGAGGTAACAAAGGACTGGATAAAGCCGGTTATTTCGCTGATGGAAAGTGATAAAAAAATAGCAGCCTGCCAGCCCAAGATTTTATCTTTTAAAAATAAACTTCAATTTGAATATGCGGGCGCCAGTGGCGGATGGGTAGATAAACTTGGGTATCCGTTTAGCCGTGGCCGCGTATTTGATTTTTGTGAAACGGACGAGGGACAATACGATGATGTATCTGAAATATTTTGGGCAACAGGTGCTGCGTTTTTTGTCAGGTCATCGGTTTTCAGTGAGTTAAACGGGTTTGACGAATATTTTTTTGCGCACCAGGAAGAGATTGACCTGTGCTGGCGGATGAAGCGTGCAGGATATAAAATTTATGTTCAGCCCTCTTCCGTTGTATATCATGTAGGTGGGGGCACCTTACCAATGGGCAATAAACGAAAGGTGTTCCTGAATTTTAGAAACAATCTTGTAATGCTTTCAAAAAATTTATCTTTCTCAGAAAAAATCTGGAAGTTACCGCTACGGATTTTATTAGATAATATAGCAGGTTTGCAGGCAATGGTAAAAGGAGATTTTAAAACGATAACCGCAGTTTGGTCTGCCCAGTATCATTTTGTAAATTGGTCGGTAAAGAAGAAAAATAAAAATATGCTTCCGAAAAAAACGATGAATGAACTCACCGGAGTCTATCATTCAAGCATTGCGTGGCACTACTTTATCGGCAAAAAGAAAACATTTTCAGAAATTGTTGGCTTCAAAAAATGATATTTCAAATCAATCGGTTATTTTTGCCCCTGCAAATACTGAAAATATGGAACACGAAGAAGTACTTGATAACAAAGGAAAAGACATAGCACATAGCTGGGTTTCTACCTCCCGATGGCTCTTTTATGCCCAGGTAGCCGTTTTTGTAGCATTGATAATTGGCGGATGTTATACTTTTTATCAACACCGTTATATGGGAAAGCCAACTGTTGAAGTGCCTGGCAATACGCAGTACAATCCGCAATATAAATAAATTTTGCTTCATAGGCTGCAATACTTATTTTTGCAAACCTTTTTTAGTTCTTATTAATGCGGAAATAGCTCATTTGGTAGAGCGCGACCTTGCCAAGGTCGAGGTGGCCGGTTCGAGCCCGGTTTTCCGCTCCAAAAAATTAAAAGCAGATTATCTGCTTTTTTTATTTATAGTTATTCAGAGAAATAATTATAAAGTTGTTTACCCGGGTGGTGGAACTGGTAGACACGCAGGACTTAAAATCCTGTGATCAGCAATGGTCGTGTGGGTTCAACTCCCATCCCGGGTACAGTTTCAGGCCGTTCATATGAACGGCTTTTTTGTTTGGTACAACATAGGTACAACAATAATTTATTATCTTCTATCACTCTCTTGTATTAAATTGTGTTATTAATCTATTGTATGTAAAATGTAATATATGCAGATATCAGGTAGTAATTGGAACTCATCTAGGTACCTAATATGAGTTTAATAATATGAAAAAGAGAATGAATAAAATAACTGAGGTCAGTAGGAGATATATTTTTGATATAATTAAAATTGAAAAGGTATCTTGGAATGGTAGCTTGGAAGAAACAGATTTTCTATCTCGAATATATGATTTATCTACAATGCCATCTTCTGATCCCAGATTTGATAATTTTCTTGGTGATATTTGGCAACACAGATTTAATAATGATGACTGGGATGAAAATTGGGTTTTCACAGACTATAGATTGAATTTAATAGAATGTGATGATGCAACTTTTTTAAAATTTCTGTGTGAAATGTTACATCCCGTTGTTAGAAGAGACAAAACTGAAGTGGCAAAATTAGTACAATCATTTAATGAATTTTTATCCTTTGACGGGTACGAACTTGTTGAAAAAGCTCAGATTTCTGGCCATTCTATTTTTGCCGGAAGACAAAAACTTATAACTAATCAATCTCATATTAATCGAAAAAAGGAATTATTAAACGTATTAAGCGAAGACTATATAGTAAGTCAAATAACTGTTATGGAGAGTGCAATTGAGAGTGCACCAGATTTAGCGATTGGAACAGCAAAAGAATTAATTGAATCCATTTGCAAAACTATTCTTAAGGAATTAAATGTTCAAATAGAGGACGATTATGACTTGCCAAGATTATTAAAAGAGACTTCAAAGAAACTTAGACTAACTCCTAAAGAAATTCCAAATGAAGCCAAAGCATCTGAAACAATAAAAAAAATACTAGGAAGTTTATCAATGGTAGTTCAAGGTATAGCTGAATTAAGAAATAGTTATGGGACTGGTCATGGTAAAGAAGCTAAATTTAAAGGATTAAATGCACGACATGCACGACTAGCCGTAGGCGCATCTTCAACATTAGCCGTTTTTTTACTTGAAACGCACAAATTACATCAAGAAATTAAGGAGAATGAATAAGAAAGGGGAATAGTATCATTATATCTAACAAAATAATTTTTATATTGTACATAAAAAGAATTATCAAATGGAAGTAATTTGTCTTGAAGATGAAGCGTTTTATGCCCTTGTTGAACAAGTCGTTCAACGCATAAATGAAAAAAAGGGCATAAAGGAGGACAAGTGGATTTCAGGAGAAGAGGCCATGAAAATACTGCGTATTACCAGCAAGACCACCCTTCAGAAGTTGAGGGATGAAGGCAAAATCCGATTTTCACAACCAGAAAAAAAGCTTATCCTTTATGATGTAGAATCCATTTATGAATATTTGGAGAAAAATGCAAGAGAAACATTTTAATTTAAAATATGAATACTGAAGAAAAATTTATTAAAGGGTTTAATCATGGATATGCCCTGGCTAAACATGAACCTGATTTTTTATCAAATATCTTAAAGGGTCTTCGTTCCACTAACAATTATATTGAAGGTATCCATTCAGGGAAAGAAGAATTTGAGATTGAAAAATCGCGAACTCATTTAGATGATTTGAATCGTATCAGGAACAAATCTAAAGATATGGATAGGGGGCTTGAAAGAGAATAATCGTCTACCCGCCTCATAAAAATTTCCCGAACTCCTAAAATATGAGCGCAGCATTTTTTTCTTGACATACCCGCTTATAAACCAATGTGGGTGTGGCAAGAAAAAAAATGATCAAGGGCGGCAAAAAGGGGCTGGCGTATCACTGTCACGAACAAAACTGGTAGAGTTATGTAATAACTTTTCTTCGTCCTGTTTGCACGGTTCGTGAGCTACGTTTTTTTCGCTGTTCTTTCCGCAACTTGATAAATGCACTGAACTCTTTTCGTTCTTTGTCAGTCCATGGTTTGTCCAGAACATAGAAGTCAACATTTTTTGGTTCTCTGATAAGTCCCATTGTTTTATTTTTTAAAATACTGATTAATTAATCTATTTGCTGCCCGAGTTTCAATCATCATTTTTGTTCCTTTGAAATGAGTTGCAAAAAGGCTCTCTTGATAATGTTTAATCAAAGCGGTCTTGGCATCAAAAGCAAGATAGCCGTCATAACCTTTCTCAAAGGAAAGTTTGCAAGCAAAAGCAACTAAGTTTCCCGGAATTCCAGCGTAAAGTTTATGCGTCCCTTTGTTGAACTTTGCACTTTCAATCAGATGCATATAAATGTGGTCACCTTGGTCGCTTAAACTAATTAGTCCCTGAATAATTTTAGGATTGTCCTTGATTACAAGTTTGTATGTTTCCCGGCTGGCGAGTTTAATTTGTTCTTGCCAGTTGAATAACCAATCTGCTTTATTTATTTGTTTGTTGTCTTTGGTAAATAGTTGAATAATCTCGGTGTCAAAAATATCACCCGAAACTGTATTTTCAATCGAGTTTGTTAGCTTGTCAATCTCAATGTCGACTAATATTTTCTGCTGTTTTTCCACTCATCGAAGATACGAAATTCAGGTCAAAAAATTGATCATGGAGTGGCAATAATAATTGACACATATTTGTAAAAACAAAAACAAGAAACCCAAAATTTAGATAAGAAAATACGGAATTAAGACAGTTTGCAAGATTGCATCTCGCCATGGCGATTTATCAATCTGCCTTTCATGGCGAGATGCAATCTTGCGGGGAAGCTTCCCCGTACCCCTCTAAAAAAATGGAATGTGAGATCCGATTTATTGTGTTACACTAAATCGTCATTGTCGTCTGTTATTTGTTCGTTGTCCTCTTCCATTTGATTTTCCTTCTCTATATCATCACCCGGAATTCGTTCAACTCCTTCATTCTTTTCTTCAATATCTTTTTCAGAACTTATCGACTCCCGTGAATCACTTTGTTCCCGTCCTGAAGTACGGCTCTCGCGAAGGTCTCTAAGTTCTGACAATGTTTTTTCTTCTTTAAGTTGCATAGCGGAAAGTTGTGCAACTTTCTCCTGGTAGCCAATGGTAGTTAACCGGAATTTTCGTTCTCCCTCAAATTTAATTCCCTGTAATCTTTGATCCTTTCCTCTGTAATAGGGCTCATGTCCCTGTGATCTCAATTTATCAAGAAAGTCATCTAATGACTTTGATTTTGAGTAAACTGATTCAAGAGTTTTAATCAGCGTTTCTTTTTGAGACAAACGACTACTGGCTCTATTTATCTGTATATTTTTTTCTGTTTTCTCTTTTGACCTTCCATGCCTCGGAAGACTATTGATAAGCTCGGGGAATTTTTTTCGCTGGTACTCGTCCATCGAAAGTTTGAGTTGATGAAATTGGGCGCGTGAAAGTCTGTTTGATTCACCTGTGAGGTATTTTACCCCCGACATTAGTAAATGGATGTGAACGTGATTTTTATCAAAGTGCGCCGTGCCGACAAAAAGATTTTTATCATCACGGAGCTTCATGTATTGCTTGGCAATATCCTTAATCATCTTTTCAGTAATAAGTTCTTTGTCCTTATTACTGAATGAAAGTATAGTATGATAGACCTTTACATTATCAACTCTTTTTCTTAAACGATACGTTTCATTTTTATCAAATTCCTTTGCCATTTTATCTATTGTCCGGGTACGCACATTATGACGTATCACAATTGGCTTTTGTTTATTTGTAAAAAGTTTTTCTTCTTTTTTAAAAAGATAATTTAATAACTGGCGGGTACCCGATTTTCGGGTAAGGCTTTTGATTATCATTTACAGCAGAGTTTCAAGTAAATGATACAATCTGGTTTTTGTTTGCGGATTTTCATTTATGGTTTCGGTAATCAATTGCTCAATTGTTTTGGGATTATTTAATGAAACAAGCACTTGTCTTTCCAGGTCAAAAATCTTTTCCAAAATTATTTTACCAGTTTGCAGTTGCAGTGCATTTTCATTAATCATCTCCTGAATAGAGTTATAGGTAACAGAAAGTAATTGAGCAATTCTTCTTACCTCAATTTGATCAGGAACAATATATCTTTTATCAATGTAAGCAAGGGTGCTTGTTTTTATAAAATTCGTTTTACTTACTTTATGCCTTCGTGCCTCTTTAGTTAGTTCTAATAATTCATCAGTAGTCCAGGAAGTAGTTAATTCTTTTTCCTCCTTTCTTTTTTTCCTTCGCCATGTCGCTTTATATTCTCTCCAATACTTTTTACGCGTTAAGGTTATATCTTCATCGGTGCCGGATTCCAATACTTTGATTGAATCAAGATAGTCATAGATACCTTTTTTTGTAGCACGTTTCATTTTAGTAAAATGGAATGAGGGCCGGTTCGGAAATAACTTTTTCTGAAAGTTGATAGGGTGGTAAAGTGGTGTAGCGGTTTATCCAAATGTTTTTATAATAGGGAACAGTCCTGCATTTTAATGGTGCCTTATTATTTATTAATATTATTGCATCATCACACATCCGAATTTCATCAGGTGTCATTAGTTCACGGACTCTTTCAATTTCTTTTTCATCTTTGTATGAATACTTGCCTAATATTTGAGCCAATTCTTTGCAAGTATGAAGTGGTTGCCCTTTTAAATAAATCTGGCATCCGCAATTAGTCTTTATCTGATGTGCTTCTGCCTGACCATAGTTAGAAATTAATGCATCTTCATCTTGCATACACAAAAGGATTCCTGCATTAAATTTTCTGATGTTGGAAATAGTGGTTGATAAGGCTGGGAATTTAAATACGGCAGCCTCTTCCATAATAAAAAAAATAGACCTTTCATCTTTTTGAGGAATACGTGAGAGTACATAATTAAAAAGACTTTGAAAGAATAATGCAGACAGGGGTTTGAAGTACATTAAGTCCTTCAATGGATTGCATACATATAAGGCTACAGGCTCGCTTCTGAGGAGATTAAAGTCAATGGAGTTAGTTGCAGTCGTTTTGCAAACTTCGGGGTCTGTAAAGAGATTTAAAGCAGTTCTGGCAGTTGCGACAATTGATTGAAGTGTTTTCTCGCCCACCACGATTGTTGATTTATATGAAGCCAATAATTCATCATCATTTGTCCTCGCAAACAGCTTATCAACTTCTTTACCATCGACTGCAAATTTTTCAATAAGTCGTAGAACATTTTGAAGTGTACGGAATTCTGGCTCGGTATGGAATATTAAATATCTCATGAACAAACTGAGTAACATGACACTGCTTTGTTCCCAAAAAATATCGCCCTTGGTTTCACCTATTGAATTACGAATTATGAGTAGTGCAGCCTTCTGTATATCCGAAATGGTTTTACACTCTAAAAGGGGATTGAAAGATTCTGAGTTGCTTGAATTAGAAAAATCCAATCGTAATATTCTATAATTTTTACTTGCTAAATATGCACTGGTTTTTTCAAATATCTCACCTGACACATCATTGAAAATAATAGAAGATTTTCCTCTTGCTAACGAGAACGCTGACCCTAAAATTACGGTGCTGGTTTTACCAGATTCGGTAGGACCAAAAAGAGCTAAATTTGTATGTGACATACTTTTCGTTAAGGCCTTTGAACCTGTTACGGCAAAACCAAAATTGGCACTTGATAAATCTTCCCAATTATTTCCGAAGGTGGCGTTATAAGTATGAGCATCTTTTTTGCTAAACAAAGCAACTAATACAATAATGCAAATAATAATTATGTATATCATTTTCCAATCAATTTAAATGTTAGCTCACTTATTTTAATGAGAATGTTACCAATGATTTTACAACACCAGGCAAAAATTAAGGCTAACACTTTCAGTATTGCAATCACAAGTGAACGGAGTGCTTGTAAAAGCATATTTCCGGGGTGTGAATTATTCATGTGAATAATTTAAAACATCACTGTTAGCCTGCACTTCGACAATAGCACCTCTTGATTCTAGTAATTTCTTGTAAACAGAGACCATACTTATATAGCGTTGATCTTCTTTTCGATTTCTTGGTTCGAAAATAAAAACGGTAGTAATGCCTTTAAGATCATTTGGAAGTAAATTTGCCTGCTCAAAAATCTTCAATACCTCTCCTTGCTTTTTGTCTAATAATTCCTGGTCTTTTGTTTTGTAGCAATCAAAGAGGTCAGAATTTTCCTGCAAGTCTGAAAATACGAGAAGAATTTTTTTCTGTGCCTGATTATTATTCATATCGCTGAGTTCATCTGCGATAGTTCGAAAACATTCTGAATGATTTAAAGATGTATCATTATTATTTGTTGCAATAAAATCATTTATATCCTTGCGGACTCCATTATAAAATGACAAAATCAGTTTTTCACGATAGTAGGGATCATCCTGTAGATTGTCCTTTTCTGTCACAGAGCCATTCGGTAAATAAGTATCCTTTTCCGGATTTAGTTGTCTATCTGTAATAATACAAATTCTAAAAGAAGCTTTAATATTTCTATCTGAATCAAAATCATATAATTTTAGTATTGATTCTGCCTGTGGCAGAACTTTTTGTTGATTGGTTACATCAACAATGGCTATTAAATCAACAGAGCGATTTGATATTATGTGAGTAGTATTTTTACATGCGCATGCAAATAGGCTAAGAAACATAAGACGGGATATCTTTTTCATGTTGTGTCGTTTTAAGGTTGTCAAAGAATAATTTGAAGCGGAAGGGGGGTGGATAACTAAAGAATTCCGGGACAACTCCATCAGTTCGGTATCTTAAATTGGCGCTTTTAAAAGCTTCAATTCCAAGTCTGGCAATTGCCTGTAATCGATTTTCAATAGCCCTTGCATTTTCATATCTGACCAACGCTTCCTCTGCTTTTTCATTTGCTTCCTTTTGAATTTCTTCAATAGTGTTTTGAGCCACTTTTGATTTCTTTAGAATAGATTTAATTTCTTTAGATACCCTATCATATTCCTGATCTTTTATCCGTTCTTCTTCTGTTTTATAAACCCGGATTGAAAATAAAAGTGCAGCTAGGAATAATAAGAAGCTTATTATAGTAATACTCCATGCTGAAACATTTCCTGCTGTAGGTAAAGAAATTTCTTTTACTCGCGAAGTAAGATTAACTGCTTCGTTGTAAGCATTCGATCTTAAACTGCCTAATACATAAAATCCTAAAAATGCCGGAATAAGCACTACTGAATATCGAAGGAATCTTTGCAGTTTTGTCTTAGCCTTTTTTATGTATCCACCTAAAAAGTGGCTCCCAAAACCAACAGCAACTGCAATTCCAAAAGCGGTAAATATGGCTGGAATTTTTGGAATGAGAGCTGCTCGGAATGCTTCGTAGCCAAAATCGCCTTCAGCAATTGCAATAATACCTGCACCAACGTATACGCATACACGTAATATTCTTTTCTGTTTATCAGGAGAACATTCCTTTTTTTGTAACTCTAACTGCTTTAATTGGTGTTCATTCTCTGTTAATGAAGCCTGCAATGGATTTATTTTTTCTCTTGCATCTGATTGCACTTTATTTGCAATGACCATACCTGAAACAGGTGTATTAAGTTGATGATTTAGGTCTATTTCAGATTGGGTTTTGGCCTCTGCATGATTTATGATAAAAGTGCGAAGTTGGGCTTCTGTTTTGAGGGTCTTTGTCAGACCTGTGTTTTTACCTTCCACCTGGCAGTGGCCAATTAATTCATTTTGAAAATCATTAAGATGTTTTTCCTGATCAGGATCAACATATTTTAAACGTGTTGTTAGGTTCATGTCTTTAAGTTTTTATTGTGATTGTATTAATTTATATAAAAAGTTCTCATAAGCTGATTGAAATTCAAATGCCTTCTTCTGCTTTGTTGCAGGAATTTGGTAGTTTTCTCATTTTCAAACACCTTAAGATTTGAAAGACTGGCCTTTTTAGCTTTTTTTATTTTTTTATTATTTATCTCATTCTTTTCCATTTGGCTTGTTTTAAGAATTAAAATTTGCACCGATTTTATTTTTTACAATACTATTATTACTTTTATATAGCACCAAGGCATGCCTAATCATGCCTAATCATGCCTAATTATTATGGATTACTGGTTAATTATACCGGACGGGATAGTTCAAGAAATTGAAGAAAAATGTCTAAATAACATAGGTAGATTCACTCCACAATTTCTATTAGATGATCTGAATAAATTTGTTGGGTCAAAGCTTGAAAGTTTAGACCATCAACTATTTAAATATTATTGCAATGAAATTGTTTTTTTGAGCAAAGACACTATAAAAAGGGCATTAAATAAACGACCAGATAATGGTGTTTATCTTAAAAAAAATATTAGACTCTTAGATTTATTATCATGGTATACATTTAATAAAAATTGGATTGAAGTATTAGGATATTTTGAAATTGAAGAAAAAGATATTCAAATAAGAAAAGTAAAAGTTGCAAATGTTTCAAATTCCCAGAAAAATGAGAATAGAAAAGAAATAATTTATAAAAAGTTACAACCTTACACTGCTGAATGGTATGTGATAACACCTTTCTTTCCTTGTATTTCTTATGATAATTTTAAACAAAAAATTCCTTTAACAATTAAAGAGAAGGGAGATGGATTTGTAAGACTAGAATTTGATAATCAGATAGATTTATATTGGTTTAATTACGGAGTGGCAATTTGGTGCATGAAATTTGAAGTTTCATTAAACAGGATTTTCGAATTTTCATTAAAGCGTAGAGAGTTTTTTAAGCAGGTTTTAGATGGGGATCATTTAATACATAAAACAACTAAAGAGATTATAGAAATTATTCACAAAAGCAGTAATTACCTTATTGGGAAGACATCTCTAAGTACATATTCATTGAGTATAATTAACTTGTTGGATTCAAAGTGGGACAATGACATTAGATTAAATGCTTTGAAATTGTTTTCTAATCCTTCAATGTTATATAGCAATTATAGGGATATGATTTTAGAACATGGTCTATCAGATGATGTTAAAAATATTTTAACCAAAACAGAGATTGATTATTTAGAGAGTGGAATTTTTAATCAGGAATTTGATTCTTTTACTGTTCAAGGGATAATTGAAGGATTTGCAACATGGGCAGGAGTATCATTTCATATACAGAATAAAGAAAATTGTATTCCATGTTATGATTTTATATTTTATGAGATTAAGGTACAAAGTTTTTGGGCACTTTTATCACATTATAAAAGTATGATATTTGGCAATAAAGAAAATTTCGCAAATCAACATTCAAAAGAAAATGAAATAAGGAAACATATTTCTGAAATTTATTCTGTATTACCTAGAGAGCCTATAGCTATGAGATTATTTAAAGAAACTGTAATTAAAACAAGTAGAATTGATAAACTATATCAAGAATTTAAAGAAATTACTAAAATTTGACAACCATATAAATAACAATTATAATACAAAGTTATATGAACGATTTACTTCTAGTTGTGGATATGCAAAAAGGATTTATTAATGATAAGTCTAGATTTATTGTCCCAATAGTTAAAGATGTTATTGAATTATTTAAAGAAAAAAATAAATTGATAGCTTTTACAAGATTTATCAATCATGATGATAGTGAGTATATGAGATGGATAAATTTTAAACGTCTTAATAGTGAGCCGGAAACAGATATAATTGAAGATTTGAAAATTTATCAAGAAATCACTTTTGACAAAACACACTATACCCCTTTTGACAGTAAATTCAGAAAGTTTCTTGTAGATAATAGCATTACCCGGATATTTATTTGCGGGATAGCTACCGATAGCTGCGTTATGAAATCTGCAATTGATAGTTTTGAGGCAGGGTATTATCCAATAGTTATTAAAGATGCTTGTTACAGCCACGCTGGAGAAGATGCGCATAGTGCAGGGCTTCTTGTGATTTCAAGAAATATAGGGAGGGGGCAGGTTAAAACAATAAGCGAAATAAAAGAGCTATTAGATTAAAATCTTTCTTAGGAAATATTATCTCATTAAAAATACGATAGGTAAAACAGCCTTGAGCTAAAAGAAGCAAAGTCGTGTGGCACACTTGCCCACACTGTAGCTAAGAGGCGTGCCGTCAAAAGCCAATGGAGGAAGCATGACAGAATTGGCGGCGTGTGCCTGCTGTGGTGGTGGCCACAAAAACCCTGAAAGGGTGGTGGACAGCTACGTTATACGCAAGGTTTTGGCGTGTTTTTTTTGTAGCAAAGAAATGTGTACAGGATACAAAAAACATGACAAACTCGTAGCCATAGCAGGCCGCCAGGCACGCAAATTATAGGCAGCGGTGGACTGAATCCTGCTGAAGTGAATGAATGAGGTAATGGAGTGAAAATGGAGTGAAATGAACTGTAGGATTGCGAAGCGGTATGTGTGTTTTTGCGTATAGCCTTGTGAGTTAGATTAAACACCATACAGTGAAAGCAATAGAAGAGCTTGTGAATGAAACAAAATTGAGTGGAACAAAGGAAGCAATAAACGAAGTGGAATGAAGGACACAAGTAGCTGCCACGAATGAAGGCTGCAGGAACTGCAAATAGTGTGACAAACTACGTGTACCCATGAGAGTGAACCTGAGCTTGCGAAGGATCATCGAATGGGCATTGCAAGTAAAAGCAATCCATAAAAGTACATAGATAGAACTTGCTTTTTGTTGCAATGGTTTGGCGCATCTATTTGCTGACAAAGCCGGAGAGAGACCATATTTCCTCTGATAGCAGTTACTGCATCAGGCATGTGATCTGAGTTGCAATAAATTTCATCAGTATGCGTTAACAACCTGCCTATAATATAAAATCCTATTCAATGAAAATCAAGCAAAAAAAATTCTCCAGTTCAAAAGGATGGGAATGTCTGAATAACAATTCTTTTGATGCAGGTTCGTGCAATATGGTATTTGCATTTGGGAGTACATCAGCCTTTGAGGATCCTGCTATTTATGAACATATCAGGAAAAATTATCCCAATGCCGACATATTAATGAATTCTACTGCCGGAGAAATTTATGACATACAGGTAAACGATGATACTATTTCACTTACAGCAATTTGTTTCGAAAAAACAGCGATAAAAACTGCAATAGTTAATATTGATAATGTGGAGAACAGCCGTGAGGCGGGTAAAAAACTTGCTGCAGGGTTGGATCCTGTGGATATGAAGAGTGTATTGATTATATCAGATGGCCAAAAAGTAAATGGTACTGAACTTGTGCAGGGATTAAAGGACTGTTTGCCGGCGGAAACAATTATTACAGGAGGATTGGCAGGTGATGGTGCAAGATTTAAGAAAACGCTTGTAGGCTTAAATGAGACTCCTATTGAAGGAAGGATTGTAGCCATTGGGTTTTATGGCGATAACCTTTCAGTTGGTTATGGCAGTGTTGGCGGATGGGATTCCTTCGGACCTGAAAGACTGATTACGAGATCAAAAGACAATATCCTTTACGAACTTGACAGCAAGCCTGCTCTGAATATGTATAAAATGTACCTGGGCGAATATGCGGATGAACTTCCCGGTTCCGGATTGTTATTTCCTTTAAGTATTCGTGCAGCCGACTCTGCGGAATCAGTAGTAAGAACAATACTCGGCATAGATGAGGAGGAAAAGAGTTTGATTTTCGCAGGTAATATGCCCGAAGGATCGGGTGTAAGACAATTTTCCAGTTAATTAATAAAA
>DATCFI010000149.1:0-23300 GCA_036509585.1 Hanamia sp. | reverse complement strand
GTTAACGAACTATCTTTTATATAGCTATACAAATAATCACAGTCTCTTTCTTTACCCAGCCGCGCATTTACTTTATGTGTATAAGTAATTGAATCAGCATAAAATTCATCGTATAAAGCCCTTGCATACTCTTTCTCCCGCCCATGCTCCACGCTGGTCTCTCTTATATTCTCCGCTACAAAGCCGAGGAATACAGCAAGAAAAAGCATTATGAATTCCAACAAATATTCATGCCATTCCTTTTTATGGGTTACGTGGTGTGGGTGATGTAGTTCCATGTTTTTATTTGATGCTGGTTCTTTACTAATTTGTGGTTCGTCATTCTCGCTTGATTCCCGCATTTGGCGGGACAGGGATTCACCATTCACTTCCTCATGGCTTTGCGTCTTTCCTTTTTGTGAACCTGCTTCTATATTTTCTTCTTCGTTTATCATGGATTACTTTTCATATAATGCCAGATGAATGCTGCCGCAAAACCAACGATGACATAAATAATCAGTTTGATAATTCTTTGCTTTGTCAATTGCTTTAATTTTAATTGTTAGGCTAAAGCCAAATACATTTTATTATTTAATCCACAGGCTAAAGCCTGTGGCAATTCAGGATTTATATTTCAATCTCTACAGTTAACTCGCGATTAAAACCACCTAACTCTCATTTTACTTTGATTTAAATTATTCCCTTCTTATCTATTTTGGCTAAAGCCGATTAAATTTTTCTTAATGATGCCACAGGCTGAAGCCGGTGGTAATTCAAGATTCACAAATTCAACCCAAACAATATTTTCTGAATCGCTTCCATTTTTGAATTGCCTCCATTTTTGAATTGCCTCCAGCTTTAGCTGGAGGACAATAATATTTATTACCTCATTGGCTTTAGCCAAAATATCAAGTTCATACATCTTTAAATTTTTGAAATCCAAATTTTTCAATAAACTCATCATATTCTTGTTGAAATGTTTTTTTCTTGTGATGCTCCTCCTGATTTTTAATATAAGTCCTCACTGTATTAAGTGCAGAAAATGAAACAGAGGCTGCAAAATATTCGTCTTGCCATTCCAATTTCTTTTTGATGAAGCCTTGTTTATTAAACCAAAATGCTGCTTCTCCTTTTATCAATTGCATTACTTTACTCATGGTTTGTTCTGTTCCTAATGAGACAAGGCAATGGCAATGTTCCTGGTGCCCGTTTACAAAGTCAATAAATATTCCCTTAGATTTTCCATTGTCCCTTATGTGTTGCCACATTGATTCCCTGATTTCTTTGGTTTCTAAATAAGGAACCCGGTTTTTTGTACTCCATACAAAGTGGATATAGACGCTAACAAAAGGCATAATTTTGACCCTTACTAAAAAAGATTTGACAACTCTGTGAATCTTTTTCATCTATCGGCCACTAAAACTTCTAGTTAGAAAGCCATAGAAAGGTTTTACGTTTCAATTGTATTTTTCGGCAGTAGCGAGGGGGTTTGACAGGAAAGGATTGGTTGCATAAATGTAGACTAAATATCTATCTATTGGAAATTACTTTTCAGGACGAAAGTTGGTATTTTTTGTCCGGACGCCGGATTTACTTATCGAAGAGAAGATACAGGAGAGTTATTTAATCGTGGCCGAAATAGATTTATAGTAAACAATCAAATCGTTGATTTGGGTATGGTTATAAAAAGATATTACCTTGAGGCGGGGAGCCAACGTTTTGAAAACGTTTTACCAGCTTTTTTGATAGCTTGACAAGTTTCGTCTAGAGTTAATAAATTTCGTAAATTATCTGCCGTCAAAAAATGGCTACAACATTTGTATCTCCGAATGTGAAAATATCTAAAAAATATTCCCTGATTAATTAAAATGGAGTTAATCCATTTTTGGAAAATATACTTTAAAATGAGATTAGTTTGGGCAGCACAGCGTTTATTATACGAACACGTTGTTTTTTTTTACCAATTATTCTTTTGTTGTTCATTGGTTCTTTCGGGCGTTTCTGCGGGATGAATTCTCCATTCTGGGTCATATTTTACAATCATTGCCAGCCACGCGGTTCTGGATAAACGCATTAACGCGGGTTGTAATGCCAATATCAAAACGCCATTAAATATCAGCCAGCCAAAGATTCTGTTGTCATCATAAGAAATCCCGATCA
The DNA here is from genome assembly GCA_036509585.1 of Hanamia sp. GTDB lineage: Bacteria > Bacteroidota > Bacteroidia > Chitinophagales > Chitinophagaceae > Ginsengibacter. The sequence goes on along the minus strand of DATCFI010000149.1, from coordinate 21,161 downwards.
ACAGCCACCAGGCTAAGAATGTAAAAACGCTGATGGCAACGGTAATTCCATAACTCACATAGCTGGAGCCATAATAAAAACCAACTTCAATATCAAAATATTGGCCGCAGACTTCGCAGGTCTCATACATCTTCATGAAGCCTTTTGAATACACTTTTTTATTTACAAACATGTCGCCGATTCTGCACCGCGGGCATTTGCATTTCAACAGATTTAAAATACTGGGCGTTTCCTGATTGTGTTCGTTCCTCATTTTCTTTCTCCAATTTTCGTTGCAAATTTAATATATTTTTCAGACGGAGTTGATATACATGACATATCGGAAAAAGTTTTACATCCGGTCTGGCCGGTTTCTGTCGCTACCTGAGCGATTAGTTAAGGAGGCACACAGGTACTACTATTTCAAATTAAAGAGAAGCAGGCACCAATATCCAGAATAAATACTGAAAGCAATGGTTTCTGCTATTTTGTGTTGAATATAGTCCAGACGATTTTATTCTCAAAATTTCAACTAAAAAGGAATAAACAGAAAATTAAAAATCTGTAAATTGCTATTCTTTTTAAAATCAAAATAAACTTCATGAAAAAAATCGCTTTTGGTTTCCTGTGTTTTATCTGTATTTCATCACTTACTGAATGCAATTCTTCCGGATCAAAATCTGATGTTAAGTCTGACTCTACAGTGACTGCTGCTACTGATTCTTTCAATATAAAAGACAATTGGAAAATAGGTGTACAAATGTGGACTTTCAGAATGTTTTCTTTTTCTAAGGCATTGGATAAAGTGGATAGCGCGGGTGTAAAATATATCGAAGCGTATTGGGGCCAGCCATTGGGCGCCGGGTTAAAAGATAGCTTTGGTATCAGGATGTCGGATGAAAGTAAGGCGAAGGTAAAAGACATGCTGAAGGCAAAAGGAATCAGCATTGTAGCCATGGGCGTAATAACCCCAACTACAAGAGAAGAATGGAAAAAGGCGTTTGACCTGGCGAAAGATTTTGGTCTTAACTATATCACAGCGGAGCCAATCAAAAGTCAATGGGATATGGTAGACAGCATGGCCGGTGCCTATGGAATCAAAGTGGCCATTCATGATCATCCTAAACCAAATATGTACTGGAGCCCGGATTCTGTTTTGGCTGCCATCCAGGGACATCCAAATATTGGTGCATGTGCCGACCTCGGCCATTGGGCAAGGAATGGTTTAAACCCTGTTGATTGTCTTAAAAAGCTTGCTGGACACGTTTATGGTGTGCATCTAAAAGACATTGTAAAATTCGACGATACGCAAGCGGCCGATACGGTTGTTGGCAAAGGTGTTCTTGATTTTCCTCCCATATTCCAGGAATTAAAGAGACAGCATTTCAAAGGAATGTTTTCTATCGAGCACGAATCCAACTGGTACAACAGCGTGCCTGATGTAATAGAAACCGTAAAGTTTTATAACGACCAGGTAGATAAATTAAAATAATTTACTCCCCACATATTAAGAGCCTTTATTTCTTTCTTTAATGAGGAGAAATAAGGGCTTTCTTTTTGGTAGAATCTTTCGTTCGTTTTATCTTGTTTTATGACTTGGTGTTACGATATCAGTAAACGAATAAATCAGGCGAATTTTTATTTGCTTCCATTGCCAACGTTTCATTTACGATGATCAAATTTTAATTGTAACTACCAGTCTTCACCAAGAGTAATCAGTGCGAAGCGAGGAACAATTGTTCCCGTGTTTTCTTATAAAAAAAACTGTGACAAAAATGATTTATTTTAACCAAAATGTCGTATATTTGGGAAAAGAAATAAAATGGATACGCAATCAAAGAAAATAAAGCCGTACAATTTCGAGCAGGAAACGCCATCGATGATGGAAGAAGCAGCAGTTCAGTATGAAACACTGCGTGTAATTCTTGGCGGCAATAAAACTGTAAAAAAGTCACTGGCAGGCGCTTTTGATTTGATTGATCTTTCGCGTGCAGGTATTAAAAAATCCACTTTAAAATCACTGGCCGATTACCTTGGAATCACCATGGAAACATTAAGTGGTCTTTTACATTCTTCTTATCGAAATATTCAACGCAAAGATAATGATGATCTTCTTGATACGCTAAAAACCGAAAAGGTTTTGGAGCTGGCAGCTTTTGCGCAGCGCGGTATCGAGGTAATCGGTGATAAACAATCTTTTGCTGAATGGCTGCATAGCCCACTGGTTGCGCTTGGTAATAAAACACCTCTTGATTTTTTAGATACTACGTTCGGCATCCAGATGGTTACCAAGTTGTTAGGTCGTTTGGAACAAGGCGTTTATTCTTAATCAGAATCCCTATTTTTTAATGGAACTATACCGAATCACGCAGGAAAAATTTGCTGAAGATCTTTCCGGAAATGGCTCACGTCTTTTTGGAGGCCGGTGGAATAGTGAAGGTGTTTTTGCGCTCTATACTTCCAGTTCCAGGTCAATGGCGCTGCTGGAAACATTGGCTCATACGCCTGCAAAAATGCTAAATGCAAATAACTATCAATTAATTACTTTGTCAATCCCTGACAGCATTGTTTGTGAAGAGGTGCTGGTTTCATCCTTGCCAAATCAATGGGATGCGCCGGATACCCGGCTTTTTACAAAGCGGATTGGTGATAAATTTCTCAATGAAAATAATAACCTGGCGCTTGCAGTTCCTTGTGTGTTGATTCCGGAGGAATTTAATTATCTGGTAAACCCATTACATAAAGACATGAAGAAAGTGAAACTGGTGCATAAAAGAAGAATCTACTTTGACAAACGAATTGATGTGCAAAACTGATATTACGGATCTCCTAAATAAAAATCTTAAATAAAACTTCGTTTACTACAGAATTTTTACCCAACCTAACTATCTCTTTTCCCTTCCATTAATAAATGTAAAGCATTGTCAAAATTACCCGCAGCTGTTACTTCTCCCGAATTGACAAAGAAAATTTCATCTGCGTTTTCAATTGTATTTAATCTATGCGCAATGATGACTTTGGTAGTTGCTTCAGGTAATTTTTGCAGAATGTCTTCTAATAATTTTTCAGTGATCGTATCAATATTGGCTGTGGCTTCATCGAGGATTAAAAGGTCTGGCTTTCTTAAAACTGCTCTTATAAATGCAATGAGTTGTTTTTCTCCCAGGCTCATAGAATCGCCACCGGCTGCTATTTTGGTATCTAAGCCTTCTTCAAACCGGTTTACTAAATTTTCTAGGCCTTCGTTTTTCAGCACTTGTTTCAGTTGCTCGTTTTCAAAAAGTTTATAAGCTTCGTTTCCATATAAAATGTTATCTCGTACTGTGCCATTGAATAAAAAGGGTTCCTGCAAAATAAACCCAATCTTCTTACTTAATTCTGCAGGTGTGTAGCTGCGCAAATCGTTTCCGTTAAGAAATATTTCGCCTTGTGTGGGATCGTATAACCTGGCAAACAATGAGGCGGTAGTGGTCTTGCCACCTCCAGTTGGTCCTACAAAAGCGTATGTCTTCCCCCGCTGTAGTTGAAAGTTAATATCGTGCAAGACTTCCTTGCCTGCCGGGTATTTGAAAGAGACATCTTTAAAAGACAGCAAAGGGGAACTGGCATTTAGCGTAGTAACACTTTCCAATTTCTGTGGCATGTCCGACTCTAAATTTAAAATCACTGATATCCGATCCCACGCCGCCATTGCTGTTTGAAAACTGGCCCACAAAGTGGCAAGTTGTCTAAGTGGCTGATAAAAATATTGTATGTAAGCGATGAAACTGATCAATAAACCGATGGAAAAATTGCCTATTGAAATCAAATAAATTCCAAAAGCGAGAACGATTAATTGCGCAATATTAGAGAAGAGCGTAAATACGGGAACAAAAACACCATTTACCAAACCAGCGCCCACAGAGGCTTTGTAGTTAATTGTATTTGCCAAATTAAATTTGTTCCTGAAATAATCACGACGGTTGAAAGCAACAATTGTTTTGAAATTGCCAAGGCTTTCCTGTATTTCGGCACTTAAACCGCCCGTACTTTTCAGACTCGCGGCATTTTTTTTCTTAACCAGTGGAGAAATAATGCCGACAAATATTAAGATGAAAACGGCGGGTGCCAATCCAGCCAATCCCAGTTCCACATGAATCACCAAAAGAAATATCGCTGCGCCGGCCATCATAAAAATACTATCTACAAATTGGAGAAGTGATTGCGAGAAAAACTGGTTTACTTTATCTGTGTCATTGTTGATTCTGGATATCAGATCGCCTGCTTTATTTTGATTGAAAAATGCGACAGGCAGGCCTTGTATTTTATTGAATACCGCGTTGCGAAGGCTATACAGCATACGTTGCCCGATACTTCCCATTATCTTTGTTTGGAGGTAATCTGTTACAGCAGAAATAATAAAGAGGCCCAATAAAATGCCGGTGAATAATAACAACCCGCGATAAATTTTTGTTTGAATATAATGGTCAATCGTGAACCCAATTAAATAGGGGGTTAGCATGGATATGCCTGAGTTGAGGGCCATTACAACAAATGCGATGATCAGATTCTTTTTTTCTTCCTTCATGAAGATCAGCATTTTTTTTAGTGCTGCCTTTGTAGAAGTTTTATGTTCAATATTTAAATTGTAATCCATCTTGGGTATTCTAAAGTTTTGATGGCAAAAGTAACTGCAAATTTTTTTTCGGGCTGATTAGTTTTCGGTAAATGAATGTTTATTGGCGGTAAATTAATTTGGCGATTTTACGTCACAAAAATTCTTGTACAATTTATAGTTTCCCTTTTAATATAACAAATTCACTACCTTTTTATCAATAATCAGTGTAAAATCATGTTTAGTTGGAAATGTTGTTTTCCGCTGTTTTAAATTTTGTAGCCCGAGACGTACGTGGGTTTCTTTATATTCTAAAAAATTATTTCTTTGAATTTTAGCAATAAAATTTGGATGATTTATTTTGGGACAAATATTTTAATTGTTTTTTAAAACATCTATACTTCTTGCAAATAGCCCGGTCCTTTGAAGAACCGGGCTGATTTACAGGTTGATTGAGAGGTTACACGAAAAATTATTTTTTGGAATGAATTTTTCCAGTCTCGTCTATCCATTCGCCTTCCTTTAGGCTTTCTGTTTTTCCATTTTGCCAGGCAACCTTTCCATCCTTAGATATGGACGTTCCATTGGCTAATGTTACGTCTTGGCTTACTTCCGACATCTTGCTATCTTTCCACATCATCAATTTTCCATCTTTTATGGCATATCCCTCATGTTTTTTCTTAGCATATTCTTGGTGGGTTTTTGAATGTGATGTGTCTGACGTTGTTTGTGGTGATGCACCAATGCTTAGCCCCACTGCTAGCACCAATAAACTTAATGTTTTCATGTTTTGGGTTTTAGTGTTTTTGAATAGGTTATATCATACCTAAAAATTCAAGTATTGTACCAAAAATATCGTCGAGGTTATTTCTTAACAAATCATGCATTATGGCCAAAGGCTCTCATGTGAATTCCAGGAATGTAAAGGGGAGAAATTTGTAATTCGATCAGTAAACAAATCAAAAGTGGTGATTCTTATTTTGCAAATTTGAAGGCGGTAACTAGTATTTCTCCGTGGAGTTTGGGACCTAATTGCCGATTCTAAAAGATATGTTTCTGGGAGAATACTAATTAGAAGTTAAAAAATGCTCGTCTCTTTAGTTTCTTGAAATTTTCACAAGTCGATAGAAACTTTAGATAGCCAGGTTATTCATTCAAACCACACTGTATCATAAAGTTATTGGTAAATACTTTTTGCGCGTCCTCAGATAATAAAAGTTTTCTGCAATTTTTCCATTTCGAAATATTATCATTGCCGTACATCGCCTGCATAAGTGCGGGGTTCACGTTGAAATTAAATTTGCCCCAATGCATCGTAAACGGAATGGACAATTCGCTGAGTCGGCTCCAGACTTTTTCGATAAACTGCCTTGACAACTGAGAGTCGACTCCATCCAATTCCATCACACAGGTTTTATCAAAATGAGAAAAGCCAAGTATTGCGTCTGTACCTTTTACATATCTTAGCGCAAGCGCTCCGGCAAATGGAAATTCCTTATTAATCGCTACTATTTCTTCCAAAACCTGGGTGGCATTATCGGTGTGAACACCAATGGCAGCGCTGGCTGCTTTTCCCCTGAATTTGGTATTGCTGAAAGTTTCGCCCACAGTGCCGGTCATGTTGCCGCCAGCGGTGAAGGCTAATGGAAATAATTTGTTTACCAATCCCGGCACAAGGAGTGATGAAAGGCCGGGGCCCAGGCCGTCCAATACTGTTTGCATCACGCCCAAAAGGTCATCACCATAAGTAAAACCATTACCATCGTCCGTTATTTTCGTGTAATCATCTCTGTAAGGTATCTTATACATTGTTTTGATATACACACCATTTTGAGCATCGTTAGGTGCAAATTGTTGAAGATTAACTAATATTTCAAAATGATACATTTCTCTGCCGGGAGAATCTGGAGGGTAGGGGAGCACATTGAGAATGCCAGAAAAATCCAGGTGGTTTATGGTTTCTTTCAAAGTGTCATTGTAGACTATATTTCCTAAACGATATTGTTCCAGCAAAAATACCGGTTCAGTTTCTATCAAGATGCCGTGAATAAATCCGAAACTTCCAAAACTCACTACTGCTGAGTTGAACATATCATCGTCCTGGATGAGTTCTGCGCCAAGCCATGTTATAAAATCTGCTGAAGCAACGGGGTTGGATTTTTTTTCAATCCATACATGCCTGTCAGATCCTACTACTATGTGCAATCCAACAATAGAATCATGAACAGCACCCACATTAAAACCCGCACCATGTGTGCCGGTAGAAGTACAGCCCGCGATGGTTTGGCCGTTGCTGGCTCCGGAAGCCTTCAGTGATCTTTTAGGATTTGAATCCTGTTCTAATTTTTCATCAAGGTCAAGTACACTTATTCCACATTCCGTAAAAAAAAGATTGGCTGCCAGGTTTCCACTTTGCAAATATTCCGGCGCTACAAAAGAATTTTTAAGATTGTAAGTAAGACGCAATGCTTTGGTATCTACAAGCCCTCCTTCACAAATGGCCACCTCGGAAAAAGACCAGCCATTTCCTAATGCGCGCAATGGAAGATTATTGTCAATCGCATACTGAATAAGCCATTGAAAATTTTTTGTTGTGTCTAAATAGGGGTTCGCAGATTGTGAAGAAGGTATGTTCAGTTTGAATGAGGCATTTTGCTTAAAAGTATGCACAAAGTTTTCATGGCCATTTTGCCACGATGTGATTGGAAACAATGAAATGCCATCAGGTAAATCAGTGAGCGATGTCATAAAAGTATTTTTTAATTATGTCCTAATGAATCGGTGGGTGGGCTATACGGTGCGCAACTCCATTCTACTCTTTGCGGCATCACAATGCCGAGTGAACAAAACGAAATGATTACAAAACCAAAATTATTTTTTACCGTCACCTGGTCCAAGTGATTAAACCGTTGATCGCAAGAGGGATGGATGTCTTTTGGCTGAACCAGGCCCCAAAAGTAAGACCAGGTAGTTTTTGCATTCAGCTGATTATTGGCAAAAGTGTCGGAGTCATATTTAGTAACAACCCTGGTAGTAGTGCAGGAATAGAACGATGCTACTAACATTATCATGAAAATAAAGAATACGTTGCGAAAGGTTTTCGAAGCAATCATATTAAATTATTTTACCAAATCTAATATTATTTAATGAATGGAAAAAATAATTTTTTACTGAGCGCTTATGTCAGCAGGTACGGGATTACGACGAAATCAGCTGGATATCAATTTAAATCAGTAAACGAACAAATAACTGGAATAGCTATTTTATAAACATATGGTAAGGCATTTTGCCGGGCTGTTTAATTGATTGTAACGGTAATCAATAATCGCGATCTTAGACAGTCAAAATGGGTATTGTATTTAGAACAATCCAGTTAATGAGGATGATTTCCCATAAAAAGATAAAATTAATTACCCAGCCACAAAATCTAACCGGCATAAACTCAAAGCAGCATTTAATTTGCCTTTTTTCAAATGATCCGTCAACTGCATCAGGCGTTTATAATATAAATCGTATTCATGTCCGTAAACGCTTCGAAGATTTTCTTCTTCCAGGTGCGAGACTTTGCCATCAAAAGCAGCGGAGACTGTAAAGAGGTCAAGCAAAAAATTGCGTTCTTTTTCCGATACCGACTTCAAGGTTTCTAAAAACAGATTCCAATCATCATATTTATCTTCCTTTTCCAGTTGCAATAGTTGTTGAAATCGTATTAGCAGTATCATCATATTGGGATGATAATTTTGTGCCATTACCACCACATTGCCGATTGCCCTTAAACAACCGGTTTTGGCAAGTGGCGAAAGTTGCGTAAGCATTTTTTCATGTAACACTTCTTCAGCTATCTGGTTGGCCAATGCAAATCCAAATAGCCGCAACCTGGCTTCGTGTACTACTCTTATGATAACTGCTCCATTCCAAAAACATTCAACTACGAGCGCAAAATACGAGATGGAAACTCCTTCGACCGTTTGCCCGACAGTAAGTAAAAGAAGATTTTTGGTAACGAGGTTAGTCAAAAAGATTTTCGCCTTGTACAAAAGGCCAAGGATTAACAGGTTCTTTTTTGAAATACGTTTAAAAGGATCGATACCTAATATTTTTAATTCCGGATCGGGCAGTTCAAGTGCTGTCCTTGAAAGAATATGTGGCACACTGAAAACGCCGCCTTGTAACAGTTCGCTTTTCGACGCGCGCATATTGATTATTTCGCTTACTTCGTAGACGGCTTTTAATGCTATTAGAAAAAGAAGGTAGAGTTCGATGCCAATGCAAACAGCTGAAACACCAGCCACCCATCCGTAATGAATAAGAAAGGGGCTGCCTGATAAATAAATATTTATCCAGATAGTAGGAAAAATACAAACGATCCCCACAATACATGAATAAACAATTCCCTTTCTTGTAATATGGCTTACCTTTTTAGTGAGGTCTTCATCAGTAAAATCAAAAACACGATGGGTAGAATCTTTTTGCCAGAAAAATTTTAGATAATAGATCCCAAACTTTTCCAGCAGGGAGGATTTTACTTCGGGAATTTGAAAGTGGTTTTGCAAAAGTTTCTTGATTCAATATTCGCGCAAAGGTAACGAGCGACAAGTAATTATTTTTTGAATTCGGCGAACAGTTAGAACAACGCAAATGAGAAGAATTTTGATAGACATCTAATTTTCTGAAATTGTATTCCGGATGCGCAACCCTATTGCGATTTTCTTCTTTTACAGTAAACAAACTTTTTACCAAGATTTTTGTTTTCACGATAACAATAATTTCCTGGCCCTACGTCAGGAGTTTAACGTGAATAATTTTATACTCTGATCCAATTGATCCGATCGTAAACAAACATTTTAGCTGAATTCCTATTTATCGAATTCGGCGTTATAAAATTAAGAAAAGTCTTTTTTAATTTTTAGAGAAAACATATTCGGGTTTTTTTTTCAGTCATAACTCAATGCAGAAGATTGTTTCCTAAAGCAACTTCTTTTCGTTTAAGAATGAAATTATTTTATCTGTCGCCCCTGCGTTTTTATAAACGTAGGTTTTAGCAGCCTCACTTCGGGTGGCCAATTCTATTTCATTTCTTAATAAATCATTTATTACTTTTTCCAAATCAAGCGCGTTGTCGATGCTTATAGCACCTTTGGATTCGATCATTTCTTTTGCTTCAAAATTTTTGTCGAATTCCGGCCCAAAAATTACCGGTTTACCATACACCGCTGCTTCCAGGATATTATGGAGACCATCGTCGCCAAAGCCGCCACCAACATATGTTATGGTGGCGTAGTGGTACAATCGGGATAGAATTCCAATGTTGTCAATGATGAGACAATTGGCCTCCCCAAACCCCTCCAAGGGAGGGGCTTTTACCCACTCCGAATAAAAAACAGAGGCCGGGAATTCTTTCTGCACATCAGCCAGGTTTTCTGTATCTATTTCGTGCGGTGCGATAATAAATTTTATGTCGGAATGTTGTCTTACAAAATGAGTCCATTCGGCCTCATCATCTTCCCAGGTGCTTCCCATGACGATTATTTTATTATCACCACAAAATTCTTTTATTCCAGGTACTTCGATAAAATTTTCGGCGATATTAATTACCCGGTCGCAACGGGTATCGCCCGAAAAAGTAATTTTTTCTTTGGCAATTATTTTTTGTAATTGTTCCTTTGAATCTTCATTTTGGACAAAAAAATGAGTAAAGCAATTCAACATTTTTTTATAGAATTCGCCGTACCATTTAAAAAATACCTGGTTGCTTCGATAAACAGCGGAGATCATCACCAGCGGAATATTTCTTGCTTTTATTTCCTGCAAATAGAAATGCCAATATTCATATTTCACCCAAATAACCAGGTCGGGTTTTATGATATCCATCCATTTTTTTGCATGAAGTCTTGAATCCATCGGCAGGTAAAATACATTTGGAAAATCTTTATCGTTACAAACGATTTCGTAACCTGAAGGAGAGAAAAAAGAAACGATGAATGTTGCCGAAGGGTCTCCCTGCTTGACTCTTACCAATACAGGACGCGCCTGTTCAAACTCTCCCAGGCTGGCACAATGCACCCAGATTGTTTTTCCATCTTCTTTTGATTGAATTGTACTTTTCAGTTTCTCAAAAACCTTTCTTCTACCCACGATCCACAACTTTGCTTTGGGATTCCAGAATGCAACAAAATAGATCCCGGCCCTATAAATAAGTAGAAATAGATGGTAGAATATAATCAAATAATATAATTGAGCTACAAAGCTAACGGGAAATTTAAAAAGAAAAACTCATTTATTTTGAAAATAAAAAAGACTGCTTTTTTTAAGCAGTCTCGCAAAATATTAAAAATTCCACCTTGCTTCGCCAGCAATTAATAAGTTGCGAACGTAGCAATAGCTTGTTTCCCGGTATAGCTGCCGCTGTAGACAGAAGTATAACTTCTTGTTTGTGTAAGGGTAGGTACCAGCGCTTTTACAAGCAGCGGTGAAGTGGTGCCGGTAGCATATACATACAAAGTATCAGTTAGTCCCGCAGCGTAAGGAATGAAATTTGTTACAGACGCAGTCGCTACATTGCTAAAAACGGGTGCTGTAGCTCCTCTCCTGTATGAGTACACATCCACATTTGGAACCCCGGTTGCATTATAAATAAAATTACCAAACCGGAGCATGCAAGTGGTATCTTTTGGAATTATAATATTATTCGTCACAGTTAATTGTTGGATATTGGTAATGCTATCATAAGTAAAAATTGTATAGCTTTTTCCTTCGTCCATGTTTTGAGTGAAATTAAGGGGCACCTGTGATGTCACGCTGGAAGTATCTTTTATTAAGAAATTTCTGGCACCGGGATTTACTATAAATGAATAAGCCGTACCCGGAAATACACCACCGTAAGCCAATGCGGCTCCTGATACCGGCGCTCCATCAACATATACATAATTGTGCGCGGCTTTTACGGTTGCATTAAATACCTGGACATTGGCCACAATTGTAAAATTAGTTAGCGGCTGACCCACATTCGGCGTTTCTTTCGTACACGCTTCAAACAATGAAGACAGAGTTACTATCCCAACGAAAATTATAATTAATTTTAAAGGTTTCATTTGTTTTAATTTTCTGGTTAATTAATTTATGGTTGAGAAAACCAACATTCATAAGTGTTGTAATCCTGGTTCAGAGCACCGATTCTTGTAAGTTCAGGAATATTGTATAAGTATTCCGAATTGTACCGTGGTCGGCATCTGTAAACATATTTCCCATTATTTGTTGAAGTTAGATAGTTGATAGGAGAAGTAGGAGGTGGAGTAAATCCTGCATAAACCTGGTGCCCTGTTGCTGGATCCAGATCTACATAATGGTATTTTCTAATGTCCACCCATGTCTGATGTGTACCCCATCCAAATAAGGCTATATATTTTTGCAACATGATTTGTGATAAATTCAAACTATCAGGGTCAGTAGGAATCACTGAAGTATTTGACATATATGCCGTTTTTATACCTGGAGTAATTTGGCGGCCGGCAGGAATGCCAAAAGAAAAGGATGTGGTTAACATATCAAAATTGAGGCTTACGGCGTTGCTGTATGCAGTGAGTGCGGTTGCTTTGTCACCTTTATGATAGGCAGCTTCTGCAATTATAAACTGCATTTCAGAAGCGGTCATCATAGGCCATGGGCTTGTATTGTTGAAAACATATTTAGCGCTGTCGTTTTTGCCATTTGTTGCACTGGCAATAGGATTTCTCCAAAAATTTTTGGGATAATCAGGTGTAGGAGTTGTTCCACTAAGATATTGTGTCATTCCAAGCCATGGTAATACACCTTTAAAAGTAGCATTAGCATTCTCGCTAAGTAAATACCAGGTTCTCGGATCATTCACACCTGTGAATGCTGAATCATTAACACCAGACATTAAATCAGCTATATACCCACCTTGCCTTACAGTTCCCATATTAGACCGTGTAGGGCCAAAATAACTATTAAATCCATTACTGCTATTTGCGCCTGAGAAAGTAGCAATTATATTATCACCATTAGTAGTGCATGATAATGTTGCATATTTAATAGCAGAATCGGCGTAATGATTGGTTGTATAAATTTGTTTACTGCTTAAGTCATTATAGGAACGGGCGAGAATACCATAAACAAATTTTTTCCATTTATCAAGACTTCCACCATTAAAGTAGGCATCGCTTTGAGCAAAATTGGTTGGGTTCATATTTCCGCCAGTCATATTCAGATAGGTCAATGCTCTGAAACAAATAACCCTGCAACTATCATAAAAATCAGGTTGTGGATTGTAAAGAAATTGCGAAAGGCTTGTATTAAAAGCCTGTTGCAGGATAGCATCTCCATATTGATTGGTTAATGTAAGCCAGTCCCATGCCCTTACGGCATAAGCAGCTCCTACGTAGTCCCATTTTTGTTGTTGAATCCCCCAATCAATAATTCTGTTGACATTTTGTCCGTGTCCATAATAAGCAGCTCCCCATACGGCACCGGTATTATCACTTCCGATTGTGCCACCCATCGAACCATAATTCTCCCCGTTAGCTGTAGACCCCCAGTATTGAATGTATCGCCCGAGGAGTACATCATCAGCTTGCACTCCGAAGTTGGTACCGGCCGCTGAATTAAAAGCGGTGAATCCTCCTATTACGCCGGGCAGGATTGTTTCAATAGGAACAACTACCGGGGCATTAGGATTCTGGTATGCATCATCAATTTTTTTCGTGCAGGATGATAAAGCGTAAACGCTTATTACCCCAAGGATGAGCATTGATTTTAGAAATCTATTTTCCATAATAAATATGTTTATTGATTTTAATTAAAATGTGTTATTTGAAGTTTGCCCTTATTCCAAAACTTAAACTCAATGGGGTAGGAATATTTCCAAGATCCATACCATAACCACCCACACCACCTGTGCCAGGGTTGTTGGCATTTACTGCAGGATCGGCTCCATAATAATTAGAAATTAATACCAGATCATTTCCTGTTATAAAAAATCCCAGACCACTAAAAACTTTCAACTTTGCCAAAGATGCTGCGGGCAGGGTGTAGTTTAAAGTAATATCTCTTAATCTAAACCAGTTTACATTTTTTTGAATAAACTCTTCATCCGGCATTGAAGTGTAGTAGGAGCTTAAATATTGAGGTAAAATAGCCAGTGTATTTTTTGTAGGTGTTTTGCTGTACTGAAGGCCGTCGTTTAATACACCGATTACTGACACAGGTTTGTCACGGTAAGCTGATCTTTCGCTTTTTCCCAAGCTGTTCAGAAATTCTTCAGTTCCATTATACACATCGCCACCAACTTTTAAATCCCATAAGAAACTGAAACTCCAATTCCTGTACTTGAAAGTATTTAAGGTGCCTAAAGTAAAGCCTGGCGTTCTATCGCCAATTAACTGGTTCCCGGTATTAACTAATGGGATGCCCGTTGAAGGATCAATTAATATCTGACCAGTGCTATTTCTCTTGTAGGTAGAGCCTGTAATAGTTCCTGTAGAATGTCCTCTGATCAATCCGCCCCTTACGTTGGAAATATAAGTATCGGAATTGTAGAAATCATTTAAAATACCAATAGAAGCAGGCAAGGTTAATACTTCGCTCCACATGTGGTTGAAGTTGAAATTGATGGTCCAGTTAAAATCTTGTTTGTTGATGGGGGTCACATTCAGGTTTAGTTCAACACCCTGATTTCGCAATGATGCAGCATTTTGTGTATTTAAAATAAACCCCGTTGCATAACTTGCTCTGTAGCCTTGTGCAATCTGATTCAGACAAAGTGTATTGTAATAATCTCCATTCAACGTGATGGCATTGTCGAGGAATCTGAGTTCCAAACCTATGTCGTATGATTTTTGAGTCTCGGGTTTTAAATATGGATTTGCATTCGTGTAACCATAAGTGTAAGTAACCGGTAAAGTAGTACTACTGAAATTATTTACAAAGAATGATTGATTAGAATACGGATCGTTTAATCTTGCCGTATTTGCTACCGAGCCTCTGAGTTTTGCATAATTTAAAACATTACTCTTTTTGAGAACAGGGAAAATGTCAGAAACAATCGCACTCAAACTTACTCCCGGATAATTATAGTTTCTGTTAGCTGCCGGAATCGGTGAAGCAGATTCGAATCGATGAGAATAGGTGAGAAACAAAACATTTTTATAGCCCACTGATGCCTCGCCAAAATAGGCCAGTTCGCGGAAGATGCTTTCGTTTGGTAATCCCTGGTAGTTCCTCAACAAACGAACCCTGGTGTTTGTTTTAGTGGTATTGCTATCTTTTGGGTTTAGGCTTGAAGATGTAACAATAGATCCATTTTTGTACATATTTCCGTCAATACCAACGGAATCAGTCATATTGGTACCATAAACTGCAAATTGTTTCGTTTCAAGGTCCTGCCACATCGTTCCTACTAAAAGTCTTGTGGTGAAATCGCCAAAATTTTTCCTAACAGTGGCGGTAATGGTGTGGTTGTATCCTGAATAAGTGCGGTAATAATTATCTAAACCACCGGCAATTGGGGCAGAAAGTAAATAAGATTCTGGATTAGTGAATACATAACCATTGTCTTTGTAAGTATCATAGCCAAACCTGCCAGATAATGATAACCAGGAATATGGAGTGATGTCAACTCCTAAAGTAGAAATCCACCGACTAAGTTGATCTCCATTCTGATTGTTTTTAGCATTCCAGATTGGATTGTCATAATCAGTATTATAATTAGTATTAAATAAAAGCAGTTTATTTCCATTCTCGTCCTGGTAATTCCGGATATCATTGTTTGCCGGCCACGCATATAGGTCTAATAATGATCCGTTAGAACCTTTTCGGGGTAACACGTTCGTTGCATTCGTGTAGGCCACAGAAGGCGTAATGGTAATCATTTTTCCAATTTTGGTGGTATTGGAAAGTTTGAAAGTGTATTTTTTATAGGTATTGTTAGGTACTACACCTTTGTCGTCAAAATATCCACCGGATGCTCTAAACGCCACGTTCTTTGTTCCAAACTCTGCGCTTAAATTATGGTTCTGAGAAAATCCTGTTTGAAAAAAGTTATGAAGATTGTCGTACAATTGGGTTCCAGGTTTCCATAGCGGTCCAAATGAGTTGAACTGACCTGATAGGGGTGGAGCTGTGGGGTTATTATTACTTGGTCCAGGTCCGTATTTGTTATTTACCTGGGCGAACCTGGTAACTTTCTGCATACGGAAATTATCATCATAATTTAATAGAATCTTGCCGCTGGTGGCTTTTGCTTTTTTCGTAGTTATTAAGATGGCGCCGGAACTTGCCTGGCTACCATATAATGCCGTAGCTTCCGGGCCCTTTAAGACAGTGACGTTTTCTATATCATTCGGATTCAGATCTGCTATACGATTGGTATTATCATTATACCTATTGTTACCATCAGATGCAAGTCCAATCCCACTTCCACTTTGCGAGTTAGAATTTAATGTCTGGTTATCAATGATGATTCCATCTACAACAAACAGAGGCTGATTCGTTCCTGATATTGTATTAAAGCCTCTTAATACAATTCCTGAGGATGCGCCGGCAGCGCCGGTTGAAGGGGTAACGGTTAGTCCGGCAACTCGTCCCTGTAAACCATTAATAAAATTTTCTCTCTGTGTTTCAGCAATTACTTTTCCGCTAACTGATTGTACTGCATTGCCAACTTCTCTTGAACTTCTTTTTTGATCCATCGCAATAGTAACTTCATTCAGCATATTCTCTCCAACCTTTAGTTTAACTTCAAAGTTGTCGGAATTTCCTATTTTAATATGTTGGGTGGTATAGCCGACAGCACTAACAATTAACACATTTCCGGTGTTGGCCTGAATGTTAAAAACACCCTGCGAATTAGTTTGCGTTCCCTCATTTTTCCCTTGAATTAATACACTCACATTCGGCAATGGTATATTCTCGGCGTCCATTACCTTTCCTGTGATTTGTCTTTGTTGCTGGGCGAACGAAATTTGGCTAAATTGTAATAACAATAAAGTCATTGTTGCAGTTACAAACTTTCTCATAACGGAATTTTAATTGTATGTTGATAAAAAACTTTCTTTTTACTAAGGCGCTACAGCTTCTTGCGTTGCTGTATCGCAATTTCTAATTCATAACACTTTTATTCCCGCACTTACGTATGGATTTAATAGTTCATCCTCCGGCGATAGTTCTGTTATCAGTGTATCGATTTTTTTGACATCACAAACCTGGAATGGCTGGCGCGAATTAATTTTCTCTGAAATCGTAAGGCAAACTACTTTTTCAGATGATTCAATCATAGCCTTCTTTACCTGCACTACTTCCCAGTCATTGTCGGAAACTCCGTTTTCGAGATTAATAGCAGAAACGCCCAAAATGCATAAATCCACTTTTAATTCCTTTATTCTTGATATCGCATCAGAGCCCACCGTAATTTTAGAATCCTTTGAAATTTTATCTCCGATAGAAATTACATTGATATTCGGATGAAGGATGTATTCTGAGAGTGCAGGTATACTTCCGGAAATAAAAGTAGCGTGCAAGTCTGGCGGCAATGCCTTTGCCATTTCCATAATTGTAGTACCACCTGTCGTTAACACGAACATGCCATTTTTTATCAACCTAACCGCTTTTTGCGCGATGATCTTCTTTTGCTGGTAAGCATATACGTCATTCGACGATGTGTGATTATTATGAAATGATGGCGATAAAGCGCCTCCGTGAAATTTAATGATCTTGCCTTCTTCAGCCAATTGCTGAATGTCCCTGCGGATCGTATCGTCCGACACTTTAATTTGCTTGCTAAGATCTGTGGATAACACTTTATTATGAAGGTTTACCTGGTGAATAATGAAATTCTGTCTCTCTATCTTAAGCATCCTGTATTTTGATTTCGTTAACAAACGTATGATAAATATTTTGTTAAAAGTGCAAAAACCGCAAAACTATTTTAATTTTTACCGCAAAGAATGGCAAATACTTTTAAAAATACTCCTACGTCTTTTGGAGGCAGGCTTTGCAGATTCGCACCATGATTCAGCGCTGGTAGGTATTACCGGCTAATTTTTATTTGTATATGACAGGAGAAATAAATGCGGTTTTGTGTGGAAATCCTGTTGGAAATATTTTTTTAATGACTTTAATTATGAATTCAGTTTGCATTCCCATCTTAACAACATAAGGTTAATGCATGTAAAGAAACCAGGGTCATGCGATTTAATTATCGTGGCGTTTCAGTATCGAATACGAATTATATTTCCTTTTTTCTAAACCTTGTTTTTGTAATTTAATCATGGGCTAAAATTGAACCGTTTCTTGATCATTTTAAACTTGCCGATAGATTATTTCGAATTCCACATTTATTTTGCGGGTAAAAAAAGCAATGCTCCAAACCTATTTATTTCAATTACCTGCGTTTCTTCTTTAAACGATTAGCCGTTGGTTCAATGCCTGATATATCCTTGTGTTCATGTCTGTAAATCTTTTTAGAAAGTTTTTAATTTATTCCTTACTTTTCCAAATCTTTAAACCAAACTATTTCATAAAAACCAACACCATTATGAGTTTGTTCGCCAGAAAACCTTTAGATACCTTATTAGCGGAAGCAGCCGATACGGGAGGCAATACTTTGAAACGTACCCTGGGGCCGTTGTCGTTAGTTGCCTTAGGAATAGGGGCTGTTATTGGTGCTGGATTATTTTCGATTACCGGGATGGCAGCTGCTAATTACGCCGGGCCTGGCATTATGATTTCTTTCATTATAGCTGCTGTTGGCTGCGCTTTTGCTGGATTGTGTTATGCGGAATTTGCGTCAATGATTCCTGTTGCGGGAAGCGCTTATACTTATTCTTATGCCACTATGGGCGAATTTATTGCATGGATCATTGGCTGGGACCTGGTGTTGGAATATGCGGTAGGTGCGGCAACCGTGGCGTCCAGTTGGGCCGGATATTTTGGTGAATTGTTTAAGTCTTTTGGGGTGGCTCTGCCGCCTGAATTGATGATGACGCCTTTTGATTCGGTGCAGGTAGCGGGGGGTGAAATGATTCATGGAGTTCTAAATTTGCCCGCTGTTTTTATCGTCGTAGTTATGTCGTTGATATTGATCAGGGGTACCAGCGAATCGGCCTGGGTAAATGGAATTATTGTAATCCTGAAAGTGTCTATTGTGATCATTTTTGTTCTTGTTGGTTTTAAATATATCCGCCCCGAAAACTTGAAACCTTTGATTCCAAAAAATACAGGGACTTTTGGAAGTTTTGGATGGAGTGGTATCATACGAGCGGCCGCTGTTGTGTTCTTTGCTTACATCGGATTCGACGCGGTATCTACTGCGGCGCAGGAAACCAAAGATCCTAAAAGGGCTATGCCAATAGGTATCCTGGGCTCGCTTGCGATATGTACAGTACTCTATATTTTCTTCGCTTATGTAATGACTGGGGTGGCCAACTACAAAATGTTTAATGTAGGTGGCAGTTCTGATCTGGCACCTGTTGCAATTGCTATTAAACAAATGGGCCCTGTTGGAATAAACGGCCTCGTAACGCCTGCTTATCCGTGGCTGAACACGATGATCATCATCGCGATTTTGCTTGGCTATTCTTCAGTAATCCTTGTGATGCTGTTAGGACAAAGCAGGGTGTTTTATTCAATGAGTACGGATGGTTTACTGCCAAAAGTATTCTCACAAATTCATGCCAAACACCGCACGCCCTACAAATCGAATTTATTATTTATGGTTTTTGTGAGTGCATTTGCCGCGTTTGTGCCGGGACGAATAGTGGGCGAGATGACCAGCATCGGTACGCTATTCGCCTTCATATTAGTGTGCCTGGGTGTATTAGTCATGCGGAGATATATGAAAGATGCACCACGGGGCTTCCGTGTACCTTTTGTGCCATTGATCCCGATATTGGGTGTATTGGTTTGCCTCGGAATGATGGTATTCCTTCCTTTCGATACATGGATCCGTTTAATCGTATGGATGCTGGTGGGGCTTGATATCTATGCGGCTTATGGAATAAAGAAAAGCCATCTTAGCGATGGTAAATTAGACCCGAAAGGACAAAAAATTGTGGGTATTTGCGGGCTTGCATTGAGTGTTTTGTTAGCCGGGCTTGCTGTCGCACACCACAATACCGCCGACGTTCCGGACTCCGCACTTTTCTATTTTTCAAACATTTTTGCCATCATTCATTTTATTTACTTCGGAATTAAAGTTCTCGGAACTAAGAATAATATTTCTTAACAGAGAAGAAATGCTAACAAAAGTCCGCTTCAAAATCTGAAGCGGGCTTTTTTGTTATTTGGAAATAGAGATGATCGGTTTTCCACTGCCAGTCGGCAGGAGGTTCGTTCATTCTTCACCGTTAGACTCTCTCAGATTTCAACGAATCAGCATCAGGATTCGTTTTTTCAATAATTAAAATTCGAGTTGATTTCCGCGGATATCAGGTTTAACGTGATTCTGTTTCCTTAAAATGCAAATGAGAGGAACGGTTGGATATCGTATCGAAAAGGCATTTCCTTTTGGCTAAATTCTTTGCGGAATTTTCACCAGAAGAAAATAGGAATTGAAGATTTTTATTGCTTCACTGTAATCATTTTTATAGGGAAGATATTCGGAATGTATATTGATAAATTTTAAAGAACCGCTTCAATTTCGAAACGGTGAATATAGCGGAACCGGGAAGTTTTTGATTTATTAGTTGTCTGAATGTGCTGATCGTATAACCTGGCCTTGATGATAATTTGTGGGCGGGGAATAGCCGGAAGCCGGATAGTAGCTTCGTTCAGCACTGACGCTTCCGGAGATTGAAAAGGTTCTTGCGTCATTGACATACATCAGTCCCAACGATGCCGCCGGATGTATATCAAAAGAATTTGTCATGTAGGGCGAATTGCCAAAACCTTTATTGAAGCTGTTACTACCAAAATTACCATTGAAAGTTGTAAAAGAAGGAACAATGGATACATTGGCAAAAGCATAAAGATTGTTATTAATTCTCCTGTTTAACTGAAGGCCTAATGGGGCTGCCAGGTAAGTGGCGCTACCTCCTTTGAAAAAGGAAATACCGGTAGACATCTCTGCATAAGTTGTCACAAACCATTTCTTTTTTGCAATACTATCGTGGGAATGATTAAAAACGACAGGTGTTTCAGAATACATCGGAAACATTGCAATGCCGGGCGTTTGCGACTTTGCTGCCATAAAGGAAAAAAGAGCTGCTATGAGAAAAATTTCGCGCATGCGTAAAAAATCAGGCCATAAAAATAAGAATTCTCTTTAAAGACTCATTATTTTTTTTGATCCTAAGCTGTTAAAAATCATTTCGAAGCAAAATCAATTGAAAACTGTTTCAATGAATGGGATGTATAGTGAACAAGTAAATAAGTGGATTTTTTATTTGATATGTTGATTGTAAGACACCAGTAAACGAAGAAAAAGAACAAATTCTTAATTGATTAATAGGTATATACGTTTAGGCCACCCAATAATTAAAAAAGAGCTATTTTAGCTCGATGGATAAAAAGTTTAAATTTGTAGGAGTGAACTCAATCAAATTTAATCGGCAATTTAAAGACGAGGCAAGTTGTT
>DATCFI010000148.1:0-3701 GCA_036509585.1 Hanamia sp. | reverse complement strand
TTCATCAGTTATGAAAAAGCGTTTACCCTTACTCTTACTTTTCATTTGTGTTTTGAGCTGCAAGAAAGAATATATTGACGCAACTCCTGAGCTTCTTTCAAAGAGCTGGAAAATGACTGGACGGATAATATTGACACCTTTTCAGGGAACACCCTTAGAAGGTTTATCTAATAATTGGTATAGCCCCGGCGGTTGCTATTCCGACATGATATGGAACTATAAAAGAGACGGAGCTTTTCAAAATGAGCCAGCAGGTTCATGTGTAGCTGGAACATCAAATGGCATGGACACACTTCGTGGCAAATGGACACTTCTTAACAACAACAAGACAATTAAAGTTCATTACACCGGTGGTGGATTTGCTGACTTTGAATTTAAAATTATTGAGTTAACTCAGGCAAAAATGGTAGTTCAAAGAACAGAAAGAACAGGTGTTGGAGGTTCTCAGGTTATGAACTTACTCAACCAATACGAATTTCAACCAAAGTAGTTGACGCCATAACGACAAACACGAACCGCTAACATTATGCGTATTGAAGAAAGCCCCCCAATTTCAGACTGATTTGAAAAAAAATAAAAGAGCCCCTAATCCTTTAAGACCGGGGCTTTTTGCAATACGATGTTCAGCGACACCGGGCAGAAGTAGCTATCTCTCTAAGATGTTTTGTGGCTGTTTTTCGTAGTGGGATTTTGTCGAAGCAGACGAAGCAGTTCTTTCAACAGCGATAAATTTTGCCGGATATGCATAATGCCCCTTACCCAAAAAACGGTCATCGTTTTTAGGCATTATAAAATCAGTAAAGGGGTTATACATTTTTGTTTTTGATTGCATACTTGCTTTTTATTTTTGGTGAACCCCGATTGCGTAAGTCTGCTGCATCTACCAGGCAACCGTTGTGGAAAATAAATGTTTGCACAAGCTTCATGCGTCCTTTTTTGCACACCGGGCACAGGGTGATATCTTTACCCATTTGCAGCAGCAGCCTTAATGCTACGGGGGTATGTACTCTTTGCATAGGTGCAGGCAACTTTAATTGTTTGCATACTGATGCTATGCGTTCCATTTTATTTTTAGCATGCAGATAACCTGCGTGCCGGATTTTCACAAGGCTTTTTGGCAGGATGTGTTGTTCAAAACGGCGCAAAAATTCTGCATGTTCCAGCGTCATTATTTTCTCCTTATTGTTGTCCGCATAGTCTTTGTATTTAAAACTGATATGGCTATCGTTTATAGTTATGATGCGGTGAGCAGTTATAGCCACCTTGTGCGTATAACGCCCAAGGTATTCTATGATCTGCGCAGGGCCACCAAAGGGCGCTTTGGCATACACGTTCCATTTCTTTTGCCCCACGATGGCAAGAATGCTTTCTAATGCTACGCTATCGCTATATTTTAAAAACCCTTTAGCGATGTATTTTCTCAGGTGGTCTAAAAAATATCCCTTGTATATTTTTTCCATACTCCTGCGGGGGAACAAAAAACTACCATTGGCTCTCTTTTCTTTTATCCACCTCACCCCCGCCCCCTCTCCCCCGGGAGAGGGGAGAATACCGCCGCCACTTACAATATTATGGACGTGTGGATGGAAAGTAAGGTCCTGTCCATTGGTATGTAGTATGCTTACAATGCCCGGTGTAGCACCGATATATTTCTCATCTTTAGACAGGGTAAGGATGGTATGCTGTGCCGCTTTAAAGAGCAAACCAAACAGTAATTTCCTGTTGCCCATGCATAGCCCCCGTAACTCCTGCGGCAGGGTAAACACCAAATGAAAATAAGTAGTGGGCAACAGTTCGCCCACGCGGTCTTCTATCCACTGCTCTCGCTTCATGCCGCCGCAGTTCGGGCAATGCCGGTTACCACAACTATGGTACTGATAGTGCATATGTCTGCACTCTTCATTGTTGCACCTGTAATGATGCACACCTATGCCTGCTGTATGGCAACGGCTTAAACGGCTTAGCACTGCCTGGCTGTAAGGATTAAATCCTCCAACAGAAGGATGAGCAAAGATTTTTGTTTGAAGCAATTGCCGGCGTTCATTTAGCGACTGCTCCACCATGTACAACAACTTCTAAAGGGGATACAATACCTAACTGAGTATGCTTTTGCAGATGCAGATAGACCATCGTGGTTTCCAGCTTACTATGTCCCAGCAAGGTTTTTATGACATGCAGATTGGTTCCCATATTAAGAAGGTGCGTAGCAAAACTATGGCGGAGTGTATGGGCCGTAAAAGGTTTGTCTTTAAATCCTGCTTTGGCCATAGCGCTGTTTACAATTACCTGCATGCTTCGAACGTGAATGGCTTGTTTGGTTTGTTTGCTGGTAAATAAATATTCTTTTGGACGTCTTTCTTCCAGGTAAAATATCCGAAGTTGCTGCAACAGCTTATCAGGTAGAAGTGTATATCTGTCTTTAGCACCTTTGCCCTGGTAAACTTTCAGACGCTTGTTTTGGCTTTCGATATCCTGCAATCGAAGATTACAGGCTTCACTTATGCGCAGGCCGCTCCCATAAAGTAAACCAATGACACAATATTCTTTTAAAGTAAGAGGCGCGGCAAAGAGTTTGATCACTTCTTCCTCCGACATAATGTTGGGCAAAATAAATTGCTTCTTTGGATACAGGTTAGACGGTACAATATAGGCTACAGGCAATATGCGTTTAAAGAAAAAGCTGCATGACTGTGCCACACTACGGCACTTGGCCCGGCCTACTTTGTGTACTTCTTTAATGTATTGCAGGTATTGCTCAATATCTGCCTGCCGGATATCTGTAACCGCTTTATGATTGAAGTACTTAAAGAGCAGTTTCATCTCCCGGCAATAATTACGTACACTGCCTTTGCCATACTCTTTTATTATCATCGTTTGATGAAGTTTCGTCAGCCATTCAACCGCATCCGGCCTGAGTTCTTTTACTGAAAATTCGTTGCCACCTTTCATTTTATTTATATTTTTAATGAAAGGCGAAGATGGCATTGATTAATTAGTGGGCCCTCACCGTAGGTGTTGCTTGAACAGTCGCATTGGCGTTAGCTGGGCTGACGTGCATTTCATCAACTTTTTGTTCGCTATTGGGCTGTAGTTCCCCCCTGCTGCTGTTGGCGTCCGCGCCAACAGCCCCTTCACTAATACAAAAAGTTCAGGCTTTCGTTTTGTGCTACACACAAAAATAATTGGGTGTGAAAGACATTGTTGGCGGGACGCCAACAGCAGCCTGGGGTGAAAAATGACATATCAGAAAATCTTTTTTCCTATATCAGAAAAACTCATTCTTATATCCGAAATTTTTTTCTCAGGCAAGGAAACTTTTTTCTTGTATGAAGATTCGTCGTATGGGGTTGTTATGGCTTGATGTTTGAGAACGGAATTTTCTTTTATTAATTGAATTATTTCTTACTTTGTGAGTTAACTAATTGCTATTATAATTTAAAAACGTATTCTGATAAATGGGATCATAGAAACGACAAAATTAAATTTCAATATTGCTTTTAAAATCTGATTCATAACATAACTGCATGTTCACAAAAGAAGAAGCCTACTCACAAATTGCCACACTGGTGGAAAGATTTACAGACCAATTGGCTTCTTATAAAAAAGCCGATTATAACGAGACCCTTACACGAAAAGATTTTATTGATCCTTTCTTTACAGCTTTGGGATGGGATATGAATAATTCACAGGGAAATGCAGAA
>DATCFI010000147.1:0-3488 GCA_036509585.1 Hanamia sp. | reverse complement strand
GACTGGCGTTTTTGCAGCTGTCCCGGCTAATTCACATCTGCAGTTTGACATCATTGTGCCGATGGCCGCTATTGCAAATATTGTCAGCGACCTCAAAGACAATACTTGGGGCAACTTTAACTTTCTCACCTATCTTCAATTAAGCAAAAGCTTTGATCCCACATCAGTAAATTTAGCAAGGCTGGAAAAGCAAATGGATCAGATCTATCATCAGCATATTCCCGACGTGAAAGCCACATTTCAATTGCAGCCCTTAACCAAAATTCACCTGGCACCAGAAAGACAGTACGACCTGCCAGGGCACGAGAACGCGCAATACGTAAACATCTTTTTCATAGTTGCTATTTTGATACTGGTAGTTGCCTGTATCAATTTCATGAACCTTGCTACTGCGCGATCAGCTCGCAGGGCTAAAGAGATCGGATTGCGGAAAGTTGCAGGCGCTGTGCGCGGGCAATTGATTCTACAGTTCTTAAGTGAATCTGTTTTTATTTCTTTCCTGTCCTTAATACTTGCCTTGGGCATAGTTATTCTATTCCTGCCTGTATTTAATCAGTTGGCCGACAGGAGACTTGCCATTGATGTAGCAGATGCAAAGCTTTGGTTGAGCCTGCTTGGGATTGCCTTGTTAACCGGGCTCATCTCCGGCAGCTATCCGGCTTTATTTCTTTCCGGATTTAACCCGGTTAAAGTACTCAAGGGGAATGTGAAATCAATGGGAGGCAATTTACTTTTCCGCAACGCTTTGGTCGTGACACAATTTATGGTTTCTATTGTATTGCTGGTAGGCACTGTGGTTATCTACAACCAGCTTAAATTTATCAAAGACAGAAACCCAGGTTTCGAAAAGGCCAATCTATTATATATGCCGATCACAGGAGATTTATGGAGCAAAAGGCAGGCGCTAAAAAACGAGTTAGCACAAAATTCACTAACCAGTGATTTTACCGTTATTTCTAACCTGCCCACCAACCTGGAAGACTGGACACTTGACGTGCATTGGGATGGCAAAGATCCTCGCTCACAGGTATTTATTCCCACGATGTCCGTCAATGAAAATTTTGTCGATGTATTTGGAATGAAATTAATGACCGGTAGAAGTTTTTCAGAGAAATTTATGGCAGATTCAAATAATTATATGGTTAACGAGAAAATGCTAAGTATTATGGGTCTAACTGCTGGTACGGCAGTTGGAAAAACACTTACATTTCGCGGTAACAAGGGTACGATTATCGGCGTTGTAAAAGATTTTAATTTTAAACCAGTTCAGCAGACCATACAGCCATTAGTTTTATCTTTTAACAAAAATGGCGGTTTTATCGTTGTAAGAACAAAACCTGGCAATACCAGTACAATCATAAAGGCTTTAGAAAAAATAAGTCAAGAACTCAACCCGGCTTATCCATTTAAATTTGATTTCATTGACCAGGACTTGGCTAACCTTTACAAAGGAGAACAGCAGATGGGCAATATTTTTAATCTGTTTGCCATATTGGGCATTTTTATATCCAGCCTGGGGTTATATGGTTTATCTGCATTTATGGCAGAACAGCGAACTAAAGAAATTGGTGTACGTAAAGTATTAGGTGCATCAGTGTTAAGCCTGGTTTATTTATTATCCTCCGGGATCACCCGGTTGATCCTTATCGCTATAGCAATAGCAATACCACTATCATGGTTTGCGGTGAACAACTGGTTGTCAGGTTTTGCATATCACATAAATGTTAGTTGGTTAATATTTTTAACGGCCTCCGTGGCAGCCTTATTTATTGCTTGGCTTACCATTGGTTATGAGTCTGTAAAAGCAGCAATTGTAAATCCTATTAAGAGTTTGAAAACAGAGTGAGCTTATCACAGTCTACTGTCACAAAAGGATTCTGAAAAGTGGCCGGTACCTTTCGCACACCATCCCATTTTCAACGCTTAGGCACCAAAAGCGCAAGGTGTATGAAATGTCAAGGCCGAAGCACCGCTAAAAAGCAAATTAAAATGCTTCGCTTGTATAGCCTTTACGTTTCATCCGCCGGTCGGTAACTTTGTCGGATGCGGTGAAATGGGATATATCAGCAAGGTGCCGTTAGGAAGGGTCGGTAAACCACAGGAGATTGCTACCACAGCGCTTTTCCTTGCTTCGGATGATTCAAGCTATATTACGGGCATTTCAATTTCCGTTGATGGAGGAACTGCGCAGGTTTAAAAAAATCCGACTACTGGAAAACAAAAAAGCCCTCAGAAATTAATCTGAAGGCCTCTTAAACATTATTTTATTCGATATAAGAAATTTCGAATAAAGCACGCAAGTATTTCGGTACTTGCGTGCTTTCGTGGAGCCGGAGGGAACGACTATTGTTGAATTTGTCGCTATTAATCAGCTCTTTATGTTTTTATAATCTTCGGAGGTCACCGAATAGGTCACCTACAAAATAAACCAAAATAATGCTGTTGCTTATTGATTACAAATATACAGAATAACATTTTATTTATACAATATTCTTCCGTTTGCCTGTCACATATTTGATGTAAGTTTGTGACAGGTTCGGATTGAATTGGAAAAAGGCGATCCACCATAAATTTGTAAACAGGATCATCCAAAGATCACATTGAAATTTTAAATGCTGACAGTAGTTAAATGTCATCTGCCTTTATTCTATTACAAAATACTATTCAAATAGGGTTTACTTCATTACAAAAATTATGTAAATTTGCCCTTATTCTGTTACATTTAATTTACTCCTCGCTATTATGCCTTTTAAAAGAAGTATTGAAGATTATCTTAATCGCTGGAAATTAAGTGCCGCACGTAAGCCGCTTATCATAAGAGGCGCGCGTCAGGTTGGCAAAACCACATTGATACGCGATTTTGCCAAAACGTACACACACGCTATTGTGCTCAACCTGGAGAAGTCGGCAGACCGCCGTTATTTTGATGACTTTGATGATGTTCAAACTATTTTTGAATCTTTATTTTTAGCACATAATATTCCTTCATCGGCTGTCACAGATACCCTTCTATTTATCGATGAAATTCAGGAGAGCCCCAAGGCCATACAGCTGTTGCGCTATTTTTATGAAGAAATACCTGCGCTTCATGTCATCAGTGCAGGTTCATTATTGGAGTTTGCAATGCAGAAAGTACATAGCTTCCCGGTAGGCCGTGTGGAATTCTTATATCTCCACCCGTTAAATTTTCAGGAATATCTGGAAGCCACCGGAAAGCAAGCGTTGCTAAAACAATTGCAGCAGGTTCCGGTAAAAGCTTTTGCACATCAAACCTTAATGGACGCTTTTCATCGCTATGCAATTATCGGAGGTATGCCCGAAGTAATAAAAACAGACGTTGAGAAACATAGCCTTTCAGATTTACGGGTTATTTATGAAAGCATTTGGGGAACCTATAAAAACGATGTAGAAAAATATACATCCAACGACACGGAAAGGAAAATCATTAAACATTTAATGGATACTGCACCGCTGTACCTGGACGAACG
>DATCFI010000146.1:0-11059 GCA_036509585.1 Hanamia sp. | reverse complement strand
AATTCACTCTTGTGAGAACCATCAGAACCAATTGAAAGAAATTGTATCTGATTCCTATCCAAAACCGAAAACTGAAACCGGGAAACTTTATTTACCGGGAAAGTCCCAGGAAAACTGCCCCAAAGCAGTAAAAAACTTACTCCCGCCTTCGAAAGATCGCGGGAGTTTTTTATTTTGGTCGTACCCTTGTAGTTTTGAATCATGATCTTGACCCAGGAAATCTCCACTCACAAAGAATATAAGAGAATCGTGTCATTGGTTCCTTCGCAGACAGAATTGCTTTTCTACCTGGGGCTGGGCGATAAAGTGGTTGGAATTACCAAATTTTGTATTCATCCCGACGAATGGTATAGGAATAAAACAAGAATCGGCGTAACGAAGCAAATTCATTTGGAAACGATCAATCAACTTTCGCCCGACCTGATCATTGCAAACAAAGAGGAAAATGTAAAAGATCAGGTAGAGGTATTGGCTGAAAAATATGACGTATGGGTAACGGATGTAAATAACCTTTCTGATGCGATCATAATGATTGAAGACATTGGACGACTAACCAGTACCCGGGCTAAAGCCGCAGAATTAGCGCTTGAATTAACGAACAAATTTGAAAAAATAAAAGAAAAAATTAGTGCCAGAAAAAAAATCCCCACTACTTATTTTATTTGGAAAAGTCCTTATATGGTAGCAGGTGGCGATACTTTTATCAATAATATGATGAGTTATTGTGGTTTAGAAAACGTTTTTGCAGATCAAAGCCGTTATCCGGAAATCATGCTGGATGATTTATCAAACAAAGGAACTGAACTAATTTTACTTTCATCAGAGCCCTACCCTTTTAAAGAAAGACATATTGATGAAATCAAAAAGCACTTACCCGGAATAAAAATCATGTTGGCTGATGGTGAAATGTTTAGCTGGTACGGAAGCAGGCTATTAAAATCCGCTGAATATTTTAATTCATTTCTGAACATTTAGTATCTCAGTTTTTAGAGCAACCTTAATTTACAGTTACAGTCCATTTACGAATTTCATTTTATTCAACTATATTTGAGACTAGTTTTTTCCCAAACAAAAAAATTTAAATGGAAAGCTTTCTAACTGCTCCGGTTTTCTGGATCATCCTCGGATTTATTTTTTTCCTGTTGGAGTTTGCTTTGCCGGGACTAATTCTCTTCTTTTTTGCAGTGGGCGCATGGATTGTAGCGATACTTTGCCTTTTCATCGATCTTTCTATTAATCAGCAATTAATCATTTTTTTACTCAGTTCGGTCGCCAGTATTCTCCTGCTAAGAAAATGGTTTTCAAAAATATTATGGAAAAGAAAACATTCTACAGAACTTCTTGAAGATGAGTTTCTGGGCAAGACTGCGAAGGCTGACACTGCTATTTCACCGGGTGAAAATGGCAAAGTTGATTTCAAAGGAACTACCTGGCAAGCTGCGTCTGAAGACATCATTGAAAAAGGAGAGAATGTAATCATTACTGGAAACGATAGTATTTTATTACTCGTAAAATCAACCAAAAAAGTATGACAGCATCAACAATAATCCTGGTAGTTATCATCTTGTTTCTATTGGTAGCTTTTTTGTCCACTTTTAAAGTAGTACCGCAGCGCTCGGTTTACATTATTGAAAGATTGGGGAAATTCAACCGCGCACTTGAGGCCGGTTTTCATATCTTAATTCCTTTTGTTGATAAAGTAGCTTATAAACAAAATCTGAAAGAGCAGGCCCTGGATGTGGCTTCTCAAATATGCATCACCAAAGATAATATTGCTGTGGAAGTGGATGGGGTGATTTATCTACAGGTTATTGATCCACAAAAGGCCTCTTATGGAATTGATAATTACCGATTCGCTGTAATTCAGATTTCACAAACCACCATGCGAAGTGTAATAGGAAAAATGGAATTGGACAAAACGTTTGAAGAACGAGAGGCAGTAAATGCTACTATTGTAGAAGCAGTGGATAGAGCCAGCGGTCCATGGGGGATTAAAGTTTCTCGTTATGAAGTAAAGAATATTTCACCGCCACAAAGCATCAAAGACGCAATGGAAAAACAGATGCGGGCAGAGCGTGAAAAAAGAGCTTTGATAGCAGAATCAGAAGGCGATAAGCAAGCCAAAATAAATCGTGCGGAAGGTGAAAAGCAACAGACGATTGCCTTGTCTGAAGGTGAAAAACAAAAAAGAATTAACGAGGCCAGCGGAAAAGCATCAGAGATAGAAATGGTGGCAGTAGCGACGGCTAAAGGAATCAGGGAAATCGCTCAATCGATTAATGAGGAAGGAGGTTTAAACGCGGTGAATCTTAGAATTGCCGAGCAGTATCTCACAGAATTTGGTAAACTGGCCAAGACTAATAACACGATGATAGTACCCGCCGATCTTTCTGATATTGCCGGAATAATATCAAGTGTAACTTCCGTTATCAATAAAACGAAAACGGATTTGCCGGCTCTAAAGAAATAAAGTAATTAAAGAAAAATATTGGTAAATATGCCAACCAGAGGACTGTTATAATATTAACTTTTCATGTAGAAATAATTCACGTTACGGGTAAACTTCGTGACGAATACCTTCTATTTTAACTATCTAAAGCGTATAAATACATAAATAGAAAAGAATCTTTTTTGTTCGTTTACTGCTTTGTGAATCTCTGACTGAAATAAAAACAATTACTTTAGCATGGAAAATCCACACCTGATTTTAACCCTTCATTCCTGCCAAACTATTAATTAGCATTTATCGGAATTTTTCTATTTCTTAGCATTCCATTAAAAATCCGACGACTAAATCATTTTATCTTTGATATGCGTAACGCCAAAATATTTGTAACCAATGAAACGATTTTTTTTATCTTCCCTAAGCTTGGGTTTCTTTCTTTTTTTAAGCCTCAATTCGTTTTCGCCTGCTACTGATTCAAGCCTGGCGAATGATGTGTTTACAAAAACCAACCAATTCAGAAAGTCGCAAGGTTTAAACGGGCTAATAATGAAACAGGAATTGAACGCGATCGCCCAACAACATAGTGAAGACATGGCAAGCGGACGTGTAGCATTCGGCCACGATGGTTTTGGTGACAGGCAAAAAAAGGCTAGCGAGGAAATACAAGGGATGCATGCTTTTGCTGAAAATGTTGCTTATGGCGTTAATACAGCTAAAGAGGTTGTAACACTTTGGGAGAATTCGCCCGGACACCGGCGCAATATGCTTGGCAATTATAAGTACGTTGGCATTGGCACAGCAAAGGATTCCAAAGGACAGGTTTATTATACTCAAATTTTTGTTGGATAATGAAACAGGATTTTTAGCTGTCGAATATAAGTGAATAAAAATATCATTTATATCTTTGTTTACTACAGTTGAGATTTAGTCCGATCTAGTGCTAATTATTATCTCGTTATTTATAAGCTTAAAATTATCTATATTTCGATTAGAGATAATAAATATTTGTAATCATAAAAATATTTCAAAGATGTGGACTCCTATTACAGATTGCGGCAAGCAACTAACGATTCATTTGAGAGTAATGGAAAAAAATGACGCTGTTACCAAATTATACGAAATTGTTGAAGTAGAATTTGACCAGTTTAAGCTGAACCTGCTCGAAAAAAACAATTCACCTGTGACAGAAAAAGCCATTACTACCTTGAGTTGCTCTCAATTAAAAAAATATGCTTTTGAGGTGGAGAAAAAAGGTTAACTCTTGCAAATGAAGAATATGAGTAACGAGGTTTCTCTTGCCGGAGAAGTGTTTTAACTGCCGCTATTTTAACTTTCAGGCTTTTAATTTCCCTTCACCTTATAAATAAAATCTTCAAGTTTCTTTATTTGCGTAACTCGATTGGTTCCTTTTAAAGAATTAACTGTAGGAAGTTTGATATTGATATCATCTGACTTTTTCACTTCGCGCAATGCAGCATAAATATTGTTTGATTTAATAGCAAACACTACTCCGTCAGCATTCGTTTCCCTGCTGCTTATAATACCAATAACTTCCCCATCTTTATTTATAACCGGTCCGCCACTGTTACCCGGATTTACCGAAATACTTATCTGGTAAGAGGTAGTATCGCCGTAATATCCAGACTTTGCACTTAAATAACCTTCGCCATAAACCACTTCTTCACGTGGATATCCCAAAGTGAAAATTGGCTCGGCGAGTTCGGCCGAGGTTTTAGGAAAAGTATAGGGAAGGCCATTCACTTTCTTAAATGAAGAATCGATAATCTTTAAAATGGCCAGGTCTGTCGTATCATTGGTATAAATAGCCTTAGCATAATACTGATCACCTTTTATATTTTCAACAATCAGGTTTCTGGCTTTATCTACCACATGAGCGTTAGTAATAAGATATCCTTTACCATCTACCAGAAAGGCGGTGGCTCTAAAATTGGCTTCAAACTTAGGTCTTACCGTAGCATTGACACTAGCAGCATCATTTAATTTGTGTTCGATCTGGTTTAATTTATGCTCAAACTGGTTTAATTTATTATCTACCAACGGAGTAATTACTTCTACCTTTTTGTTTTCGGAATATTTAGAAATAACAGTAGCTGTGCTGAGTGATACCACGCCGGCAATAGCAGCAGCCACGGCAATCGTACGCCTGTATCGATTCCATAAATAGATCACCTTTGATTTTATTTTTTCAGGGCTGCCATTGATAGCTCCTTCATTTATCAATTTACTCTCTACCTGATCGAGATTATGTTTTAACGCATTAATCTCGCTCATTCTTTCCAATTCGCTGAGAAAAAATGAATGTTCAACCACTACCTGGTCGACTTCAGG
The DNA here is from genome assembly GCA_036509585.1 of Hanamia sp. GTDB lineage: Bacteria > Bacteroidota > Bacteroidia > Chitinophagales > Chitinophagaceae > Ginsengibacter. The sequence continues at coordinate 6,264 of DATCFI010000146.1, read as the reverse complement.
ATTATTTTTTTTGAGTTCTTCAAAAAAGACTTTCTCCTGTTCGGTCATTTCACCATTTCGGTATCTTTCTATCGCATCTAAAAGTAAATTCTCTTCCATCTCAATCGGTGTTTTTATATTGTGCAAAGAATATTTTTTTTAATCTCACGAGACACTTATACTTCTGTGTTTTCGCATTTTCAGCATTTGTATAATGAAATATTTGCGCTATCTCAGGCATCGATTTTTTTTCAATATAAAATGCCTGTAACAGGCTTTTACAGGGTTCGCCAACTTTTTGCAAAGCATTTTCCATCAATTTAAAATCCGCCTCCTTTTGCTCATGCAATTCCAATTCATCTTCGACAGGTACAATTTCATGAATCAATTCAACAGATGGATTGAAACGATTTTGCTTCTGTAATTTCTTCAACCAAAGTCTTCTACAAACCGAATACAAATATGTTTGTAAGCGACAACTCAAAACAAACGAATCTGATTTAGCCTTCTCAAAAAGGATAATCATCGCTTCCTGAAAAATATCACGAGCGTCATCCGCGTAACCATTATTTTTGATAATAAAAGCCTTTATGGTCGGATAATTATCGCGATAAATTGTTTCGATGACGTCAGTATCATTTGCAGCAAGCCCCGTTAACAAAACGTTTTCCTGTTCATTCGAATTTGCCTCAGTCATATTTAATACTTAGAAAATGGAAAAGTAACCCAAATTAATTTTGAAAAAAATTTTTTTAAGCGGGTTACCTTTTTTAAATGAGGGTATCAATGTGTATATTTTAAAATCTAAAAAAATAAAAACAATGAAAAAATTATTGCTTGTTTTCACAGTTGCAGCTTTCTTAACCGCTTGCGGTGGTAATTCTTCTTCAACTGAAGCAACAACTACTGACTCAACAACTACGACTACAGTAACTGCCCCTTCTGACTCTGCAGTGGCTCCTGCTGCTAAAGATACCAGCATGGCAAAAATGGCAGATAGCAGCGCAAATAAAATGAGCGCTGATACCACTAAGAAATAATAAGGTAGTTTTTACTGATATTATTAAACTTGCTGTCAAAAGATTTTATTTGACTTGCAATCTAGGAACCGTTCTAATTTAGAACGGTTTTTTTGTGACATTAATGCGGATATTTATTAAGAAATATTTTATAATTCCGAATCCAAATGAAAAAAAAATATTCTTTATTAAAAAATATGCGGAATTTATTTTTTGAATAAAATTCAACACTTACATTTGCGCCGGAGAGTTGGCAGAGCGGTCTAATGCGGCGGTCTTGAAAACCGTTGAGGGTTACACCTCCTGGGGTTCGAATCCCTAACTCTCCGCCGAATATTTTTTTTGTTGTTAAAAAGTTAAAAGAGCCTGCAAAATAATTTGCAGGCTCTTTTTCTTGGCCAAATCGTAATAGTAGTAAATCAACTTTTATTGATGAATTCCATTTTTCCACAAAAATTAATTGTCAATTATCTGGGTGTCAAAAACAGTTTCAAAATTTTTCCTAACCTTTTTCTTTACCTCGTGAAAATCTACTTTAAATCCCAATTCTTTTTCAATAGAAGTAACCTGTTTGTTCACTATACCACATGGAATAATATTATTGAAGTAACTCAAATCCGTGTTTACATTCAATGCAAAACCGTGCATGGTAATCCAACGGCTGCACCGAATACCCATAGCACAGATTTTTCGTTCTTTTCCAATAGTTCCGGGTTCTATCCATACGCCCGTTTCGCCCTGGCTCCGTTCGCCTTTTATTCCGTATTCTGCGATGGTAAGTATGATTACTTCTTCAAGGCTTCGCATGTATTTTCCGATATCTGTAAAAAATTTTTCAAGATCAAGAATCGGATAACCTACTATTTGCTGAAGTCCATGAAAAGTGATATCCCCTCCCCGATTTGTTCTAAAAAATTCAATTTCTTTGTCTTCCATTTCAGATTCATTCATCAATACATTTTCTATGTGCCCACTTTTGCCAAGCGTGTAAACTGGTGTGTGCTCGCAAAACAGTAAATAGTTAATAGTTGATAGAGAGAAAGGATCTGCGTAGTTGCCACTTACTGATGCCGGATTATCTATACCCGACAACTTTCGCGCCTCGCTTTTTATTTCCAGGTTTTTTTTTACCAATTCTTCCTGGTAGTCCCAGGCCTTTTTGTAATGAATAATTCCAAGGTCTTCAAAAATGATCCGTTGTTTTTCCAATGCAAAGATTTTAATTTGCAAAGATAGGTCGTGAAGGGTGAATGGTCAATCGTAAATGGTGAATCGCATCTGGTTTAGCGGGTTGTTCTTTTTAAATGATCAATCCCGTTAAACAAAAATCGATATAATTTGTTCTTTTACTGATGCTTTTTTAAAATTGAATAGAGATTAATTCTTTTGTTTAATTGATTGAACGTTGATTAGTATTAGCCCGTCGCTCATAAAATAACTTTATGCAAGAAGAAGAAATACAGGATGAAGGTGAAGAACTTTTTGAAAGAGAAACCATCATTTGTGCCAAAGGGCAGGAACCTTTGCGCATTGATAAATTCTTGATGGGGCGTGTAGAAGGTGCTACCAGGAATAAGATTCAACAGGCCATTGAGGCCGAAAGAGTTTTATTGAACGACAAACCCGTAAAATCAAATTACAAAGTACGCCCGCTTGATAAGATCGTGATTTACCAGGATTATCTCCCCGAAAATAATTCCATTATTCCTGAAGATATTCCTTTTGAGATCGTATATGAAGATGAGGATATCATGGTAGTAAATAAAAAACCCGGGATGGTAGTTCATCCCGGCAGTGGCAATCCCGGCGGCACTTTGGTCAATGCTGTTGCATGGCACCTAAAACAACAAAACCCGGATTTGAATGAAATTGAATTGTCCCGTTTTGGCCTTGTCCACCGAATTGACAAAAACACGTCTGGCCTTCTGGTGATGGCAAAGACACCAGTCGCAATGACGAAACTGGCGAAGCAATTTTTCGATCATACTGTCTATAGGCGTTATGTGGCTTTGGTCTGGGGCGATTTTGAAGAAAACGAGGGAACCGTTGTAGTAAATGTTGGACGCCACCAGCGATTTAGAAAATTATTTACTACGTACCCCGAAGGCGAATATGGCAAAGAGGCGATCACGCATTATAAAGTGCTGGAAAAATTCAATTATGTAAGCTTGATAGAATGCAGGCTGGAGACGGGACGCACGCATCAGATACGTGTTCACATGCAATCCATCGGGCACCCGCTTTTTAATGATGATACTTACGGAGGAGATAGAATTGTGAAAGGAACCGTATTTACAAAATACAAACAATTTGTGGAGAATTGTTTTCTACTTTGCCCGAGGCAGGCGCTGCATGCCCAACAATTGGGATTTATACATCCAACAACTAATGAAATGATAAAGTTTGAAAGCCCTTTGCCAGAAGACATGAACTCTGTTATAGAAAAATGGAGAAAATATGCGGGAGGTAGAAACATGGAATAAGAGATAAGAAATTAAAGTCGCCAGAGGTTTTTATTCTCCCTGAATTCTGGTTAGGTTTAAATGAATTATATCTGTGTTTATGAATCCGTTAGCAGAAATTCCATCCACGGTGATGTAAATTGCGAAAGGAAAATTTTGATATTACCTGGATTCCTTAATATTAAGTGATTAAGTTGAATTTTTATATTTAACAGGCAAAATCTCTCAAAGAAATTTGAAAGAATTCGTAGTAAAAAATAAAACATCATGCAAAATTTTTTAAAAGAATTAAAGATTTCAGAGTTAAACAAGGGCGTTTCTACCGGCGTAAAATGGTTATCAGCTTCCGGAGATAAAATACAGTCCTTCTCCCCCGTTGACGGAAAATTAATTGCTTCCGTAAATTCTTGCGACAAGAGAAGTTTTGATTATGTAGTGGACACTGCTCACAAAGCTTTTTTAGAATGGAGAGCATGGCCCGCTCCGCGACGTGGAGAAATAATAAGACAAATAGGAAATGAACTCAGAAAAAATAAAGAAACGCTGGGCAAATTAGTAAGTTATGAAATGGGCAAAAGCCTGCAGGAAGGCATGGGCGAAGTGCAGGAAATGATAGATATCGCAGATTTGGCGCTGGGTCTTTCTCGCCAATTGTATGGACTTACCATGCACAGCGAGAGACCCGGACATAGAATGTATGAACAATATCATCCACTTGGCATTGTCGGCATCATATCCGCTTTTAATTTTCCTGTTGCTGTTTGGAGCTGGAACAGCTTGATAGCAATGGTCTGCGGAGATGTGTGCATCTGGAAACCTTCTGAAAAAACACCACTCTGCGGAATAGCGTGCCAACAAATTATTTCGAAAGTTTTTAAAGAAAATAAAGTGCCGGAAGGAGTCTGTAATTTGATAACAGGCGGCAGAGAAATTGGCGAATGGATTTGTAACGAACCAAAGATAGCGCTGGTATCCGCTACCGGTTCTACAAGAATGGGGAAAGCTGTAAGCGCCGCGGTAGGTGGAAGGCTCGGCAAAAGTTTGTTGGAACTCGGAGGAAATAATGCTATTATTATTTCCAAAGAAGCGGATTTAAACATCTCACTCATCGGAAGTTTATTTGGCGCAGTTGGTACCGCGGGTCAACGTTGCACGACTACCCGCAGGCTCATCATCCATGAAGATATTTATGACGCTTTTAAAAAGAAATTGACAAATGCCTATAAGCAATTAAAAATAGGTGATCCTTTAAAAGAAGATAATCACGTAGGCCCGCTGATTGACCAGGATGCGGTGAAGGCATATCTTAATACCATTGATCAGATAAAAAAACAAGGAGGGAAAATGGCCATCTCCGGGGAAGTACTTGCGGGCAAAGGTTTTGAAAGCGGATGTTATGTAAAACCCTGTATCGCAGAAGTAACGAACGATATGGAAATTGTGCAACACGAAACTTTTGCACCGATTCTTTACCTAATGAAATATAAGGATATCAAAGAAGCCATTGATCTTCAAAATAACGTACCGCAGGGACTGTCAAGTTCAATCTTTACGTTAAACCTTCGCGAAGCGGAGGCTTTCCTTTCTTTTGCAGGCAGTGATTGTGGAATAGCCAACGTGAATATTGGTACATCAGGTGCTGAGATAGGTGGCGCTTTTGGCGGCGAGAAAGAAACCGGAGGCGGCAGGGAAAGTGGCAGCGATGCGTGGAAGATTTATATGCGAAGGCAAACCAATACCATCAACTATTCCGATGACCTGCCGCTGGCTCAGGGTATAAAATTTACTGTATAACCTTCTTCTGTTAAATAAAGATTTCATTTGTTGTAAATATTTTATAATTATTGCAAATGGCTTCTCCTGCTTAAAATAAATCGCAATATTTGCAGGCTAAAAATAAATAACGTAAAATGATGCAAAAAAATAAACAGTTCCTGTGGGGAATCTTGTTTCTGGCTGTAACCCCTTTTTATACATTTGCTCAAACAGATTCAACTGGTACCAATGATCCTGCAACGGTGAAGGTAGCACCCAATGATTGGCATGAGTTAGACAGGGCTACCACGGGTTATTACGGTATTAGCCTGGATAAGGCTTATGACTTCTTAAAAGGAAAATCCAGTAAAACAATAGTGGTGGCGGTTATTGACAGCGGTGTTGATACTACACATGAAGATCTGAAAGGAATATTATGGCATAATCCGGGAGAAATTCCAGGCAATGGCATTGATGATGACCATAACGGATATGTGGACGATGTATACGGATGGAATTTTATTGGCGGCAAAGACGGTCGCGCCGTTCACCAGGATTCTTACGAAGCTGCGCGTGTCTATTGGAGTTTAAAAAGTAAGTACGATAGCACAGCGAATACTGACACAACCAAAATGGATGATGATCAGAAAATGGATTATGCTACTTATTTGCGAGCTAAGAACGATGTAACTAAAGGCGTGAACGAGGCCGAGCTTTTGCAAATGAAAAGGATTTTGCCGATGTTGGAAGAAGGTGATTCAGTTATCGGTAAGGATCTTGGAAAGTCTGAATTCACAGGCAAAGATCTTAAGGATTATAAGCCTACCAATCCACAGGCTAAAATGACGACTGCTATTTACCTGAATATTGCCCAATTGAATAACAATTATGACATAACCAACACAGATTTGTTGAGTGAGCTGAAAGGCGAGATCAGGAAGGGGGATGCTGCTGCAACACCTCCGGAAGATTTTAGAAATGAAATCGTAAAAGACAATCCAAATGATATTAATGACCGAAATTATGGCAATAACGATGTAATGTCAGGA
>DATCFI010000145.1:0-16224 GCA_036509585.1 Hanamia sp. | reverse complement strand
ATTACATAATAACCCAACACAATTAAAAAAGAGACTATGGAAAAACTATTATAGAAAACTTAATAACTTTAAACAAAATTATCCTGTAAACCTATTGCAGGATTTATCGTAAACCTGTAAACTTTTTTTAGGACGAGTCATAGATTAGCGAAATGAATCAAACCCTTGCAATCCATTCTTCACAGTTTTTTACAGCCACCATTTATCAGTGGCCCTGATTTGCTTGATGCCCGAGACCAGACGGCGGCTTTCAACTTTCGCCTTATCCGTGTAAGCAAAAGGATGTTTGCTAATTTGCTTGATGCCGTTGGCCAGAGACCAGACGGCGGCTGAATATAAATAATCCTGATTCAGACAAAAAGAGAAAAGTGTTAACAAAGGCATCCTCACTATTTACCCTTCTTCCAATCATTATATTCAGTAACTATCTTTTCCACGTCCTTCCAGGTATAAGCGCCTGATTGAATTTTGTTCACCAGGCCAGCATCGTCTTTAAAATAGTCAGATGCAGCATCCACAAAAACATTCCTCCTGTTTTTCCAATAGGTAGAGGTCATCTTGGTGGCTATAGCTTCTCCCTGCCTTATACAAAGCCACGAGGTTTGAATGTCATCATATCTATATCTATTCAAATCACCCGTGAATCCATAAGTGTACAAAGTCACTGCGCCGCGAAAAACTACGTATAGCCATTGCCTTTCCGGCTTTACATGGGGGCCGTTTACGTACGCGTTCAGGCGGTCCCACTCATGGGTTGTACCAGCATCTATTGTGTAGATAATAGTTTTGATACTATCGCTATTGATCCGTTGAGCCTTGGATGTTTTATCTGTTTTAAACTGAATGGGTACCGGCGCTGGCCCTTCAGGAAATGTGGCGAGCCCTTCCATTACCGTTCCGTTCAGTAAAATGATTTTTGCTTTAGAATAGGGTTTCGCCTGCGCTACCGGAACCATTAACAGCATGGCGGCCATAATAAATAAGTACTTCATTGTAATTGTTATTTGGCATTTTAAAAAGAAAGCTTTGTGTTGATCAGGTGTAAATGCTTATTGAGTAAATTTTAATACTGTGCCCTTCTCACCGGAAACCCATCCATGATTAGCATCAGTGAAATGCAGTTCCATAAGCCGGTATGATGCCAGCGCTACTACCTTTTCCCAGGTATTTCCGCCGTCTGTTGTTTTAAAAACGAAGCGCCCGTCCGAAATATAGCCAACGTTCGCTGAGACAAAATCAATATCATGGTACCATTCATAAGTGAAATTGAAACTCTTAGTCCATGAAGCACCGCCGTCCACAGTTTTGTAAAGGGAGTGATTATTGGTAAAATAACAAGTATCGGAATTAAGGGAGAAAGTGGCACCTCCCATCAGAAGGTTAATGGTATCGGTATTCGCCTTTTGCCAGTCTACACCCCCATTTGTTGTTTTATATACACCATTCGCTTTCATTACCCGCCCGTTTGTTCACTGGTAAAATATAACGAATTCCATCCACCCGACAGCCCAAAATCATGGAGGGCTACCCAATTATCGCCGCCATCAATTGTTTTCCAAATATGGTCACCGGCAGCATAGGCAACGTTTGCGTTTACAAAAAAAACGTCTGTTAGAAAATTGTCTTGTAAAAGCTTAGAAGTAAAGCTTGCGCCGCCATCATGCGTTATAGCAAGGCGGTTATTAGGGGTAATAAAGATTGCATTCATTTCGCTCCCCATTGCTAAATTTATAAAAGAGAACGTGCCGAATCCCGTTTGAGTAACCGCCGACCAACCCTCACCACCGTCTGATGATTTATAAACATTTGTCCCTAAGAAAAAACCCGTATTGTTAATAAAGAATATATCCAGAATCCCGGCAGTATCCGTGGAGTTTATCTTTTCCCATCCTACACCAAGCGTGTCACTGGGCACGGGAACGGAAGGCTTTGGGTTGCTGTCTTTTTTACAAGAGGCAAAAAGTACGAGGGATGAAATTGAAAGTAAAAATAGTGTCTTCTTCATAAGTTTGAAATTCAAAATTATAAACGGAATATGAAAAGGGTTATTGCCATTTAATTAAAGGAAGAACGGGAGAATCAGGATTTACAGGATGATCGGATAATTAGGGTTGCCAACCTTTCGAAGGTTGGCAACCCTGGAAGTTCAACCCTGGAAGTTCATTTTAGGAAGAACATCGGAATCAGGATTCACAGGGTGAAAAGATTAGCAGGATTAATTACATCCTAGAATCTTGTAAATCCTGATTCAGACAAAAAGAAAATAACAATCCTGTTTATTTGCCTGCCTGCCGGTAGGCAGGTTCGTTTACTGTAAATATTTATCAGCATCAGGATTCACAGGATGAGAGGATTTACAAGATTTCCTTCATCCTAAAATAGTGTAATCTTAAAAATCCTGATTCAGGCAAAAGATGAAAAGTCAACCGGTTGATCAAGGAACTTGCCTTTGAAGGAGCCACAGTTAAAGAGCCTGCACCGGTTGTAAAATGAAAATCTGCCCTATTTGTGGGTTTACTTATCAAAATTGCTTAATCGCATAAAGTTTTCCTTCCTTTATTTCAGTAGTTTCAAGTAGATTGTCGATAAGGTGTGTTAGGTTATCCATTTGGGTATTCATGTTGGTAAGCAGGGCTTTTGTTTCAGCGTTAGCGTTAGGTGCAAATTCCATTTGCAATAACTGTGTATAGGCTTTAATACAAGTAGCCGGAGTTTTTAATTCATGGGAAGTTATAGTTATAAAATCAACTTTTTGTTGAGCAAGGTCAAGTGAATGTTTTTGTTCTACAACGGTATTTTTTTCTACTTCTACTTTTTTTTCTAATGATCTTCTTTCAGTTATATCTTCTATTGCTAATAAAATCATTTGGTCCTCTTTTCCTGCAATTTTTAGTTTCTGAGCATTTAAAATTAATACCTTATGGCCTATTGATATAAAATTGTTTTCAATTTCGAAATCATTAAACTTGCGTTTTTTACTAAGGATTTCTTCAAGCAATTTTTTTAATAATGGAATATCAAATTGCTTATTACCAATTTCATATATATGCTTGCCAATAGCTTCCTCTGCATTTGTCTTAAAAGTTTTATAAAATGCTTTATTTGCACTTGATATAGCAAGTTTGGGATAAAGCACAACTAATGGCTCCCGAATGGTATTAACTATTGCTTTGGCATAAGCAAGTGCATTTTTTAATTCATATATTCTTTCACTCTTACGCTTTTCTATTCCATCCTTTTTAATTGAAGTTGCCATTATAGGGAAAAGTTACGATTAAAACATCGTTAAGAAAAAATCTTTTTCTAAGCAACGCTTTCCCAACTGGCTCAGCCTCCCGCCGTGTGACGCTCCGATACTCATACCTGCAACGCCAACTTTGCCCCAACGCCCCAAAATAAAAATCTAAATTATTTGTAGGTTTACTGTAATCGGCTACTGCAAAAGGTTACGTCATTGCGGCGCGCTTGCCGGCAATGAGTAAAATCAATTACCTTTTTATTTCCGCCCCATATACAACCCCGGGATTTTATTAATAAAACTTTTAGTACACAAAATTTTGACCTGGATGTGATTACCGTTATTTTTAAATACAGGCCTACTATTCCTGACTATCCTGCACAACTCAATACTAACTTCAACGGTGCATTTTACGCAGGTTACCGCAAAGACTCCTATATTCTTTCTTATAATAACACACCATTGCATGTTGCTAACCGGCAAATTGTTCACCATGGTTACAGTTTCGGAGGTTTTGCAGGTTTAGGGCCTGCGCGTATTGATGAATTTGTAACCCTTAACCGGATTAATTATGAATATGACGGAGTAGTTTTTACCACTGGTATTGCCTCTGAGCTTGACTTAAATAAAATAAATTTCGTGCTTTTAAGTGGCCTTGATTTTCTTACAGGCAAAAACAGCCATGTGTGGGTAAACAATAAGAAAATATGGATCGGTATAGGGCTCGGGCTTGACCTGAATTAGTTTAGAATTCTACACAGGTTACATTATTGAAAATAAATTTTTAAAGTCAAAAGTTTTCTTGGAATATATTTTGATAGGTCCACTGTATTATTAATCTTAAAAAATATTTTTATGAAAAAGTTTATTATGGCCTCTTTAATCATTGGGGCAATTTTCTTTTCTGCCTGCAACAGCAATTCAAACTCGGAAACTATGAATTCCGATAGTACTTCAGCCACGATGAGCAGTAATGACACTAATAAGATGGCTCCTGCGCCATCAGCCGATACCTCTAAAATGGTAACGGTAGGAGATAATGCAAAAGATTTTTCAAAAGATGCCGCACAGGGAGGCATGATGGAAGTGCAGTTAGGCAACATAGCCATGAAAAACGGGGGTTCCCAGGCCGTAAAAGATTTCGGGAAAATGATGGTTGATGACCATACAAAAATTAATGGCCAGTTGAAAGATTTGGCTTCAAGGAAAAATGTAGATCTGCCAACCGCTGTTTCTGATGGCCAACAGAAAGATATTGATAAAATGAGCAAGGAAACAGGTAAAGATTTTGATAAGGATTATGTATCTATGATGGTAAAAGACCATAAAAATGACATAGATGCCTTTAAAAAAGCGGAAGATAAAATTTCAGATGCTGATTACAAAAGTTTTATTTCTGATGCACTCCCTACGCTTGAAAAACATTTAGCGGCTATTGAAGCGATAAACAAAAAGATGTAGGAGAAGAAAGAATTTTTTGAAAGCAATTAAATTGTAAAGCACTTTATTCAATTGTAATTGAATAAAGTGCTTTTTTATACCATGATCGTAAATTATACTAAGAAAGGCTGGCAGGTAGTAACGCAAAGAGCGCACGGCATCCTCGCAGCACAGTTGGCCGTAGAATGGAAAATTGCAGAACGGCCCGAACGGTGGACTGAAACCATCCTGGCTATAGCAGAGCATGATGATGCAGAAGTAGAATTAGACGGCAAGAACTTATTGACACCTGCTGGTGGCCCTTTGAATTTTGATATGAAAGAATTTGACCCGGCCTATTATGAAAAATTTTCTCAGCTGACCATCACAAAAAACAGGTATATAGCACTTTTGATTTCTTTTCATATGGACTTTTTGTCCCGTACAGTTCCTGCAACAAATGCGAAAGAAAAATCCTTTTTAAAAGAACAAGCTACCCTCCGGAAAAAATGGATGAAAGAATTAAATCTAACTGAGAAAGAGGTATTGAGAATTTATGACCTTGTTGAATGGTGCGACGCCTGTTCCCTTCTTCTTTGCCAGGGGCTGGTGCAACCTCAAAAACGTAAATTAGAAATAAGTACAGGCCCAAACAAAAGAACCTATTTTCTTCGGCAGGCAGGAGATCAAAAACTTACGGTGGCCCCATGGCCATTTGAAAAGGATAATTTCTTTGTTCGCTTTGAATGGAGGCAAATAAATCAGTTGCAGTTTACTTCCTCTGCCGAATTCAGGAAAGAATTCTTAAAAGCAGAAGTTAAAGAAACAACCTGGGAGGTCGTCCATAAAACAGCTCCGAAGAAAAAAAATAAAATATAGGGTGACTTAAATGAAGCCACGTAATCACCAGGGCAGGGCAGCGTGTGGTGAGCATCTCCGCTATCGCTGCAAAAAGCTTACATCCAAATTGGATTGCCGCGCGAAATATCTTTGATAATCTTTTAATAAATCAATAATTTACCTATAAAAAAATTACCTTGTTTTGAATTGATGGAATATTTTTTGATTTGGCTAATTACAAGGAAAAGCAGAAATTAACTGCGGCAGATGAGCATTCATTTTTCCAGGAAACATAAATTATTAAATAGATGCAAAAACTTTCCGGTGATTCCCTTTTCAAAGTTTTCAGTAAAGTAATTGCTTTTACCGCTTTAATGATCGTGCTGCTGTGGTTGCTTTTCAAAGTTTCAGGCATCCTGCTTGTATTTATTTTGGCGATGGTTATTGCGTTAATAGTTAATGCGCCTGTTAGCTGGTTAGAAAAAAGAAATATAAAAAGAGCGTGGGCAAGCACGATTGTGTTTTCAGGTATAGTGCTGGTAATTGGCTTAATCAGCTGGTTAATTATTCCAAAAATTGCCAAACAATTGCAAACATTAATCAACAACTTACCGGATTATATTTCACAGATCAATGCCCAATTAAATTCATGGTTAAAAAACTATCCCGGCCTGGCAAAAGAAATTACGAGTGGTGGTAATAATCTTTCCCGGATAATTCCTAATGCTTCTTTGATCATTACAAAAGCCGGTAACATTTCAATTTATATAGCCGGTACTATATTCTTATTCATCCTCTTTATCTGCATCATTGCTTATGCTGTAGCCAGGCCGGCTCCCTTGCTGGAAATTTATTTTTCCTTATTCAGTATTGACAAACGGGAGAAAGCAGAAAAGGCCTTATTGCACACCAGCACCATGCTGATCGGATGGATAAAAGCCAACCTGATTGGAGGGACTATCGAAGCCATACTTACTACTATTTTTTTGACAATCATGGGGGTACCAGGCGCATGGGTATGGGGTGCATTGGTAATATTTGCAGCGATGATACCGAACCTCGGGTTTTATATTATGACTCTGCCACCAACTTTGGTTGCCTTTTCGGTAGGGCCTTACACTGCATTGTGGGTATTGATATTCTTTATCGCAATGAGTGAATTAATGTCGGACTTTGTAATGCCCCGTTTATTGTCTTCGAAAATGAAAATACATCCTGTATCACTTTTGTTTATGTTATTGTTGATGGGAGTGGCTTTCGGGTTGGTGGGTGTATTTTTAACCGTACCGGTAACGGCAATCATTAAAGCCTATTACGAGGAATTCTTTCAATCAGAGCAGGAAAATGATCCGCTGCTGGAAGAACGGATCGATGCTGTTATTTATCATCATGCCGAATAGTAAACCGGCCTGCAACAAATTAAGGAAAGGTGGCTAAGAGTATTCATCAACAGTTTGGCCATTACGAATGATTGCCGCGCACAAATACAATTGTATGAATTTAACTCAGGAAGGCAATATCTCAATTTAGTAAATTTTGTTCTCCGCCGTCTGGCCTCCGACCTACGGCTCTTAAAGATGTTGCTAATTAGCTTGATGCCGTTGGCCAGAGGCCAGACGGCGGCTTCCAATGTCGGAATCGGGATTTTTAGGATGATAGGATGAGAAGGAATTTTGCTGTACATCAAATGTATTAAATAAAAAAAGATGATTGAGGAAAAGTTTTTCTTAGATCTATGGTACGTGTTTAAGTCTTTTTCCAGGGTTGGCGCACTTATCTGCACTCTTTTTTACCCCCACTGGTGCAACTTGAAAAAGCTAATGAAATGGCAATCTAAAAAAGTACATACAGAAATAAAAGAGCTGCGGTATTTAATTTTTTATGAGTTATTAGTGCAACGAGCACGTTCGCTTGTGCTATAATTAAAAATTAAGTTTGTATTTTCAATTTAATATAGATGGCACAAGCGAGACGCTCAACATGGGAGTAAATCTAAGGCCATTAACTTGTTATGAAAATTTCAGGGCCGATAACCTCGCAATGAAATCCTCCTTACGCCGCGATGAAACTTCAATTTCCGTTTCATCCGTTAATGTAACTGACCCGCCTTTACCTTTATTATAAGTTTTTATGTAACTAAGGTTTATGAGGTGCGAATTGTGAATCCTGAAAAATGAATAACCGGAAAGCAATTCTTCAAAATCTTTTAATGTTTTTGATACCATCATTTTTTGATTGCCCTTAATGTAAATGGTAGTATAATTATTATCGCTTTCGCAGCGGATAATATTCGCTATTTCGATAAATTCAAATCCGGACATTGTGGGCACAATTATTTTCTTAAGTAAGCCATCACTTTTTTGTGTGTTTTGCAGCAGTAAATCTATTTTATCAGCAGTGTTTTTCCTGGCTTTTTCATTTGACAATTTTATGAGCGCCGTATCCAGGTCATCCGGATCTACAGGTTTTAATAAATAATCCAGCGCGCTGAACCTGATTGCCTGCAACGCAAATTTTTCGTATGCCGTGGTAAATATGATTTCAAAATCTATTTCGGGCAAAGCCCTTAGCAGGTCAAAGCCTGTTTTGTCACCTATTTGCACATCAAGGAAAACAAGATCAGGCCTAAGCAAAGTAATAGCTCCTATTCCATCCCTGACCGTTTTTGCGCTGCCTGCAACTTCAACGATATTTTTATGATCTTGAGCTAAAAGGTTTTGCAGGCCTTCTATACAATGTTCTTCATCATCAATTATTAAGGCTCTTATCATAAGTTAAAAAGCTAAGTCTTCCGGTAATCTTACTTCTATTTTTGTGCCTTCTTCAAGATTGCTGAAAGTTACCGTTGCATTGGTTTTCTTCATCCTGTTAATTACATCAATTCTCGATTTGGTAATTTTCATTCCTAATGATTTTTTATCCGCATGGGCAATTTGTTCATCAGTATCATTTTCGTGTATGCCCACTCCGTTATCTTCAACAACACAATTGATCATGTTACCTTCTTTCCGGATGGATATCCATATTTTACCGTCACATTCTTTTTGCGATAGTCCGTGCCAGATACTGTTTTCAACAAAAGGTTGCAGTATCAGTGGAGGTATCAATGTATTTTCCTTATCAATCGCGTCATCCACATTTATTTCATAAACAAACTTATTAGGCATTCGTAAAGCTTCCAGTTGCATATATAATTCCAGGGCTTTTAAATCCTGGGCTATCGGAATTTCCTTTTTTTCAGAATTTTCGAGGATCATGCGCATCAGCTTTGCAAATTTGGATGTGTATAAGCTGGCTTTTGCTGTATCATTCTTATCAATATAATTTTTGATGGAATTGAGTGAATTAAAAATAAAATGCGGATTCATTTGTGCACGGAGCGCTTTCATCTCTGTATCCATCGCCTGCGTTTTCAATTCTGATTCGTGTTTCATTTCTACAACGTCACGTTTGCGTTTATAAAAAACAAACACGGCCAGGCCGGAAAATAATACAATCAAAGTGCCTGCAACTATTGAGTTTTTTACAATCCTATCCTGTTTAATTATAGCAGCGGACAACGATTGTTTCCGGTAATCAGCGATTTTAATGGAGTCTTCTTTTTTGTTAAACTGGTATTGCATTTCAAACCCGGTAATTTCTGCTGTTTTACTATCATTAATTACGCTGTCTTTTAATGTTTTTTCATTATAATATGCCCATAATGCATTTTGAAACTGCTTCTTTTTTTTATAAATATTATAAAGGGTTTCAAATCCATTTGCCTGTGATGATACATCATTTAGCTGCCTTGCAAGGTGCAGGGAAAGTTTGCTATAAGCTTCAGCCTTTGTGTATTGATGCAGGCTTAAATAGATTTCCCCCAGCCCGTTCAACGCATTTACTTTGGCTTCAATATTCATGGATTCATCAGCCAGCTTCAGAGATTTTAGATAATTATCTTTAGCCAAAATATAATCCTTTTGTTTGAGAAAAGTTTCTCCAAGATTATTAGAAATAACGGCGCTTATTTGTTTATTGCCGGTTTCATTTGCAATCGTAAGCGCCCTGTTATAATAGGGCAGCCCAACGGTAAAATTATTCATTTCAATATAGATATTACCAATATTGCTTAATGCCCTTATCTCATTTACCTGGCTTTTTACACTAATAGAAGCAGCAAGGTATTTTTGATAATAATCAAGCGCTACCTGGTAATTTTTTAAATCGGCATAAATGTTTGCGATGTTATTATAAATTGAAGCATTCAGCAAATTATTGTTCAATTTTTCTCCTGCCTTTAAGGCTTTCAGAAAGTAATCCATCGCGTTCACATTATCTGTTAACGCATAATAAACATAGCCTTTCTGCCGGTAAGCTAAAGAAATACCTTTTTGCCAATTAATCCTGGTTGCAGTGTTTACTGCTTCATCAGCGCAGGTCATTGCTGTATCCGGTTTAGTGTCAGAAACCAAATAGGAAAAAACCAATAAGTTTTTTACTCTATTGGAATCTATAACATGATTTGTTTTCAGCAAATGAAGAACAGAATCCGCCTCATGGGAATACTGTGACAGGCAAATAACTGAATGTAATGAACAAAAAAGTATTAAAAAGGCCTTACTCATTATTGATAGAAAATTAGTAGTGTATTAGTTAGTTCTAACTAGTGGCCATGCAAATAATATTAAAAGCCCATCTAAGTTTCAGTGGATACCGGGTTGATGCTACATTTTCCGAATAAGGGTATAAAGATATAAAGAAAATGAGAGATTTAATGCTTATTTCTTTGGAATTACGAAATAAATATACCCGCTCAATATTTCATAGTGTGTCGCAAGAAGATCCTATTAAATGAAACTTTTTCACCATCATACCCACTTGGTCATTTCCACTATCGGTTTCCTTCAATTTTCCCGCGAATTCTAAGTCAAACAACTCAAATTCTAAATGTAGGTTGATAGAGTGTGGGTGGAATATTAGGTTTACATCGGGTTTTCAAATATTCATTTTTAAAAACAATTATCATGCAACAACAAATCTCAATTCAAAGCCAGCAAATTAACAAAGGCTTCAACTGGAGTGATTACATTTCATTCCGGAAGATGATCACCTTACAGGTTATCCAGGTAGTATATGCAATTGTAGCCGGGCTTATAACTCTCGGCGGAATTATTGTTTTATTTTCTGGAAGCAACGGATTATCAGGTGAAATACCTGGCGGAGGTTTTACAGTCTTCCTGTTTATAATTTTCGGGAATCTAATTTGGCGCATCTGGTGCGAACTTACTATTGTGTTTTTCCGCATCAACAGTACGCTGAATAACATTGATGCGAATACAAAAATGGAAAGAAGAGATTAATAGAATCATGAAGGTGGTATGAAAAAATAAATGAGTGAGAAACTGGTTACCCAATTCAATTTTAAATAACAATTCAAAAATTATAATCATGAAAAAACTACTAACATTGCTCCTGTTTTTTTGCGGGATTCAACACGCATTTTCTCAGAAGGATGAAAAGGTTACCATGCTGGAAGTGAAACAGGAATGTTCGAATCTGCCGCTGGAAAAAAGAGCACGCATCAGCGTTACACGGTTTTCAGTTACTACAACTGCTGTACAAAGTTCAAGAGTAACTAACGTCTCTCCAAATTATTTTGGGAGAGGCCTTTTGAGACGTAATTCCGTGTCGAATAATAACTATGTCGGATATGGGGTTATTCCCCCACAACTGGGTGATAATTTAACAACGATGCTTACCAATGCATTGAACCAGGTTAATTGTTACCGCGTGTTGGAAAGCCTTAAAAATAATTCAGATTTAACCCAGGAAATTGATGCCGGACATAATGGTTATAGTAGTAAAAAAACACCGAAAGCGGGGAAGCAATTAGGTGCACAGATAGTAGTTACCGGTGAAGTGATCGAATATAGTGTAGCGGATAAGGGAGTAAGAGTATTGGGGGTAGGCTCGGCCAAGCAAACAATTAAAATGGGATTCAACTTAAAAATGATTAACCCCGAAACGAGGGACATTATTGTTTCCCGTGTATTCAGGGTGCAGTCAAGGGAAGGAAAAACTGTTTCTGTATTAGGCCTGGTAAACACCGGTGATATGGATCCTGCAGTGGCAGCTGTGATGGAAGATGGTGTGGTGGAGGCAGTACAATATTTAGCCAAAATGAAAGATTCACTGAATATTACTGCTGACGGAAATTTTGCCGGAAATGGCAATTCAGACGGCACCGTTGATACTGAAATTGACCTGGGCAATATTAATTACGATACATATAATTCCTTCGTAGAAATGCTGAAGGGCATAAAGGGGTATCAAACTATGGACAAATCTTTTTCAAATGGTTCGGCAAGTATTACTGTAACCCATACAGGCTCTGATGATAATTTCCAGGATCTGGTACTTCACAAAGCAGGAAGCAAATTTGAAGTAACGGGCCAAAACCCTGAAAAGTTGGAGATGAAAGGGAAGTAAGAGTTATATAAGTAGTGAAAATTATAAAAAACTAATGACGTTGGTTGACATAGAAATCAATGGCGGGAATAGGCTAATAAAGCTTGTTTATCAAATAAAATAAAAATAATTAATAATTAAAATTTAAAAACTGTCAAAAATGAAAAAGCAAATCTTACTATTATCAATATGTATCTTAATTTCCTTAACATCGCTACAGGCGCAGGATAAATCTAAAGTTTCTTCGGATGTATATGCCATCGGCACAAACGTGGTAAGTGCGGGCATTGGCCTGGGTAGCTCTTTAGCGGGTTATAGTGGATCCGGGTCTCCGGCTATTAGCCTTCAGTATGAAAGGGGGCTATGGCAGGCAGGCCCCGGCGTAATAAGCCTTGGAGCCTATTTAGGATTTAAAACCTACAAATATAATGGTGACGGGTATTCCTGGAAATGGGGCTACACTATTATTGGTGTTCGCGGTGCGTATCATCTTACACAAATAAAAGTTAAGAACCTGGATTTATATGGCGGGGCAATGCTGGCTTACAACAATGTGCATTTTACTGATAGCCAGGGAAGTTCAACAAAAAGCTATGGAAGCACCACCGGGTTCTCTATTTTCGTAGGAGGACGATATTATTTCACTCAAAATATCGGGGCCTTTTTGGAATTGGGTTACGGAGTGGCGAATGCAAACATAGGTTTATCACTTAAATTTTAAAGTGGAACCGGGTAGTTGGCATCTGCTGGCGCCGGTCTCCAGACCGGTGACTGCACGTTACTAAACTTTTCTTATAGAGTAACGAATAAGCACAGGTCAGGAAACCTGCGCTAGAGAAGGTCTTTGCGAAAAATCACATAGAATAGGTTGAATATTTTCCTTGTAGTTAGCATAAATTAAAATGGTTGTTTTATAGGTAAAGTATAAAAATAAAAATATGAAAATCAATAAATATCTGGTTATAATTCTGATACTCCTTTCATGTAAAAAGGCGACTAATTTAACCAATACAAGTACCAACCAAAATAATGGTAATAACCCTCTTGCTACTGATACGATTGGCCATAGCATTCAGTTTTGGGGGATGAATCTTTCAGGTGGCCTTAATGATTCAGGTACAATTTTTAAAATAAATGGAGACGGTTCCGGATATGCTGATGTGTATTCCTTTTCGAGCTCTTCCGGTAATTCTCCACTTAATGGTGGCTTTTGTAAGGCTCCAAACGGTAAGCTTTACGGAAAGACAGACTTTGGCGGTCTCTATCATAGTGGGACGATATTTAGTATTGATCCCGGCACCAATACATTTAAGAAATTATTCGAATTAAATAGCCTTCTCTCTAACCCACTAAATCTTATGAGTGGCGCTAATGAAAGTAGTTTATTATTAGCCAGTGATAATAATATTTATGGAACTACTGTCAATACACTTTTCAAGATTGACCCCTCTAACGATAATATTTCAATCGTTCATAACTTCGACTCACTAAAGGGCGGTTTTGGCCCATTGGGTGGTAGATTATTTCAAGGAAATGATAATAAGCTTTACGGGATGTGTGAACTGGGAGGATGGAGCTGGTTGGCTGGTGGCACGATATTTAGCTTTGATTTATTAAATAGTGATTTTAAAGTCATTTATCAATTTGATTTAGGAAGTGGAACGACAGATGGAATTCCATGGGATCCATTTGGATCACTTTATCAAGCTACTGATAATAATTTCTATGGGTTTAGCTATTTTGGTGGTGGCGATTCATGTGACTTATTCAGGCTAAATAGTATAGGTACGGCTTTTACTGTTGTTAAAATATTTGATAATCTTGTGGATTTATCCACTGGGGTTATACAAGCCAACAATAAATTGTACGGCCTATTTACCAATGGAGGGCCAAATTACATTGTTGGCCAAACTGGCGCTGGTATATTATTTAGCTATGACCTGGGTTCTAATTCTTATAATATAGAGCACGCATTTGGCGGAAATTTAGGACAAAATATTACCGATGGCGTTACTCCGGTGGGAACTTTAACCAAAGCCAGTAACAATTTATTATATAGCGTAACACGTGGAGGACCAAATGGAACTGGCACAATCTTTAGATTTGATCCGGCAAGTAGTTCTTATAAAATTATCTATTCGTTTCCGGCACTTACTAGTAAACAGGGATTTTATCCACAGAATTTGACTGAATATTAAAATGGATTCTCAGAATAATTTTTTATCTGAGGTGAAATTTTTTTCCCCTTGTTTGTGTTCCACAAAGGAGGGAAGGCCGCAGTTGGTGTTGCGCATGGCTTTGTCTGAAGGGCCTCCTTGAGGAAGCGATGGCTTCACAAGCGGCTAAAATTGAGGATGTTCTGTTACGATTGGTTGCATATATTCAAACTCAAAGATAGGTTTAGTTTAATTCGTTTTGTTGGTGAAGCAGCCGCACATTATCTGCGCTCAACACCAACAAAGGCTTTTCCCTTTTTTGGAAGGCCAACAGAGGTATAAAAAGAAACTTCATAAAAACATTATTATAACCTTTAAAACTTAAGTTATGAAAAGCAAATCTTTATTTTTTGCAATTGCATTTTTATTTATTGCAACTACCTCAAACGCCCAGGTTACTGATATAGATGGCCATCAATATAAGACAGTAAAAATTGGCACCCAGGTATGGATGGCTGAGAACCTGAATGTAAGCCATTTTAGAAATGGAGATCTCATTCCGGAGGCAAAGGATAATGCAGCATGGGTTAAAATATTCAAAACTGGTAAACCGGCATGGTGCAATTATAACAATGATGCAGGATATGGCCAAAAATATGGAAAGCTATATAATTTGAACGCAGTAAAAGATCGTAGAAGCCTGGCTCCGAAAGGCTGGCACATACCGACTGATGCAGATTGGTCAATTCTCGCAAATCATTTAGGAGGTTGGCGATTAGCCGGCAAAAAAATGAAAACAACTTACGGATGGACTAAGACTAAATTAGGAGCCGATGTTAGTATTGGAACTAATGAAAGCGGTTTTGCGGCACTCCCGACGGGAGACCGTGACGTTGATGGAAAATTTGATAATCATGAAGAAAGTGGTATGCAGTTGGCCACTTGGTGGAGCTCTTCATTAAGAGACCATGGATTGACTTTTTCAGTAGTAAGTGCCGCAGGCAAATTTGAGGGGAATCAAACTGAGGGGAATGAAGGTGAGGGGTATTATATAAGGTGCGTCAAAGATTAGAATTTGATTTTTTAGCCATTGTTGATATTTAATATAACAGACCATTGTTTATAATTTAATTCAGTTTCATCACCTTAAAAAACTTTTATGAAACAAAAACTTTCAATCAGCATCATTTTTACATTTTTATTATTGTCCATTGACCCGTGTGCGCAAGGACAGAAAAAAAATCAGCCGGTACAGGAAAGCAAGTCAATACAAGGAACATTTAAATGGACAACAATTACTTTGCCGACAACAGTTAGCCGGCTTATTAGCGAATACGGCAACTATACCAAATTTATTCCTTGTACCCAAGAAGAAGATTGTGACTTTGGTTCCATATATGAATGGAAAATAAGTAATGGATTAATTATAGATGCCTGGGCACAGGAAGTTAGTGGCCCAAATGTGAAAGCAAGTAAACAACATAAAATTGAAAGCTATGAACTTGCATCAAAAAACAACAGCGTAATTAATGATCTTGTGTTTCAATTGTCTTTAAACAAATCTTCTCTCACGGAATGCAAAAAGAAATTCAATCCTAAGAAATCAACTTTCGACAACACCTGGAAGTTTAAACAAAACGATGTATATACCTATTTGTATTTTAATAATAATGGCATTCTTATTAAAATTGGACAATACCTATTCGACCGCGATGAGTCTGGTTAAAAATAGAAATAAGTAAGCAATGTCTCCCAACAGGGACGTTCCGTATCTGTAAAATTCTCTTTTACTCCGGTTAAAGTAAAATAGGAATTATTGTTTTTTGTTTGTTTACTGCAGATTAAATCTTTGTACATGCAACGTCCTCTAAAGAGAAGCGTTGCTTAAGAAGAAAAACATTATTATAACCTTTAAAACTTAAGTTATGAAAAGCAAATCTTTATTTTTTGCATTTACATTTTTATTTATTGCAACTACTTCAATCGCCCAGGTTACTGACATAGATGGCCATCAATATAAAACAGTAAAAATTGGCACCCAGGAATGGATGGCTGAAAACCTGAATGTAAGCCATTTTAGAAATGGAGATTCGATTTCAGAAATAAAGGATAATAAAGGAT
>DATCFI010000144.1:0-2697 GCA_036509585.1 Hanamia sp. | reverse complement strand
GTAATAGCGGCAGTACCTGAATTAGGATCTTCAGGACTATAGAATAGCCAGTCGCCAAAATCAAAACCGGTATTCCATAAATCATTATGGCTTTGATGATGCATATATTCTACCCAGGCTTTCATGCTTGCATATTGATCTTCTAATATTTTTTTATCTCCATAAGCGAGATACATATTCCACGGAACGATTGTTGCTACATCTGACCAACCTGCGGACCCGCCAGCATTTGGTCCCAATACATTTGGAACTACATGCGGCACAGCGCCGTCGGCAAACTGATCGGCAGCTACATCTTTCATCCATTTATCAAAGAAATTATTCACGTTCATATTGAAAGAAGCTGTCCTGGAAAAAACCTGTGCATCGCCTGTCCAGCCAAGCCTTTCATCGCGTTGAGGACAATCCGTAGGGACATCCAGGAAATTCCCTTTTTGACCCCATTGAATATTGTGTTGTAGCTGATTGATCAAAGAATCAGACGAAGTGAAAGTGCCGGTAGATTTCATGTCAGCATAAATGGCAACAGCTGTAAAATCATCCGGATTTAAATTTCCATTGATGCCTTCCACTTTTATATAACGGAAACCATAGTACGTAAAATGAGGTTCAAAAAATTCCTCACCTTTCCCATTTAGAATATAAGTGGAGGTTGCTTTTGCTGCCCGCAGGTTTGTTGTATAAAAGTTCCCTTCTTTGTCTAATACTTCTGCATGCTGTATTACAATAGTATCACCAGTATTCCCTTTTACTTTCAGCATTACCCAGCCAACCAGGTTTTGCCCAAAGTCAATTACTTTTTCTCCTTTAGGAGTAGTTAAGATTTTGATAGGTTTAAATGTTTCGTGTTTTATAGCCGGTTCATTAATAGTTGCTAAAAGGTTATCATTTGAAAAATTTTCAACTTTTACTCCGCTCCATTTTGAATCGTCATATCCTGGCAATGTCCAGCCTGATTTTTCCAGGCGGGAATCAATAGTTTCACCATCATAAATACCTGCACTTCTAATACTTCCTGTTGTTGATTTCCAGCTATCGTCTGATACAATTGTTTTAGAAGAACCATCATTATAGGTAATCGTTAGTTGAAGCAAAAGTGAAATATCTTTTCCATAAATATTTATATTATCACCCCATGCCAGGTGCCCGCGATACCAGCCGTCACCGAGTGTTACGCCAATCGCATTGTTTCCCTCTTTTACTAAATTAGTTACATCATATACCTGGTACTGAAGCCTTTTGTTGTAGCTTGTCCAGCCTGGAGTAAAAAAATATTCGCCCACACGATTACCATTTATTTTCGCTTCATATAACCCATGAGCTGTAATATAGATCGCAGCAGATTTTATTTTCTTATTGGTAGAAAATTGTTTTCTGAACATGGGGCTTGGCTCATCAACTATATCCGTAAAACCTGGTTCAATCCATTTGGCTTTCCAATCACTTATATTCAAAAGAGCCATTTGAAAAAAATCGGGAGTGCTCCACGCTGAAGCTTTGCCATAGTTATCCCAGGCTCTTACTTGCCAAAAATATTTGTTACCGGATTGCAAAGCAGCTCCGCCATAATTAACGCGAACGGATTGATCAGAAAGAATTTTCCCACTGCTCCATTCTACACTTTTTCCTTTTTTTAAACCATGTAAATCCTTGCTGACCCTTATTTCATAAGCAGCCTGCATCACATTTCTTTTGCCCGAATTTATTTGCCAGCTAAACTGTGGGGTTGAAATGCCTATTCCTATTGGGTTAGAAAGATTGTTGCATAATAACTGGCTTACGTTTACCTGTGCAAATACTGATATTGCAATGAATTGTAATAGTACAGGGATAAAAAATTTTCTCATAGCATTCATACTTTAATAAGTTATAAAAATAAAGGTATTGATACAAAAAATATAAACTATCATGTACTGCCATGTTTAAAATTACATGCAGATTATTTTTTGTAAATTCGCAAGTTCAAAAAATACCCGGGGCTGACCGGTTTTGACAGCATAGTTCTTTGTAAGTATAAGCATGTAGCGCGTTGCGTAATTAGCGCTTTAATATGAATACGAAAACTCTAAATGGCAATACACAACTTGCCATGGCTGCGTAATCGATAGATTCGCTTCCATTAGGGCCGATGAGCTGGCCAGGCCTGTTGCCACGCTCTTCCGCCGACTCAAAATAAAATGGGCTGCTGCGATAGAAGGCTGTGACTATCGCTTAAGACTATTCAGCTAAGGAAAGAGTTGGTTTGTTTTGCTCCTGCTCCTTCCCGACAAATAATGCAAAAATAAACATGTAGAAGGCTTACGGCGAGTGTGTTTGGACCAGGGTTCGAATCCCTGCAGCTCCACTTTTTACTTCTCAAATCTTACTAAAACGCTATAATTCAAATGATTATAGCGTTTTATTTTTTCACCACTTTCCAAATTATTCATATTATCATAAACAAAAGGTGAGTGATTCGGAAGTAATATATACTGAACTCTTTCCTCCCAAATATAATCTGAATAAATATATCTCCAAACGAAAAAATTTGGCTCTCAATTATTATAAAGACAACGAATTCGTCAATGGCGACAATAATCTGTTGATATAAAGACCTTTCTTCTTGCAAATTATACAGAATCAAAGAGCGAAAATTGTATGATATTGAAGTGACAAAAATAAGCGGCAATATGAAAGGTTTGGGCGACAGTTTTCTTT
>DATCFI010000143.1:0-4124 GCA_036509585.1 Hanamia sp. | reverse complement strand
AGTCACTCAATTTATTATAATCTTTCCAAACTACTTTTCCTTTGACATCCGGTATCGGCGAGCCATGAGGATCCACCTTTGGATAACCCAGCAGTTCATCCATTTTTTCAAAGAAGACACGGGATTGAATATGTTCAATTTGCTCGGCTATATCATGTACGTCTTCCCAGCCCAAATGCATTTTATCTACCAGGAACATTTCCGTAAGGCGGTGCTTTCTTATAATAAGGCCTGCTTCCTTTTTACCTTTCTCAGTAAGGCGCAAGGGTTTATAACTCTCATAATGAACCAGTTTCTTTTTAGACAGTTTCTTCATCATACTGGTAACGGTAGGCATTTTAATATCGAGGGTTTTCGATAATTCAGCCACGTTCACTTCGCCATCCTTATTAGCGATGTTAAACAATGCTTTCAGATAATTTTCTTCTGTCAATGAATTCATAGTTCAAAACTAATAAATAAAAGTGCCCGATAAAAAAAAAGTTATTTTACATAAAATATTCAGTTAGATTAATCTAACTTTATACTTTTATAACAGAAACCAATTTTCAGAATAACGAATTCAGTAATTAATTTGATTGTAAATAGGTAAAATTAAAAATAACTTGAATAGTAGTATTACTAAAAAAACGGATTCACATTCTCTAAGCGAAGTACATTCTTCTGTCGCAACTCAAAAAAAAGGATGGCGTCAGTTCATGGCATTTGTCGGGCCGGCCTACCTGGTAAGCGTAGGATATATGGACCCGGGCAATTGGGCTACAGATATTGCAGGAGGTTCTGCCTTTGGTTATAAATTGATTTGGATACTCATGATGTCTAACCTGATAGCCATTCTATTGCAAACGCTGAGCGCCAGGTTGGGAATTGTAAGGGGACTGGATCTGGCGCAAGCCTCCAAAAATGCTTATCCAAAATGGGCAAACATTCCTTTATACATTCTTGCGGAGATAGCCATTGCCGCCTGCGACCTGGCAGAGATTGTGGGTATGGCCATCGGACTCAATTTATTATTTGGGCTTCCGCTGATATGGGGAATTTGTATAACAGCTTTGGACACTTTGTTACTATTGCTGTTGCTCAATCACGGGATGCGTACTTTGGAAGCTTTTATTATTTCTTTGGTATTAATTATTGGAGCTTCTTTTTTAGTGGAAATGTTTATTGTTTCTCCCGTTTACGGGGATGTGATTAAAGGATTTGTGCCTGGTAAGCTGAATGGTGAAGCCTTATATATAGCGATTGGAATCATAGGCGCCACAGTAATGCCCCACAATTTGTATCTGCATTCTTCGCTGGTACAAACCCGGAAATTTGACAGGACTTTTAAAGGAATGAAAAAAGCTATCAAATTTAATTTTCTTGATACCACTATCGCACTCAACCTGGCTTTTTTTGTAAATGC
The DNA here is from genome assembly GCA_036509585.1 of Hanamia sp. Taxonomy (GTDB): domain Bacteria; phylum Bacteroidota; class Bacteroidia; order Chitinophagales; family Chitinophagaceae; genus Ginsengibacter. The sequence goes on along the minus strand of DATCFI010000143.1, from coordinate 2,719 downwards.
GGCTATTTTAATTTTAGCGGCTGCTGCGTTTTATGTAAATGGATATTTCAATATTGCGGAAATACAGGATGCGTCTGTGTTGCTGGAAAAGTTATTTGGAAAAGCGGCCCCCACTATTTTCGCAATAGCTTTGATTGCTGCCGGGCAAAGTTCTACCGTTACCGGAACCCTTGCCGGTCAAATAGTAATGGAAGGGCATTTGAATATAAGGATCCAGCCCTGGCTCAGGCGCCTAATTACGCGAATGATTGCCATTATTCCCGCATTGATTACCATTATTTATTTTGGTTCAGAAGCTTTGGGGAAATTACTGGTGCTAAGCCAGGTAGTATTAAGTTTACAGTTAGGCTTTGCCGTTATACCATTGATACACTTTACGTCTGATAAGAAAACCATGAAAGAGTTCACTATTAAAACCTGGGTGAAAATTTTAGCATGGTTAAGCGCTGCTATCATTGTTTATTTGAACATTCAATTGGTAGTGCAGCAAATCCATGATTGGATAGTAGAAGCGGGAGGAAATAGCATCCTGGTTTATACCATAGTAATACCAATTGCACTTGGATGCCTTCTTCTTTTAATTTATGTTTTTGTGCATCCATTCATAGTAAAAATGTCAAAGGAAAGAAAACAACTTCCTCATGGCAATGCAGAACAAATTACAGAAGGAGCGGTCATCAATTATAATCATATTGGAATCGCAATTGACTTTTCCGGGGACGACGAAAAAATTATTCAGAACGCTTTAATGATTGGAAGTAAGAAGGCAACCTATACGTTTATACACGTGGTAGAAAGCGCTGCAGCAAGGTATTTCGGAAAAAATACATTAGATCATGAAACGCAGTTAGACAATGACAACCTCGTCAAATACAAGGAAAAGCTGGAACAAATGAATTATACAGCTGATGTCCAGATAGGCTTTGGAAACCCCGCTTCTGAACTGGCTAAAATAATTTCGGAACAAAATATTGATTTACTGGTAATGGGTGCACATGGCCACAGGGGACTTAAAGACATCATCTTTGGAAGTACTGTTGATGCTTTGAGGCATAAAATAAAAATCCCGGTATTGGTGGTCAAATAGGAACGGTGTATCTTACTATTAGAACAACTGCACTTCTTCATGCCGATACGTTCTTCATAATTTCACCGACAGTGTGATTAGATTCTTGTTTTTAAAACTATTAATTTATTTCATCGCTTAAAGTCATCATTTGCCCAACCTCCGACCGATAAGCAGTTTAAAAATGTTTTGATTACTGTTTGGTGTTAAGCCAAATAAAAAGCCAGTCTCTAATTCCCAGTTAGGGCTTGACAACAAGTTGAGCATCGGCCCTAAAATATGCTCCTGGTAATTGGTGCTTTCTATATGACTAAATGTGCCTAAAGAAGAATAATATTCAATGCCCAATCCAAACTTGTCATGGAAGTTGTAATAGGTTTTAAATTGCGGCTCTATCTCTGCATGCTTACCAGGTCCTGTAAACACAAATCCGATATTGGGGTTAAAGCCGAGATAAACTTTGCCAATCGTTTTATCTATGATTGGACGTAATTCGCCATCCATAACATATTTGTTTTCCCCGTCCGGTTTTATAAAGCCAATTTCCATTGATAAACTTGCACCAACTTTCCATCCCCATGATGCAGGTATGGTATATCGTGGCCTTATGTGATTGCCCAGGTATTCAAATTTACCGTTAGGTGAAATACCCGTAAATGTATAAAAGCCAAGTTCAAAATTTCCACCAAGGCCCCTGGTAATTTCCACAGTTTCGTTTAACCAATGCGCTGCATTTTTATCAGCCAAATAGGTTGAACCCTCGAAAGTATAATTCTGGTGCAACTCAACAAATGTGACTCCTTTTTCTGTAATAGGAGATGAATATACCTGTATCTCATTGTCTGCCTGGGCACGCACCATAGTAGGAATCAACGAGACAAAAAAAACGCCGGCAATCCATTTAAGTTTTTTCAAGTTATATTTTTCAGGTATAAAAATACTATTTCTTCCAGTGATTAACTCATTTTGATTTTAAAAAGAGGCAATCATTTTTAAGCAAATATTTCTTCCCATATTATAAATACCTAAATGCCCGTTAGGAGATTGGGTATAATACTCAAAATATTGCAACCTGCTTAAGTGAGATTGATAAGCCGTATTTAAAATATTATTTACAGCCAACTGAAACTGTAACGTCTGATCCTTCAAGTAATTAAATTCAATGTTAGCAGATGCATCCCATAAGGTGTAAGCACCAGTTGCCGTTTCTGTTTTATCCAATCCAAGATACCGGTTCTGCGCCAGGTTAACGTCAGCATCTGTTTTCAACGTAATCATTTTTATCGCTTTGCTATTGGTATGCAGGTCATAACTTACGGTACTTAACCATCTTGGTGGAGGAATAAAAGGTAGATATTCTCCCTCGGAACCTACATTTTTATATTGAGGATTAAGGTTAAAGCCATACACAAGCGAGAAAGAATTACTAAATTTCAAGGCTTCGATAAAATATGGATGAAGCGTAACCAAAGAATTTAACCCATACAATTGCGCATTGGTTTGATAAAACCGGTAAGTTTTATTACCAGGGACAATCACAACCGGGTCACCATTGGCATCAACCTCCTGGGCTTCATAAATATAGTTTTGGATGTAATTATTAAAAACACTGACCTCGAACGAAACATCTTTATAAGCACCAATAATTCCTGC
>DATCFI010000142.1:0-4098 GCA_036509585.1 Hanamia sp. | reverse complement strand
AGATTTTTTAAACCCGGAAAATTAATGTGCGTAACTATCAGAAAATTGAAAACAAGAAGCTGTCTTATATGATTTTTAAAATATATTACACTACTGGATAGTTACAAGAATTTAAAGATTTGCATTTGTTGGAAACTTATTGCAAATACATTGGCATTGATTATAATGATTATAAAAAATATTTTCAAAGCGGTGAGCCTAATGAATCGCTACGGAAAAATGAAACCTGGCAGGAATATGAAAAAGCTTTTTATGCCCGTACAGACATAAAGAACCATCAGAAAAAATCTTTCTTTAAAAACCTTAAACCGGAGGAGCAACAAAAAGATTTGGATAATCTTCTTTATCGCCATATAAGAGAGATTGAAAAAGAAAAATTATATTATTTTTTATTGGCGCAAAGTAATGCAATGCCGGTGCTAATTATAAAAAGCCCTTCTGATAATAAAGCCATGAAAAAGTTTTTAGGTTACGAATGGAGTGCAGCCAAAGGAAGCGAAGGGATTAAATATTTGAATGCCGCATCTGGACCTGCAAAAGAAAATGAGGATGAACCTACATTAGTAACTGCAATGCTCAATTCTATACAAACTCCTTTGTATAATCCGGCTGAACCGGGCGATGAAAATAAACTGAATTATTATATACACGAAAATTTCCTGGGAAAGACAATCAAACTTCCTGAAAACTTGAAAGAGTTTGCACACACAAGTCAACTTGTAGAAATGCTGGATTTTAGCAGGAAGGATTTTAATAAGGCGTTTTCATTGACGGGAAGGAAAGTTGTAGAAATTGCGAGTAAGTGGGAACTCAAAACATTAGGACAAATTGCTGATATATCCAAAGGAAAGAGCATAACAGAAAAAGATACAAAACCAGGAAATATTAAAGTTGTTGCAGGTGGAACTGATTTTGCTTATTTCCACAACGAAAGCAATAGGGAGTCAAATATTATTACGATCAGTGCCTCAGGAGCAAATGCAGGATTTGTAAATTATTGGACTGAAGAAATATTTGCATCAGATTGTACGACTGTATTTACTACAGATAAATCGTTTACTTATTATTTGTTTATTTATTTAAAATCAATTCAGGAACAAATATTTTCTTTAGCCAGAGGTGCAGCCCAACCACATGTTTATCCAGATGATATAGGTTCTTTAAAAGTTCCCGTGCCTCCCCCCGATGTCCGACAAAATATTGTAAAGGAATGCAAAGAAATAGATGATGCTGTAAATGAAGCGCAGCAAGATATTCAGCAACTTAAAGCCGAGATAGAAAGTAAAGTGGAAAACACTTTTAATAAAAATTATCCTTTGAGAAATCTTAATAATATTGCAATCACCAATCCTTCTAAAACAGAATTAAAAGATTTTGATGATAATATGCATGTTTCATTTATTGAAATGGCATCTGTAAGTAATGATGGATTTATTGAAAAGATGGAAGACAGATTATTAAAAGATGTTCGTAAAGGCAGTTATACTTATTTCGCGGAAGGCGATATTATAATTGCTAAGATTACTCCATGCATGGAAAACGGAAAATGTGCTTTGGCAAAAGATCTCATAAATGGCATTGCTTTAGGAAGTTCAGAATTTCACGTAATAAGAACGAATGAAAAAATTGATGCATCGTATTTATTTTATCATTTAAACAGAAGCAAAATCAGGATAGAAGCAGAAAAAAGAATGACCGGTTCAAGCGGACATAGAAGAGTTCCAATTTCCTTTTATGAAAATCTTCAAATTCCGGTTCCTTCATTAACCGTTCAGCAAAAATTAGCGAAAGAAATAGAGATTTTAGAAGCACAAATTGCTACGTCTCAAAATGTAATAGATAATGCGGCTGCAAAGAAACAGGGAATTTTGACGAAATGGTTGGAGTAAGGAATTGGAATTGAAAAGGGGTTTAAAGATAGTTCATTGAAACCTTTCACAGTGAAAGCTTTTAATAGATTTTACCAATCATTTTTGTCCGCACTATCTGATATAAAGCACAATTATTCATGATTAATTGAACATCGCTATCACATTCTTTTTATTCCTTTTTTTAATCATTCTATTGCCCTACCTGTGGATACGCATTTTTATAAGCATCTGCCTGAGACCCCACGGCATTGAGAGCATTTTTCTTACTTAAATTGTAAGATATTCCGAAGAAAGGTTTGAAAACAAACGTCGGGATAGTTTCTATGCCGCCGTTTACAAAATCCCCCCTCACCAAATACGATGCCCCATTATCATTAGGCGCTTTAGGATCATAACTTAATTTTGATAAATCAAGCCTTTGGGCTTCTCCGGCAACGACGCCAAAATGTGCAATAATTCTTTCACTTTTACCAAACTGTAAAGATAGAGCGCCAAGGAATTGCAGTTTACTATTAGTAGCGGGACCATAAGCTATACCAATACTTGCACCTGGAGTTATCCAGGAGGCGCCCGTACGCCACAGTACATTTACCATTCCACCAAATGAAAAATTATATTTACCATTGTCAACCTTTTTAATAAAAAAACTATCGGTGTTTTGTATTACAGGGAAAGCTCCTGTAGAATCAGACGATGTGGATTTTACGAAATACGGATCTTTACTGTAGCTAAAGTCTTTTAGCTGAGACATTAGTATAGCGACGCTAAAATCAATTTTCACACCTCCTTTGATCCATAAATCATAAGTATATGGTTCATTCCGTCCTCTCAGGCGGTCGCTACGTTCAACTGAATAGCGTATTAAATCTACATTTTTATAATTGTTATGAGCAGGTAAAGTAAATTCTTTGGTATTGTTCACGGTTACATAGTCCAATGTTTTTAAAAATTTCAGTAAGGATTTATAGTTGGTATTAACACTATTAACGGTACTATTAAAAGCCGGATTGTTTAACTCCAGATAGTTAATAAGCACATTGAGGCTTGCGCTTATATCCTGTATATATTGGTAAATTGTACTGTCATGATCTCTGAACTCATTAATCTCATTTTGCTTATCGCACAAACAGGTTTCGTCATTGAGCTGATTTTGAAACCGTGAATTATTTATTACTTCATTTTGCAAGAGTTTTCCAATTTGAAGGGATGCGAATAAAACAAAAGCTTCTGCAAGTTTTATCTTTTCATTATCTGCAAACTCTTCGACCTTAAATATTTCCAGTTTTTCTTTAATGTAATTATCTTGATATTGAGATCGAAATTGCGATTCATCTATTGCAAACGCTTTATTCGATGCAAACACCTTGATCGGCTTCATAGCCTGGTCTAAATCGCTAATTTTTCCTAATGCTCTAAAATCATTTTTCACATTTGGACTGTCAACCAAACTTGATAATATATCAGGTAGAATACCCAGCAATTCGTCAACAGATTTTAGATTAGATATAGTATTATTTGCTGCATCGGAAATATTATCTTCTATATAGTGTAAAGACTTTCCACTAATATCTGTATTCCTTTTAATGATATCATTAAGTATATTTCTTGAATCGTTATTGATCGTAAGACTCTCCAGTATTGAAAGATAATTTCCAAACTCATTTTCACTCATTCTTGTGTAATTCTCTAACTCTCTGTCCAATTTATCTCTTACAAGAGCCGCTGAATCAATCTGGGGTTGTTGCTTTTTATATTCTTTCTTAGCCGTTAGTTTGGGTGTTTCCCAATCTGGTTCGTCAATTATTGGCTCAAGATACTTTTCGGTATAATATCTTTTTGCATTATTAATGCTCACACTGTCTTGATAATTTTGTATTACTTTTTTTGAGTTTTGCAGATTTTGTTTTTGGCTATTATTTTCACTTGTGTCTGGATTAAAAATCTGTAACACCTCAATTTCATTTAAGGGGAGATTGGCTGTGTCCTTGGTAAATTTTCCAAGTTCTATATCATTATTATCAAAAAACTGAGAAATTAGTTGATCATTTAAATAATAGTTATAGCGAAGCGGATTAATATTAATTACTATTGTTGTCCGAGATAAATTTTTTAAAGTAAGGGGTGGATTTTCCACCCCTTTATATTAATCTTGTTGTACCAGCAATTCGATTAATATGAATAAAATTACAAATTATCCCGGACAGCCGATCTTCACTCAGATACTTTC
>DATCFI010000141.1:0-11641 GCA_036509585.1 Hanamia sp. | reverse complement strand
AATTGCCGCTCTTTCTTCCGGTGAGTTTGTAGGGCTGGTTGCCGATAACCCTGATGAAAAAATAAAGCTGAAAATGTTTAATGCTGAGATTATCAATGATGCGGATAAACTGAATGATGAAGTTAGCCGGTACAAGGAAATTCCTGTTGTATCCAATGTTACTCAGCAACAGGTGCTGGATAATTACTACCAGGTGAAGATGGAGGTTAAACGGTTGATTGGGGAAGAGGTGGAAAGGTTGAAAGAGGAAAAGGAGGTTAAATCATAAAAATTGGATAACTCACTGCTGAGTGAAAAACAGAAGTATTTTTACACAAACTTGTACTAATTTCAAAGCATGCAAATGTTTAATAATATCGAGGAATGTATGATGTATGCCAACGCTGGAATTAATCATTATACAAATATTAAAAAAATCGTTACCCCAAACGACTTTAAAATATGGAAGCAAAAGCTCCAGAAAAAAAACGATTTTGAAAACTATTTATTAAATGAATCCAGGTTTAATCTATTAAATCTTTCCACTTTAACCGGCTATAGTTTGGCAAAAAATATTGATGATTCAATGTTCGCTCATTACCACAGGCTTCTTTCTAAATTAGACAACTATTTAACAGCATTCCCAGGTTTATTATCGGATGCTTCATTTATGGCTAAAGTCAAAAACCTTGAGCAGTTTAACTTCTTGTCAGTGCTAACAGAATTATCATTGTCATTTTACATTAAAATGTTACGATTAAATATAAAATTTGAAACACCTTTCAGGCTCATTAAATCAAATAAAAAGCGGGATGTGGATATAACAGTTTCTGATTCTAAAGGAAACAATATGCATATAGAGGTTTATATGCCAAATAAACAAAGTGAAATTGACGGATTTTTCGAGCGGGGTGAAGATGACCACCATTTCGAATATAAGATTAGTAAAAAGTTGTTGGATAAATTTTGAGAAAATGGAATCGTCCAATTGAAAGGAGCTATTTTATTGGCAGTTAACATAGCTTTTTTTGGAATGCTATCAATTAAGAGAATAATTAAACCGCAAAATGATTTTATTCATTTACTGCAACATTTACCAACTGGTGTGGATGGACTCCTAGTATTCGAAGATAATTTTGGAGATGAAAACTCTTTTAGATTTATACAACTGATACTAAAGCAATAACTGGATTGGGACTATAGATCTTTTTTGTTATAATTAAACTAATGGAAGAAGACGTTCTAAAACTTTTTTGGAGTATTCACTATATAATTGAAGGACATCAGGATCTTGGCTGATATTATCTCTGAGGTAAAATTTACTGAAAATCTCAAAAGGCGTAAGATGGTAATCAGGGTTTGCTATATGGAAATGATATTTTTCTATGAGTGAGAAAAGGTTTATGTGGTTTTCTGAGAAAAAATTTTCAAAAAGTTCCAGAAAATTAAGGTTGATAATAGTCAAAGGATGAATTTTCATGTTGCAATTCTGAAGATCTTTCAATTTTTCCTGAAACATGTTGTTTAGAATTTTATTCAAGCCATCGCAACTAAATGCATCATCTGTATACATAATTACAGGAAATATCTCAATTGGTAACATAGTAATTCAAAGAATAGCTGTTATATCTTCGAAAACATCAGCCGGTGGAGAAGATTTCAAACATACCCTTTTACACAATCCCTTTGGATATAAATTTCTAATTGATGATTATTTTACAGCTGTTCAGGGGCAAATCAATGCTCAACAATTCCTATCAGTAATAATTGATGTATTCAATTCCAAAATAACTTATGATGCAATTGTTATTATAAGAGGTGGTGGGGCACAAACAGATTTTTTAATATTTGACAATTATAACATCGGAAGAGCAGTTGCAAAATTTCCTATTCCAATTATTACGGGAATAGGGCATCAGAAAAATGAAACAATCGCTGATCTTATGGCTCATACTCAAACAAAGACTCCTACAAAAGCGGCAGAATTTATTATTGCACATAACAAGTCTTATGAAGATTCAATGCTTTCTTTTCAAAAAAGTATAGTAATTAAATCACAACAACTTTTTTCATTTCATTTTCAATCGCTTTCCTATCTGAATAGCAGTGTGGTTAATAATACACGAAACATCATTAATCAATATAAAGACAGCTTGGTTCAAATTAACCAGGTTACTATTAATACTTCCAAATCAATAATTTTCAATCACAAAAACGCATTGGTGAATATCTCATCTCAATTACTTTCTAAACCGAAAATTATTTTGTACAACAGGATTAATGATATTAAAAACCAAATAAGTAATTTGAGAACATTCAATTCTCAATTTTTAAAAAATCAAAGAGGTTATTTAGGCCATTACGTTTCTTTAATAAAAATGATGGCTCCTGATAATATATTAAAGAAAGGGTTTGCCATTATAAAAGTCAATAATAAAATTATAAGTAAGCCCGATGAAATTAAAATAGGAAGCGACATAGATGTTATACTTTCTGACACCCAAATTAAATCTACAGTTAAACAAAAATCAAAATATAATGGAACAGACTTTGACATATGAAGCTGCCTATAAAGAGTTAGCCCAAATTGCAAATGAAATTGAAACTGAATCAGTTTCAGTTGATGTTTTAGCTATCAAAGTAAAAAGAGCATCAGAACTTATTACCTTTTGTCAATCGAAATTAAAATTAACAGAAACAGAAGTAAATAAAATCATTGCTCAAATGGAGAATGCTAATCCTAAATAATTATCAAGAAAAGTGATTTTAAATCTATATCTCGAGCACATTATGATACAGGAATAAAGAATGGAACAAACGCCTGCTTCAAAAAGTCCTTCAAATATGATTGAATAATATGAATGTCTGAATAATCCCTCTGGAAATCTCCAGCCCTCAATACAGGATATACAGCTCACCAATAAAATAAAAGAAGCAGGAAAACTCGTGGATATCATCCTTTTGGACCATCTTATCATTTCCTCTTCAGAAAGGGATTTTTATAGTATGGCAAATGAGGCACTCATATAATTTTATGCAGATAATCCCATTCCTTCACCTCAAGGTTTAATTCACAAGATATTCTATAAACAGAGGAACCTCCATCAGAAATCTCACCTTTCTCTATCACTTCTCAAAGGGAAATTTATTCCCTGTTCGTAAAATTTTTCATTCGTTCTCACCTTGCCATACAAAACCAAAGGAAAGACAGGAATTGACATTATCTTTAATAATGATATTGTAAAAGCACATTGCGATGAGATTATGGCGGAGACGAAGGGGAATTTACAGAGTTCAGTATTATGTTACCTTTTTAATTTATAAATTAATTATATGAAAATATTGGTAGTTGACGACGAGATGGATGTAAAGTTTTTATTTGAGCAGTATTTCCGCAAAGAGATTAGGAGCCTGGAAATGGAATTTATGTTCGCTTACTCCGGTGAGCATGCCTTGAACTATTTACAGGAACATGGCCATGAAGCTTTTTTGATCCTGTCTGATATCAACATGCCGGGCATGAGCGGTCTTCAGTTGCTGCGAAAGATTAAAGAGACCTATGAATCACCAAAACCGCACATTATGATGATGACAGCATATGGAGACGATGAAAATTATAGACTTGCCATGGAGTATGGCGCAGATGATTTTTTGACCAAACCGGTTGATTTCATTTCATTGAAAGAGAAATTGAATAAACTTACCGGTTCATAAAAAAAACGATTGTAACCTACCCGGAAACAACAGGAATTTTGTATTAAGTCCATTGACATAATATACACAATCATGAAAAAAGGTGAAACCTTGCAATTAACCAAAGATGAATTGCAAAAACAACTGAAAAAGAAAAGCGCAGCTTTGGATCGGTTGAAAAAGAAAACAAAAATCAGTGAGGAAGGGCATGCTAGGGAAGCACAGATAGAAGCGGCCTTGGAAAAAGTTCGTTCACGTTCGTTAGCCATGCACAAAAGTGAGGAGTTGAACGAGGTGGTAACTATTCTTTTCGAAAAATTAAAAGAACTGCAAATTCCTGCTACAGCGTCCGGCATTGCCATTTATATTGATGGTTCAAAAGACTTGAATGCTTATGTGTGCGGAGAGAATGAAGCTGGCTTGGTTATCACCAATTACCGACTCCCTTATTTCGACAATAAAATATGCGAAGATTTCTACAATGCCCGTGAAAAGCAATTGGATTTTTTTGTGGGCCATTATTCCAAAGAAGAAAAAAATTCCTTTTATGAATATTTGTTTGAACATACTGCTGAATTTAAACATTTGCCGGATGATATCAAGAGCATGATAATGGAAAGCCCGTCCTATACGATTTCCATGGCGCCGGTTAAGCATTCAATATTTAACATAAATGATTTTGAAGGGAAGGGGTTATCTGAAAATGAAATTGACATCATTAAGCGTTTTGCAAAAGTCTTTGAGCAAGCTTATACCCGTTTTCTCGATCTGCAAAAAGCCGAAGCACAGGAAAGAGAATCGCAAATTCAACTGGCATTGGAAAGAGTTCGGGGCAAGAACAATGGCAATGCAACGAAGTGAAGAATTAGCTGAAGTGGCCACTGTCCTTTTCCAACAGGTGAAAGCGTTAGGTGTACCACAATGGACCTGCGGATTTAGCATTTTTGAAATTGATGATAAAGAATTTACCTTGTATCCGGGCAGTGCTGATGGTGATATTCTGCCACCCTTCAAAATTCCACTAACGGAGCATCCGGTTTTTATTTCCTTTAATGAATCAAGAAAAAGAGGGGATGAACTTTTTGTATATGAAAAATGGGGGGAATATCAAGCTGACCATTACCGGTATATGCGATCACTTCCGGGCGGAGAAGAAATGTATCAAAATACTTTGAAGGCCGGTCTCACATTTCCTGCTTTTCAAATTGATCATATTGCTAATTTTTCACATGGCAACTTGCTTTTTATTACCTATGAGCATTTCCCAGAAATGCATGATGTATTCAAACGCTTCGCAAAAGTTTTTGAACAAACCTATACCCGTTTCCTTGATCTTCAAAAAGCCGAAGCGCAGGCAAGAGAGGCACAAATTGAATTGGGTTTAGAAAGAGTAAGAGCAAGAGCAATGGCGATGCAAAAATCAGATGAGTTATCTGAATTGGTTGATACTGTTTTTAAAGAATTAACCAAACTTGATTTTGCATTAACATGGTGCATCATTAATATCATAGATGAAAGTTCAATGTCAAATACCGTTTGGGCAGCCAACCCGGATATAAATAAGGCGCCTGAATCTTATCACATGTTGTTTGAAGATTATCCTTTTCACCATGCTATGATGAAAGGATGGAAAGAAAGAAAAACAAAATATGTGTATACACTCGAAGGCCTTGAAAAAAAGATTTACGACGAATATTTATTTAGAGAAACAGAATTCAGAAAGGTTCCTGAAGCAGCACAGGCAGCATCAAGGGCTATGGAAAAATATGTGGTTTCTTTTTCATTCAGCAATTTCGGGGGGTTACAAACTGTAGGAGATGTTCCATTATCAGATGCTAATCTCGATATACTTAGCCGCTTCGGAAAAGTTTTTGATCTCACCTATACCCGTTTCAATGATTTTAAAAAAGCCGAAGCGCAAACAAGAGAAGCACAGATAGAAGCAGCATTGGAAAAAGTTCGTGGTAAGGCAATGGCCATGCACAACAGCTCAGATGTTTCTGTTACTGCCAGTATGGTATTTACAGAATTAAGAAAGTTAGGAATCAGCCCGATACGATGCGGTGTTGGTTTATTGAATAAAGAATCACGCAAAGCACAGTTATATTCGGCTACCTCATCTGCCGAAGGAGATAGTCTTGCATTAGTAGGCTGGGTTGAATTATCCGGACATCCTGTAGTAGATCATATCTACAGCGCCTGGTTAAATAATGCAGATTATTTCCCTGAGTTAAGTGGTGAACAGTTACAGTCCTATTATCAGTTACTGTTAAAAGGGTTGTCAGTTAACGTTCCTGAAAGCGATCAAAAACATTACGGCACTTTTCTTTCTTTCACTGTAGGATGTTTATATACCTGGTCAGAAACTCCCTATTCTGAAACAGAGATAAAAATTCTAAAAAGGTTTGCAAATATTATTGATCTTACTTTCAGAAGATATATTGAACTGCAGCAATCAGAAACGAATGCCAAAGAAGCAGTAAAGCAGGCAGCATTAGACCGTATAAGGGCTGATATTGCTTCTATGCGTACGATCAGCGATCTGGACAGGATTACCCCATTGATCTGGAAGGAACTGACCATTATCGGTATTCCCTTTATCCGTTGTGGTGTTTTTATTATGGATGATTTGGAAGAACTCATTCATACTTTTCTTTCCACCCCGGATGGAGAAGCGATCGCTGCATTTCATTTGCCATATACAACACCGGGAAACATTGCAGATGTATTAAGTAAATGGCAGCATAAAGAAATCTATATTAATCACTGGAATGAAGATGATTTCAAACAATTTGCTGATATGTTAGTACAGGAAGGAGGCCTTGCTTCATCAGAGCAATACCTGAAAACAATTCCTCATGGCGGATTTTATCTGCATTTTCTTCCCTTTCTGCAAGGCATGTTGTATGTAGGTAACACATCACTGTTAAGTGAAGATGAAATAAAATTAATTCAATCTGTAGCAGAGGCTTTTTCCACCGCTTATGCCCGTTACGAAGATTTCAATAAACTGGAGGCAGCAAAAAAACAGGTGGACAGTACATTAAATGAATTACAAGTCACACAAAAGCAACTCATCCAATCTGAAAAAATGGCTTCGCTGGGTGAGCTAACCGCAGGTATTGCCCACGAAATTCAAAACCCGTTGAACTTCGTCAACAATTTTTCCGAAGTGAATCAGGAATTACTGGTTGAGATGAAAGACGAAATGGATAAAGGAAATATTGATGATGCAAGGGAAATAGTCAATGATGTAATTGCTAATGAAGAAAAAATCAATCATCATGGCAAGCGTGCTGATGCGATTGTAAAAGGTATGCTTGAACATTCAAAAACAAGTACAGGAAAAAAAGAACCAACCGACATCAACAAACTTGCTGATGAATATTTGCGATTGTCTTATCACGGCTTGCGTGCAAAAGACAAAGAATTTAATGCTGAAATAAAAACTGATTTTGATGAAGGCCTTGGAACAATCAATGTCATACCGCAGGATATTGGAAGAGTGTTACTCAATTTATACAATAATGCTTTTTATGCTGTGACTGAAAAAAAGAAATCATCAGAAGCTGGTTATGAGCCCACAGTTTCAGTAAGCACAAAGAAGATTGGCGATAAAGTGGAGGTAAGAGTTAAAGATAATGGTAACGGCATCCCGCAAAAAGTAGTAGATAAAATATTTCAACCCTTCTTCACAACTAAACCTACAGGAGTGGGAACAGGATTGGGGTTGAGTTTAAGTTATGATATTGTAAAAGCACATGGAGGAGAGATAAAAGTTGAAACAAAAGAAGGGGAAGGAAGTGAGTTTATAATACAATTACCAATTAAAACAAATGAATGATGAAGACTATACTATTGACTTGCCTTTTAACCCTTTCATCAATTATTGGCTTTACTCAAGATAAAAGATTAGATAGTCTTAAACACAAATTGGCTATTTCCAGGCCAGATACAAATAGAGTATTGGTTCTGGTAGAATTAATTAATTTGTATAAATTCTCTATTCCGGACTCTGCTTTTTTTTACGGCCTGCAGGCTTTGGCTTTGGCAAGACAAATTAAGTTTCCGAAAGGGGAGACACAATCTTTATTCTATTTAGGTGTTACTTATAGGGCCCTGGGTAATTCTTCAAAAGCATTGGAGTTAGAATTAAAAAGCTTACAAATAGCCGACAAGAACAATTTAATGTATGAAAAGGCAAATGTCTTGATTGGGTTAGGCTATATTTATTTAGAGTCTCAAAATTATTTTCAAGCACTATTTTATCTCCATCAGGCAATAAAACTATTTGATTTACAACAGGACAAGAGTGGGTTTATGGCTATAGATCTTAATGATTTAGCAAATACCTATTTATCAATGAATAAATTGGATTCAGCCGAATACTATTCCCGATTAGCGACTAATTACATCAAACAGTATAATATTGATTGGGCGAGATCATCTAATTTAAGAACTATTGGAAAGATTCATTATAAAAAAGGAGAAACCCGGCTTGCTTTAGATTTTCTCCGCCAGAGTTTAATTTATGAAGGCAACAATAGCCAAACCGTCAACTATTCATCTAGAAGCAGAACAAGTTTTGAAATTGCAAAAATTTATCAAAAAACTAACCGGTTGGATTCTGCAATTTATTATGCCCAAAATTCTCTTGACGATGCACAAAAGAGCAAATCTTATTCATCCATTGTAACTGCCAGTAGTTTGTTAGCGGAACTTTATGAGCCAAAAGATGCACAAAAAACAATTGGATACAACAAAATAACCATAGGCGCCCAGGACAGCCTGAATAATTTCGGAAAAACAAGTGCCTATAAAAGTATATCAGAATTTGATGAAAAAGAACGTCAGTATGAAATTGAAACAGCTCAAACAGCCTATAAAAATAAAACCAGGCAATATGCGCTGCTGGCTGGGTTAGGGATATTCTTACTCATTGCGTTTATCCTATACCGTAATAATAAAAAGCAGCAGAAAGCCAACAAACTTCTTCATCAGCAAAAGGAAGAAATTAACGCTGCCTTATCTCAATTGAAATCCACACAAGCCCAACTCATCCAATCAGAAAAAATGGCATCACTTGGTGAGCTCACCGCCGGCATTGCACATGAAATACAAAACCCTTTAAATTTTGTCAATAATTTTTCAGAAGTGAATAGGGAGATGATTGCCGAAATGAAAGAAGAAATTGATAAAGGCAATTATAATGAAGTAAAAATTATTGCTGATGACATTGAAGCTAATGAAGAAAAAATAAATCATCACGGCAAAAGAGCAGGAGATATTGTAAAGGGCATGCTACAACACTCACGTGCCAGCACAGGTGTAAAAGAACCAACTGACATTAATGCTTTAGCAGATGAATATTTGCGTTTGAGTTATCATGGTTTAAGAGCTAAGGATAAAAATTTCAATGCAGAAATGAAAACTGATTTTGATGCGACGATCGGGAAAATTAATATCATTCCGCAGGATATTGGAAGAGTGTTACTCAATTTATATAATAATGCATTTTATGCAGTGAACCAACAAAAAAGTCAGAAACTTAATTTGTATGAACCCACTGTTTCTGTGAGCACAAAGAAATCAGGAAATAGTGTGTTAATTACCGTTAGTGATAATGGAGGAGGAATTCCGCAGAAAATTGTTGATAAAATCTTTCAACCATTTTTTACCACAAAACCAACAGGGCAGGGAACAGGTTTGGGATTAAGTTTGAGTTATGATATAATAAAAGCACATGGTGGGGAGATAAAGGTGGAGACGAAAGAAAATGAAGGAACGGAGTTTATTATTCAATTACCCTTAAGCTTAAGCTGAAATACAATGTAATTAACAGAAATTCCTAAACTTAATATTATGAAAATACGTTTGCCATTTTTTCTTCAGTTTACTATCATTCTGTCGCTTTTTCATTTAAGCGGCTTTACACAGGAAATAAATTTTGAAGTGGTAAAGCCGCCGAAAGATGTACCCTGGCAATTAATTTCAGGTATATCGCAGGGCCCGGATGGTTTTCTCTGGCTGGCAAATTATACCGGTGTTTATAAATACGACGGGCAACAATATACTCATTACCTGCACGATCCAAAAAATCCCAATTCCATTGCAGATAACAGGATTGAATGTATTCTCGCTGCTAATGCTGGCAACACCTGGATTGGTACTTATGTCTCCGGGTTAGACCATTTAGATCCAGCCACAGGCATTGTTACGCATTTTCGCCACCAGGCAAATGATCCCACCAGCCTTAGCAATGATACGGTAACAGTCCTGATGCAGGATAAGCAGGGAACTTTGTGGGTGGGCACTTATGGCGGCCTGGATCGCTTTAATCCTACAACCCGCACCTTTACTCATTTTGCGCATATTCCAAATGATTCCACCAGTCTGAGCAATAACCTGGTGCGGGCTATTTATGAAGATCACGAAGGTGTGATATGGGTAGGCACCGGAAGCCCCTTTGGTGAAAATGCGCAGGGAGGTGCTGCCGGTTTGAACCGGTTTGATCGTAAAACAGGTACTTTTAAAAGTTACCTGCATGATCCAAACAATCCCAATAGTATTGCTGATAACCGTGTCCGGGCCATCTTTGAAGATAGTAAAGGCAATTTTTGGGTGGGCACTGCCGGAGATGGATTGCAAACATTAAACAGGGCTACCGGAGTGTTTACCCACTACTATTATGATCCTGCTCATCCTGAAAAACTAAGCAGGCCCGCTTTAGAAAAAACGCTTAATTATGCAGATGACCATATCACTTTTATTACGGAAGATAATGCCGGCAGAATTTGGATAGGAACCATGCAAGGAGGTATTAATGTATATAATCCTTCCACAAAAAGAGTGACTCATTACGGCGCTGATAAAAACAGTAAAGAGCAATTGGCCACCAATTTATTTTGGTATGCCTATAAAACAAGAGACGGTATTATCTGGATATCTACCTGGGGAGCCAACAACGGAATTTATAATTTATACAAGATAAATCCCTATCAAAACAAGCTGCCTCATCATTACATTAGAGGAGGTGTTAATGCTTTTGCAGAAGACAGTTCCCATACTTTATGGCTGGCTTCAAGTCGGGGACTGACCCATATTGACAGCAATGGAGACGAACACAAATTTTTAATAGATAAAGACACTTCTTCGCCTAAAAATGTCATCATCGATATTGAGAAAGATAAGGAAAGTAATACATTCTGGGTCGGAACTCTCCATGGCTTACATCACTTTGATCCTGTTACGAAAACTTTTAAAGCTTATCATCACATAGAAGGCGATGCCAATAGCTTATTTTCTGATACGGTTAGTGTGGTTAAAGCGGATACTAAAGACAAACTTTGGGTAGGTACATATATGGGCTTGCAAACAATGGATATTAAGACAGGAAAATTTACAAAACGATTTCAGAAAAACGTCCCGTTTTTTTTTCGTGGAAATATCATCGAGGACATTTTAACAGATAAAAACAACCGGGTGTGGGTAGCAACTGGTGGTGGGTTAAACAGGCTTGATGAACAAACCGGAAATTTCAAACAAGATCTTCCCAATACACTATTTATCAGTTGTATCATGGAAGACAGTAACGGAAATTTATGGGCAGCAACAAGTCAGGGCTTACATAAATACAATAAAGAAAAGGATGAGTTCGTGCTTTTTACTGATGCGTCCGGTTTATTGTCTTCCAGCACTAGCATAAGTTGGATAACAGAAGACTATGAGAAAAATTTATGGTTAAATACAAGCCTTGGTATTATAAAATTAAATGCAGAAAAAAACACGACAGTTCTTTATGGGAAAGACCAGGGTGTGGATCCAGGTGCTATGAATAATTTTAGATATATCTGGGAAAATAATTTTGGATATATCCGGGAAAACGAGGAAATACTCTATGGGGACAGTTCGGGTTATTTTGCCTTCCAACCCAAACAGTTAATGCAAAATATTCCTGCTCCACTGGTAA
>DATCFI010000140.1:0-5634 GCA_036509585.1 Hanamia sp. | reverse complement strand
TGAATGAATTCTTTTATCGCTTTAACAGACGGGGATTTGATAAAACTATATTTCACAACCTTCTAGAAAGAATGGTTAAGAGTGACCCCATTTATCAAAAGGTA
Organism: Hanamia sp.; assembly: GCA_036509585.1. Taxonomy (GTDB): domain Bacteria; phylum Bacteroidota; class Bacteroidia; order Chitinophagales; family Chitinophagaceae; genus Ginsengibacter. Next base: position 5,530 of record DATCFI010000140.1, on the reverse strand, counting down.
TTCACGACTTAAACGATTTATTCTATTTATTTATTTAAATAATCTGTCGTAACCGAGTTGTTGGTAATCTCTTCCATTCCTTCATGATTCAATAATTTTTGAGTAACATTTTTCATTGCGTTGATAATAAACTTCATAAAATTTCCTCCGAGGCTCAATCTTGTTAAACCCATTTCCTTCAATTCGTTGAAACCGGGAACGCCCTCCGATAATAATATGTTGACCGGCAAACCCACTTCTTTGATAATTGTCTCAACATCTTTTTTGTCTTTTAACAAGATGGGATATAAACAATCTGCTCCCGCTTGCTTATAAGCCTTTCCTCTTTTAATAGTTTCAGACAATTTTTCTTCTTTTGATAAGTGATTGGCTTTAATATACGAATCAGTGCGTGCATTGATAAATAAAGAAGCGCCCATTTCTAACGAAACCTTTTTAATGAGTGATATTTTTTCACACTGTTCATCGATGGGGATTAATTTTTGTTCATTATGATGACTGTCTTCAAAATTGATTCCTGCAATTCCTGTGTTAATTAGTTTTTTCATATTTTCCGCAAGAGTAATATTGTTCTTTGCAAAACCACTTTCTACGTCTGCCGTTACCGGTATATTTACGCTGCGCACTATTCTATCTAGAATATGCAGCAAGTCCTTAAAAGGGATTTTTTCGCCATCATCATAACCGTTACTTAATGCGACAGCACTACTTGAAGTAGCAACCGCGGGATACCCAATATCTTCCAGCATAGCGGCACCCGAAACTTCCCATATATTTGGAAGAATCAACAATTTGCTATTGTAATGCAGATCGTATAAAATCTTACCTTTTTCAGGCTGAATATTTTCTTGTAACATTTTTATTTGAGAGTTAGATTTCTAATGTTTAAAAATAAAACCCAAAATTAGTACCTAAATGTTCAAACGCATTTCTAATGTGGGAAATATTTGTATAGGGGAAAAGATGCTCATGACATGAAGAGTTCTTCTTTTAGTATCCAACGCTGCTAAATAATTTTAGACAATAATTGCTATAAGGAAGAAATACTTTTCCATCGGGCTTACCAGTAAAACAACAAAAACCCTGAATTCTTATTTACCTGAGTTAAAGCTGATCACTTCTGATTTCCTGTCCACCTTTTAATTTAAAATCTTCTACTACTATTTTAAAGTTTTCTTTATCTATCGGAAGTGTTGCATCAGAAATGATCGCTGATTCAAACCCAAGTCCCAGACCATCAAGCGCAGTAAAGTTTACGCAATAGTCGGCAGCTAAGCCGCACACATAAATTGAAGTGATTCCTCTTCCCTTTAAATAAGCGCCCATACCGGTAGCTTTCTTTTTCCCATTATCAAAGAATCCACTGTAGCTATCGATATTTTTGTCCATTCCTTTACGAAAAATAGCTTCTATTTTTTTAGTGTTTAATTGTGGAGAAAATTCAGCTCCATACGTTTCCTGCACACAGTGATCGGGCCACAATACCTGAGGTAAACCGTCAAGCTCAATTTCAGCAAATACTTTTTTACCACGATGCATAGACGCAAAACTTTCGTGGTCTGCCGGATGCCAGTCCTGAGTAGCTATCACCAAATCAAATTGAGATTGTAATTTATTGATTACCGGAATTACGACATCTCCATTTTCAACGGCCAATGCGCCCCCGGGAAGAAAATCATTTTGAATATCTACGATGATAAGTGCTTTCATATGTAATCAATATTATAAAATTAGTTTTTGTTATAGAGACATATCAACGCTTTCAGTTTTTATAAAAATAGGAATTATTTGAATAGCCGCTTTTTAGCTGCTGCACCTTTTGGCCTTCAATAGTACTTTACAAGTGTTCGCTAAAAATATTGAATATAAATCAATCAGAACAAAAAATGATTGCAGTTTCCAGAATCACCAACCACTTACGACAACATGTAAAAAACAACCTTTCAATGACCAACAAACAATAAAAAATCATTTTTAACCGGAATCAGATATTTTTATAGTAAAATAGAATCGACATGAATGAAAGCCTCAAAAAAAATTACGAAACACTGAGTCATTTGAATGAAGGCGACAAAACGAGGACATGTGGCATTAAATTAGTCATGGGCAACATGTTTACCCCGGAACTCATTTGGGCTTTTTGAGGGGAAGTTCAGCAAGTATTGTATTAAAAAATTCACATTAAAAAAACAAAGTATGGATTTTCGGGAAAAAGTGGCGATAGTAACCGGTGCCGGCCAGGGTATTGGTTTTGAAATTTGTCGCAGGCTTGCTTTGGATGGAATACAAGTTGTTTTAAATGATATAGATGAAAAACTGGCAAATGAAGCAGCAGCAAATATCAACGAAGGGATAGTCAATAAATGTGTTCCTTTTCCGGGAGATGCGGGAGATGTAAATTTTATTCGAAACATGGTAAATGAAACAGTAGCCAGGTTTGAGAAAATTGACATTGTAATTGCCAACGCGGGCATTACACTGTTCGGAGATTTTTTTACCTATTCCCCTGAATCTTTTTCGAAAGTTTTGCAGGTGAATCTCGCCGGTACTTTTTTCCTGGCGCAGGCCGCAGTCAATCAAATGAAAAAACAAGCTAAAGGAGGTTGCTTGTTGTTTACATCCTCTGTTACAGGACACCAGGCACACAAAGACCTCGCGGTATATGGAATGACCAAAGCGGCGCTGGAAATGCTTGCAAAAAACCTTGTGATTGAAGTTTCGAAACATAAAATAAATGTAAATACAATAGCTCCGGGAGCGACCATGACAGAAAGAACTTTGAACGATCCCAGTTACGAAAAAATATGGTCCCGGCTTACACCAATGGGGCGCCCGGCAACTGTAGCTGATATCGCAAATGCTTCGCTGTTCCTTGTTTCAGACGGCGCAAAACATATAACAGGACAGACCTTAATTATTGATGGAGGGTGGTCATGTATAAGCCCTTCACCTTTTTGAAAAAAAATGACGAATAAAATTCTTCAATAAAAGTTCGTCTACTGCAATTATAACCAGCAACTGGAAGCAACGAAATAACAGACGGGAACATTTCCCACTAATCAGTAAAAAGAACTTCCTAAGCGGCAGGCAGGCTTTTATCCCATATTTCTATTCTACTATCCCAAAATTTCATCGTACAATCTTTTTAACTTCACTGCCTTTTCAAAAAATAAATCCATCTTTATTAAATGTTACTCACCGAGGCAAAGAAAACGTTGAAGCTTGCCTTCCCTATAATCCTGGGCGAAGTGGCGCAGATGATTTTGGGCATTTTAGATACGGCGATGGTGGGCGCAGTCAATTACAAACAATTGGCTGCGGCAGCGTTGGTAATGAGTGTGATCAATATTCCTTATGTTTTCGGTATCGGCATTACCATTTCTGTTTCGCAAATGGTTTCGATGGCACATGGCCGCAAGGATGGAAAATTAGTAAGTCATTATTTATACAATGGCTTTTGGCTTTGCGCTATTTCTTCTATAATCATTTCGTTGGCCATAGAATTAAATAAAAATATTTTATTCCACCTTGGCCAGGACGCAGAAGTGGCGACGCTCGCACTACCTTATTTGCAAATCATGGGATGGTCGGTAATCCCGATGTTGCTCTTTCTTGCTTTAAAACAATTTACTGACGGACTCGAATACACGAAAACCGCAATGATACTTTCTTTGTCGGCAATTCCTTTGAACGCTTTCTTAAACTATCTTTTAATTTATGGAAACTGGGGATTCCCACGAATGGAATTAATGGGAGCTGGCTGGGGCACATTGATCACAAGGACATTAATTTTCATCGTTTTAGGATTGATTGTTTTATATCACAAAACATTCAGAAAATATGTGGCGGTAAGAAGCAAAGTTTGGAAATTAAAATGGGAAACGATGAAAGAATTACTTCACATTGGTATCCCAAGCAGTTTTCAAATTACCATGGAAGCAGGCGCATTCGCTGTTTCCGGAATTTTAATTGGTACGATTGGCGCTGTAGAACAAGCTGCTCACCAAATAGCGCTGAGCATAGCTTCACTCACTTTTATGGTTTCAATGGGTTTGTCACAAGCAGGTTCTATCCGCACCAGTAACGCTTTTGGGCGCAACGACGAAAATGCCATTCGCAGCATTGGAAACAGCACGATCATCATGGCGCTGTTTTATGGAACATTCTGTGCCTTGCTTTTTATTTGTTTTAGGCATCAGTTGCCTTACGTTTTTAATGATGATAAGGAAGTGGTTTCCATGGCTGCTTATTTACTTTTATTTGCTGCATTGTTTCAAATCTCAGATAGCACGCAATCTATAAGCGCCGGTTTATTGCGGGGAATAAAAGACGTGAAAATACCCACGCTTTTTATTGCAATTGCATATTGGGCCATCGGTATTCCGGTTGGCTGTCTTCTCGCTTTTCATTTCAAAATGGGAGCAGCCGGTATCTGGACAGGATTCATCATAGGCCTCACATTATCCGCGATATTTTTGAGTTTGAGATTTAGAAAAATGGTTAGAAGAAACGTGTTACAATAATTTTAATTAATTTAGAGCGATGCTACTTGAAAACAAAGGAAAATTCAACACTTTCTGGAACAACTTAGGAATAAATATTTAATCCAGGTGATTGAATATTTGTGTTGTTTTGAATTCAAAAGTAAAATAGCCGATAGAGGTTAAATGCTCTTTTTTGATCAAGATGAAGTGTGGAAAAATCTTTAATTTAAAACTACATAAATTTATTTTTATGACTTTAATAGTAAATCCCAAAAATAGACAGCAAGAGAAAATTGTAAAAGCCTTTTTAACAAGCCTTAAAATTGGTTTCCATTCAGAAGCAGAGGAAAATGAGGCTTTATATAAAGCTATGCAGACTGGACGAAAAACCCGATTACTCAATAAATCCGAAAAAGAAAATTTCTTAAAACGCTTAAAAGGTGCTAAGTGAATATAGAAATCCGCAAATCTTTTGAGAAGGATTCTGCAAAGCTTCCATTAGCAGTTCAAACCCAACTATCAGAAATAATTGAAACGACAATTAAATCCGGAAAGCTTTCTGAAATTCCATCGTGCAAAAAAATGACAGGCTCTAAAAATGCTTACAGAATCAGGCTGAACAGATATCGTATTGGCTTCTTTTTTGAAAACCAAACAGTAGAGTTAGTACGGGTTTTGGACAGAAAAGATATCTACAAATATTTTCCATAACTACCGGGCATAATAAAGCTAAGCCAAAGCCACCTGCTTTTAGTTTCAGCGATACTTTCAATTCAAAAATAAAAAGAAAGGAACTTGAAAAATAAAAAATTCTTTGGTCTATTATTAGTAGTCCTTTTTAATACCCAAATGCTGTATGCCCAAATATCAAAAGATAGCAGTACATTAATGATGTAAGAAGTTTATTTAAATAGAATAAATCGTTTAAGTCGTGAATACCTTTTGATAAATGGGGTCACTCTTAACCATTCTTTCTAGAAGGTTGTGAAATATAGTTTTATCAAATCCCCGTCTGTTAAAGCGATAAAAGAATTCATTCAGATACG
>DATCFI010000139.1:0-2630 GCA_036509585.1 Hanamia sp. | reverse complement strand
TTTTGAATTAAAATGAAATTCGATTTTATTCTACAATTTTCTTTCCATAAATGTCTGCCACGAAAAATGAAAAATATACAAGACAAATGAAGCAGGAAATTAAAAATCGGTTATACGTAACCGTTATAGAATGAAAATCAGGGTTTTTTGTCCGTTTACTGTATTGTGCATTTTAAGGAATCAGTTTTTTTTCTTAAAGAAGGAAGGTACAATTCGTCAAAAAAAATAGAAGAGTACTATAAACAAAGCGTAGTTAAGAGTAAACGAAGAAATAATAGTGATTTGTTTTTTTAAGCGAGGAAGAACAAATCGCCACGGGTTATATCTAAAACAAGTAGATCGGCCCGGTGACTTTAAATGTAGTTTTACTCACTTATTTCAAATAGATCGAATCCATATTTTCTCCACAATTGAGCATTGAAGATTTGTAAACAGGGTGGTTTTTACCAAGATAGGGATTTATGATCGCGGCTGTATTGCTTAGCCAGTTAGCAGGTTTGTCATCACCAAAAGCCATTGGACAATTTTGCCAGTAAAGTTTCTCTCCTTCATAGGCAACTGTTTTCAGAAGCGGGTATAAATTTTCTGAAACCATGCTGAAATCATGTCTCATTTCTTCAATATCTTTTTCCTGCAATATAGGTTCAGCATTGGCTTTAATGTCACTTAAATTTTGCTGGGCGGCCATAAAAACAGAAGTATCAGTCTGGTGAAGTTCTTCGAGATTCAAACGGTCAGCAGAAGAAATAAACCCGGTCGTTTTCGATTTTATTTCGGTGGTATCTCCATCCACAAAAGCATTTTTCATCGCCATATATGCGTTGATCATATTACCCATTTTTGCATCAAAGTCAGGCGAATGTTTTTTTACAGAAGGGGTTTCTTTTGTGGGAGTATTGTTCACAACCGTTTTTTCTGTTTTGAAAAACAAAAACCATACAGCAAGTAAAATAATGATTAAAAAAATAATGGCTAAGACCCTTTTCATGTGGAAATATTTTATTGTATTTTAAAAGCCAGGCGAATTCTATGATGGCAATGTTTAGGTGTTATATTATTCCATTCACTATAATCATTGCGCGATGCTAACTTTTTATTAAATATACAACACGATCAGGAAAGCTGCGCTAAACCGGCTTTAATTCTTTTGAATCCCTCTTCGATATTTTCCATATTATTGGCGAAGGAAATCCGGATGTATCCAGGTTGGCCGAATGCATCACCCGAAACGGTAGAAATATGCGCACTGTTTAAAAGATACATACAAAGCTCACTCGAATTGTTGATTACCTCGCCTTTGAAACTTTTTCCAAAATAATATCTCATATCAGGAAAAATATAAAATGCGCCATCAGGAACTGTACATTTTACTTCAGGTAATTCTTTTAATAGTTCGGCTACGCGTTCTTTACGACGCCTGAATTCTTTTACCATTTCGTAAGTAGGAGTGAGTGGAGAAGAAAGTGCGGTAATGGCTGCGCGCTGGGTAATAGAATTGGTTCCGCTGGTGAACTGCCCTTGTATTTTTTCATTGGCTTTAGCAATTTCAGGGGCAGAAGCGGTGTAACCCAATCTCCATCCGGTCATGGCAAATCCTTTGCTCAATCCATTAATGATGATCACGCGGTCTTTGATGTAAGAAAACTGGGCAATACTTTCATATTTTCCCTCTGTATGAGAATAATTGATATACTCATAAATTTCATCACTTATGATCGCCACCTCAGGATGTTTTTCAAATACTTTCGCCAATCCTTCCAGTTCGCTTTTTGAATAAACTGCGCCTGTAGGATTACACGGTGATGAGAAAATAAATAACCTTGTTTTGTCTGTGATGGCATTCTCCAATTGTTCCGGAGTTAATTTAAAACCGCTTTCAGGAGTGGTGTGAACAAAAACAACTTTTGCCCGGGCCATCCTCGCAATCTCTGAATAAGAAACCCAGTATGGAGTTGGAATGATAATTTCATCATCGTCATTCAAAATGCTGAACATGGTATTGGCAATACATTGTTTGGCTCCTGTGCTCACTACGATTTGCTGAGGCGTATATTCAAGGCCATTATCACGCAGCAATTTCTTACAAATGGTTTCTTTCAGATCAGCATAACCGGAAACAGGAGTATAATGACTCCAGTTATCGTCGATGGCTTTTTTAGCCCCATCCTTAATATGTTCTGGAGTATTGAAATCGGGTTCGCCAAGGCTAAGGTCAATTACATTAATTCCCTGTGCTCTTAATTCGCGGCCGAGTTTGGCCATTTTGAGCGTTTCTGGTTCACTAAATCTGTTAAGAAGAGAAGAAGTTTGCATGATATAAATTTTTTAAAATCTGCGCAAAAGTACACTATTTGACAACTTGCATAAAAAGGATTCATCGGTTTTATGTAAAAAATAGAATAGTATAATATTCTGTCCTATTATTTGCAGTTTTTCAAAAAAAAAATCAAAAATGAGAGATGTGTTTGATGGAATTTAATAATAGTGTTTGCTCAAAAGTTCAACTATTATTTGAATAATTGATACAGCGATTAGTTTCGGTTATTAGAAACCGAAAAACATTGTCTTCCCTTAAATAAATATTATCTTATTGGAATATCTTTTTGGAAAATTAAAAGGGAACTTTTTTT
>DATCFI010000138.1:0-3413 GCA_036509585.1 Hanamia sp. | reverse complement strand
CTACCCCAACATCATGCCGGTTTGTGCTAAAAAAATTGCATTTTACATCGGCAAATCAGTTTTATTACAGCATTTTCTCAACCTGCGGTTTCACAGCATTAAGGAATGATAGCTCACCTTCAGTAAAAATTTTCGGATGATATGGTAACCATGAAAATAGTTAAGAAGACAGAAAATTAAATCTAAAGATGACCTTTTACTGTTGAATGTCTTTTATTAATGCTATCGAATGGGCTGAGAATAAAAAGAGAATTATTTCTGATCAAAAATTCGGAAACTGGTACAAAAAAAATGATGGCTCACTTTTTTTAGTGGCCATCAATAATAAAAAAAATGTATCACTGCATGAGAAGTAGAGAAAACAGTAACAGCAGCTTCGATAAGTTTCCATCATGTGTGTCGCTACCAAAAGTATCAGCAGTTACGCGGGATTATTTAAACAGGTTGCCCAGGCCACCGCCTAATTTGGACAAGGTACTTCCGATGCTATCTTCCGTTACGCTTGGGTCATTCGGATCTTTTGCCTTGTTGGCAAATTTCTGAAGAATGCCGGGAAGAATGCCTGCAATGGCACCGCCGATAGCAGGAGACAAACCAAATTTATTGGTTAAGGTTCCAACGAGTCCGCCTTCAATACCACTTGCCAGCGGGCTACCGGACGTCATACCATTTTGAAGCTTGGATAATAAACCGCCGATGCCACCTTCCTGTGGGGCCTGGGTCGCCAGGTTTTGAGTAAGATGATTGGCAATTTCCTCATGAACTGCCTGCTTCTGATCTTCAGGAATCGCATTGGCCACTTCGGGATTAGACTCCAAATGTTCTTTTACCAGGTTTAGAATTTGATCAAACATAACTGTAAATAATTTTTTAAGTGAATAAAGAAATTCAATAATATCTGGACATTATGCGCAAAAATGTGTCCAAAATTTTTGGTAGAGATAAGTAATATGAACTTGTATTTGTTTTCATTTTTACGAATTTAATAAAAATTATAATTAGAGATACCCATCTTTTAAGCAAGTGTATTTCAAAATTCACTGCTCTGCGCGCAACAAAAGCAGTATAACCTTTAAGCAATGCACCAAAACTAATATATTCGCTTATTAATTAACCAAACAGCACCATCCCAACCGCACGACACAGTGATGCTATAAGAGCTCGCTTCAAAATCAGGTGGGGTTGCTATTTTATGGAACGATTTAACTCGTCCATGTTCAGAAACAAACAATGGTGAGTTATTCCGCCTTAGAAGGCGGGAAAAACATCCCGTATATAAAATTTTCAATACTTCTGTTGCAACCTGTTGGCAGCTGTTTATAAAAAAAAGATTATGAACAAAATTAGGAAAGCAGAAACAGATCCGTTTGAAAAGATGCCCATCATCAATTCAGCCGCGGCGGGAATTGATGTAGGCAGCCGTTCCCACTTTGTAGCCATTGGCCAAAGCAAAGAAGACGTAAGAGAGTTTGGCGTCTACACGGAGGATCTTCATGAACTGTGCAAACATTTAGTAGCGGCTGGCCGCACCACGGTCGCTTTAGAAAGCACTGGCAGTTATTGGCAACAACTGTTTGTACTGCTGCAGCAATACGATCTTAATCCGATATTGGTAAATGGTAAATTCACCAAAAATGTAAAGGGGCGCAAAACCGATGTGCAGGATTGTCAGTGGATCCAAAAGCTGCATTTAATGGGCATGCTTGAAGGTAGTTTTATTCCTGATTTGTTTACCGAAAAAGTACGTCAATATTATCGTCATCGTCAAACGCTGGTAAATAATGCAGCCAGTTATATCAACAAGATGCAAAAATCCTTACGCATGATCAATATCAGGTTAGATGCCGTTTTAAGAGACGTAATGGGACGTTCAGGGAAAGATATTATTGAAGCAGTGCTAAAAGGTGAACGTAACGCAGCAGTACTGGCCTCTCTGGCACAGCCTACTGTAAAAGCGCCTAAAACAGAGATCATAGCCGCTCTTACCGGTGATTGGCGGGAAGAATATATTTTTGAGCTAAAGCAATGTTATGAAATATACCAGCACTATCACAAAAAGATAGATGAATGTGATGAAACGATAGAAAAACTATTGACCGAAGAAATAGCACGTAGACAGAAGGAAGAAAATCTTTCTAAGGCATTGGTAAAAATAAAAAAAAAGAAAGTCCGTAAAAATGAAGCTAAAATAAATGTACAGCAATTGGCTGTTGATTTAACTGGAGGTGTTGATATCAGCAGTATTGAAGGAGTTGGCTTGGGACTTGTGTTATGCATCATCTCAGAAACCGGATTAAATCTGGAAGCCTTTCCCACCGCTAAACATTTTTCATCGTGGCTGAGCGTGGCTCCTGATATTAAAAAGACTGGAGGTAAGGTAATGAAAAACCGAACCCGAAAGGGGAAAAGTCGTTTGGCCAAAGCATTTATGCAATCAGCCAACGCCATAGGCAATATGAAAACAGGAGGGTATTTAGTTCATTTTTTTAAGCGGATACAAAGAAGGGGCGATAGAAAAAAGGCCATTATAGCCACCGCAAACAAGCTCTCTAAAATAATATGGAATATGCTGGTAAAAAAAGAGCCATACAATCCGATAATGCCAAAAGAATATCTGGATAAAATCAGGAAGAAAGAAGTGAAAAATATTCAGAGAAAAATAAGACAACTCAATATCACAGAGGAAGAATTACTTTTTGCAATCTAATGATTATCAGGAGACAAGCCAGGGGTTATATATAAATGTTAGTTTACCAGCTACTTAATAATGTCTATAAATAACTACAGATAATATAGACCAACTTTTCCAGAGCGCAGTCAAGGAAAAGCCCTCTGAGCAACCTTATTTCCCATAAACTTTTTTTGGAACATTTTTCTTTCAAAGGCAAAAGCATAGTAAACCAAAATTAGATTTTCATTTTAACTGAAAAGAAATCAAAACGCCTTTTAACCTCATTATAAAGTCTCAGAGAAACCGAATATCGTTTTACTAAATAAAGAAAATAGCAATAAACAAATACAAACATTATCAATAGGATTTTGACCGCGCGCAGGCAAGGAGAAACCCGCAGAACGATGGTGTTTTCCTTGAACTTTTTGTGAAACACTTTTTTTCAACAGAAAAAGCAACAACCATCTTTCAAGATAAAAGTGGCAAGTTTTTTTAAGGAAAGAAAAATGGGCTCAATTTGTCAATGTTACCGTTATCCTTACACGATAATATTTCCCGAAGAAAAATGTAAGTATTTGTAAAAAATTCTTTTGCTATATTAATTATTTTGTATATTTAATAATCAATAATCCTATCAGAAAATACTCCCTGCTTACTATTCCTAATCGCTGGTAACAAAATTAATTATCACTAACATTACGCTTTATGAAGCGGTTATTCATCATCATTGCATGCCTGAACA
>DATCFI010000137.1:0-5761 GCA_036509585.1 Hanamia sp. | reverse complement strand
GATCTCTAACAATCTTCAATGTTTTCAATTATTCAAACCTTATTAATTTCTCAATAAAAGTACATGTCATGTCACAATTTGATAGAAGTCAGAAACGAAAAGCTGCCTTTAGTACCTTTCAACCAATACAATTTTGGTTGGCTTGGATTGGTAATTCATATCATCACGACCAAAACGCCTAATTCTATTAATTTATTCAAAAAAATTGAAATGATCAATCGTATCCTCCTCGTTCTACTCATTCTAATGTCTTTAAAATCTCAGGCGCAAGACCCAAAAGAAATTTTAAAAAAATCTTACTCGAAATGCCTGACTATTAAAAACGGATTTTATGATATGGAAATGAAAATGAAATTTATGGCCATGAAAGACACGACGTGGGATATCGGATACAAATTTTATTTCAATAAATTAAAGAATGATTCTCTCTACCCAATCGCTTTTAATTCGGAAAGATTTAATAAAGGATTATTTTATATTGATAACCGGCTTTATACAGGCAACGAATTAGTTACCTATTCAAAAAATGATAGTATGGCTAAAATAATGTCTAAGGTCAGGTGGATTACAGATTTAATGGAAGCCCGCAGATATGACATTAGTACCTTTTATGGACCATTCATAGATGCAGATTGTAAGCCACTTCCAAAAGCGAGTGATTATTCTGACCCACGGCATTTATTCAAATTAATTGCAAAAGAATCACTCAATAATTATAATTGCTACCACGTTCAGATGACCGAATATCCTAAGTATGACAGCACCCAAAAATCCTACACGATAGAGGATAAATATGATTATTGGATCAACACCAAAGACATGATTCCCGTAAAATATGCTGAATCTACAAAAAGTATTGAATACGGTGACACCTCAAGAGGCTTTTCATCTTGTACATTAAAAAAGTATGAATTAGATAATTCCCAAAATTTAATACCATTGCAATTATCCGCTGTTCCTGCTTATTACAACATGCAGGATTACGTAGCACCAAAAATAGCGGAATTACTTAAGGACACGAGTGCTCCTGGCTGGACTTTAAAAACTCTGGACTCTAAAAATATTTCTTTATCAGATTTTAAAGGCCACTTTGTCCTAATAGACTTTTTCTACAAAGATTGCACACCTTGTAGAAAAGCAATTCCAATATTACAATCCCTTCATGAAAAGTATAAAAGGAAAGGATTAAATGTAATAGGCATTGATCCGTTTGATGAAGAAAACAGCACGCTTAAACTTTTTGTCGCAAAAGCCGGAATTACTTACCCAGTTCTGTTGGATAAAAATAATGTCAATCAAGACTATCGCGTTTCAAGTTATCCAACTTTGTATTTAATTGATAAAAAAGGTAATGTAATATATGCTGAAAGCGGATTTGACGAATCGGCTACGACCAAATTGGAAGAACTAATAAAAAGCAATTTATAATTATTTCCCCATTATTTTTTGTCCATGACACCTGACGAAAAATAGGATTTCATGAGATTTATTGGTTCACTAGTCTAAGCCGAGTCTCCTGAAAGGGACTTGGCGTAAGTGAATTGCCATTTAATTTATCGCCGAGTCCTCTACGAGAGACTCAGCTAAGACCAATAAAATAGTTTTACAGTAAACGAATAAATTAAGTGATTTTCTATTTTAACTCGCGCTGGCGAAGGTCTCCAGCTTACTTCCCTATGAAATCAATCTTCAAGTATGCTTCCCATTCTTTTAATGATATAAACTTCATCTTTCTTTTCATAGAATCCCAGGTATAAAAAATTATCTTTTCCAAAAACAGTTATTACAGATTTATTGTCATCATCTAATTCGTCGCCGATCAATTCAGCAATACTTTTTACTTCATTACCATTTTGAATGTGCTCAAAAGTACCTGGCTGGAATATGCATTTAAAATGTGCATCATTCTTGCCCCAAGAATTGCCGAAACCAGAACCGGTAAAATGACCAGGTGTCGATGGCAAGCTAACGACACCTCCCGGTGTTGAAAAACTGCCGCCGGGCATTCCGGGTGAAAAGCCTCCCCCACCGCTGCTCTTAGGTTCGTAATAACTTTCTACGAGTAATTCAATCTGATCTTTTCCTTTGTCTGCTAATGCAAATACCAGGTCTCCCTTTAATGCTTTTTTAATAAACTGCTTTGTATTTGTCAGTTGCACTTCTCTATTGCCTTCAAAAATAGCAGGACCCTTCTTTTTTAAAACTATCGCGCTGTTTTTAAAATCCATTGTGTCATTTTCTGATGCCGTATAAGTTTTGATTAAATCCCCGCTGTTATAATCATAAAATGAAATCGAAAGTTCTGAATTGTACAAATTGCCATTGACAAGAATATTATGGTACAAAAAGGAATTGAACCTTCCTTTAATTGGTTCCGGCATATCTCCCTCTAGCTGCTGTTTAAAAATTTTCTTTTTTACATCGCCCGTTTTTAAATTTACTTCTGTAATGTATGTTGCATCGTGGTGCTCATTTGAAATATAAACAGTGCTCCCTGAATAATATATTTTATCAGCAACCGCAAGTTTCTCTATGCTTTGTTCGCCAGGCCCTATAATTGGAGCATCATCCATCAATGTCGCCGCTGACAGCCTTTTACTAACGATATTCAGTGTAACGGTGATGGTATCAAATATTAACCCACCATTTTTAGCATTGCTGATAATATTCAGTTCACTATTTTTTTTGGAAGCAGTAATTAAACAAAAAATATTGGACGTAGTAAATCCCGAAATGATAGATTCTTTTTTACTCACTTCCAGCTCAGAAACAAACGTCTCGGTTTTATTTATAAAATCAATTTCATTTATTTCAAATTTTTTATCATATAAACTATAAATACCAAATTCTTTCTGCCTCGTACCTACAATACACATGTTATCAAATCGATCATCGGGGAGCACAGAATATGCGCCCCTTGTAGAAGAAAACTGGTTAATAATTTTCCAATTGCTGTCGATGATATATCGCTCAACTGATTTGTTATCCACGAGGGTTAAATGCAGATCTCCTGAATTTTGATCGACAGTTGTAAATGCTTTGTATGATTTTGCCGAAATACCTTGTTTGAATTTTTTATTTACAACCAATGCAATGTCTTGCGAATAAGAATTAATACAAAAAAGTACGGCAAAGGAAAACAATAAGATTTTCAATGTTCAGAGTTTAGGTAAAGAGAATTGGCACTTCCTCAATAAAAGTAGTAAAAAAACAAAAGATGCTTTCAATTTTAAATTCCGGAGTGCAAAATAAAAATGAGAACAATATTCAAAGGCTAAATAGTTGCAATTGTGAACAATAGCGTTCTTATCCTGGTCAGTTGAACAGCAGGCAAAGAAATAACCCGGTTTCCTTAAACTTCTTTATGCACATTTAATTTATGAAGTTCCAGAATAGTCGTTTTGCCATCATCACTCTCACGGAACATAGGAATAAATTTCCTGTTAAATAATATTTCATTATAAGTATATGAAGTTCGCTGTTGCACATAGTTTGAAAACACATCATCAAAGCCCCGAAGCGATACGTATATTTCTGCATCGGCGTTTTTCATATCCTCTTCTGTGAAGCCATAAAACGGGCTTTTCTCATCAATAGGATGCACTACAGTCCAGCTCAGAGACATGCTTTCCACTCTTGTTCTTTCCAGGTCCAACGTAAAGTATTTATAATCCGCCTTCCCGTTTTCAATTAAAAGCAAACCCGTATTAACTCTCACTTCAAGATCGGTGAGTGAATGCATGTCTTTATATCCGGTGAAACGAAACATTAGCGCCGTTCCATCTTTATAAGGACTTATAAGCGCATCATCACTGAATAACAGATAGCTTTTTGGTTTCGAAAAACGGCCATAGATAAGACCCGTAGCGATTGCAAGAGAAAGAAACCCTGTGAGCGCTTCAATTGCCGCCACAACGTTTACTCCGTCTCCGACAGGACTTACATGTCCATAACCAACTGTAGTAATTGTTTGAGTACTGAAATAAAGTAATTGCCGAAAGATTTTCCAATCATTTCCGGGGATTAATCCATCAAATTGAGAAGCGCCTAATCCGAAATAAATAAAAGTAAAAATGATATTGATAATGATGTAAAAAAGAAAGATGATCGTAATAAATTTCCATGTAGAAAGAGTAAGCATATCATGAAACATGCTAAATCTTTTCCGGAAAGGCATTCCTACTTTTACTAAGTTGTAACTGCCATCCTTGTTGAGAAAACGACCGCCGGTATCACTGCTGTTGCTTGCAAAACCTGTGTCGTTATTGATCTGGGAAAAAGGATTTATTTTATTATACAAAGACATTTTTAAAAATATAACGAATCGCGAAATTATTGATCATTTGTTGAAATAAACTTATTTTATGGACACGTAGCCAATATCAGCAATCTGGCCTTCGTTATTCTGAATTATTAATCAAATTTTAATAATATCACTTTTTTTAATTTCATTGTTTTATTAAATTGCAGTGTGATTTTTCAACCCTTTGAAGATGAGTAAAAACGATAAAAATAAAAAAAAGAAGAAAATTTCTCCAACGATTTATTTTCTTGCGGCCGCTGTGGTTACCGCTGTTATGGTAAAAGCAATACTGGAATAAGGCAAAAAAGTAAAAGCCGAAAATGATTCATTAGCTTTTGATGTTTATTGGTAAGTCGTGGGCTTTCTGCCTTCAGCATTCCAGCATTAGTTATCATCCCAATCAACGAGTTAACCGGTTATCTAATGCTTCCTTAGATGATTTTCGAATATCATCGCTGCCCCCTGGCCTACTCCAACACACATGGTAGCGAGCCCATAACGGGAACCTCTTCTTTGCATTTCATGTAATAATGTTGTAGCAATTCGCGCGCCACTGCAACCCAATGGATGGCCAATTGCAATAGATCCCCCGTTTACATTTACCCTTTGCAGATCAAGTCCCAGGTCATGAATGCAGGCAATAGATTGTGAAGCAAACGCCTCATTCAGTTCAATCAAATCCAGATCGCTAACGGAAAGGCCTGCACGCTTTAGTGCCTTTTCTGTAGCTGCAACTGGCCCTATACCCATAATAGCCGGATCTACACCGGCTACTGCCATGCTTACCACCCTTGCTAATGGCTTCAGATCATATTTTTTGACTGTGCTTTCATTAGCGAGCATCAGCATTGCCGCACCGTCATTGATTCCTGAAGAGTTGCCTGCCGTAACGCTGCCATCTTTTACAAATGCCGGTTTTAGTTGCGACAATTTTTCCAGGGAGGTTTTACGTGGATGTTCATCGGTATCAAAAATAACCCGGTCGGTTTTATTTGGGGTAATCTCAACCGGCACGATTTCGCTTTTCCATTTTCCCGCAGCTAATGCAGCCATATATTTCTGCTGGCTTTCATACGCAAATTCATCCTGTGCATGGCGCGAAATTTTCCATTGCTTCGCCACATTCTCTGCGGTTTCACCCATGGAATAAGGATAGTATTGTTCAGTCAATTTTTTATTTGGAAACCGCCAACCAATTGTGGAATCATAAATTTCTGTCTTTCTGCTATAAGCTCCTTCCGATTTGCCCATTACAAAAGGCGCGCGGGTCATGCTTTCTACTCCTCCGGCAAGGAAAATATTTCCATCGCCGCACATTACCGCCCGCGAAGCGTCCATAACGGCCTGCAGCCCACTGGCACACAAACGATTTACGGTATTGCTGGCAACTGAGACAGGCAAACCTGCCAGTAAAGCCGCCATACGAGCCACATTACGATTGTCTTCTCCAGCCTGGTT
>DATCFI010000136.1:0-53747 GCA_036509585.1 Hanamia sp. | reverse complement strand
GCACATCTCCCGCTTTTGTAAGAGAATAATTGTCCCAGAGTATTCCATAGTTTTTAGCTGATACAAGAAATGGAATGGCTACCTCGGTATTGTTCTGAAAGAATGAAACTTGTTGGCCTTTATAGTTCATAATGCCATCCTCGTGCTGGCCCAGTCCATACCATGCGTCATCAGCAGTAGTTTGAAAAGTCTGGGTAATATTATAATAGTGCCTGCCATCAAAAACAGCGGATTGAAAAATCCGCCCTCCAATTGGTTTTTCAGTAATTATTTTTTTACCGTTAACGTCCCGGAAATTAACGGCGCCTGTTTTAATATTGACAATAGCAATTACTCTTTTTGTTTTGAGCACCAGGCTATCTTTATAAGGAATCGTTTTCCAGGAAAGACCAGGTCTTTTGTTATAAATGATCACCAGGCTTTGAGCAGCAAAAATTTCTTTTCCCGGAGCTGCAATTACTCTTATAATATTATCTGATATAACTTCGAGTTTAACGGCATTAGAAGTACCCGTAAAAACCGGATCGGTAAAAACAATCACTCCGTCTTTAGTCTGAATGTAGGCGGGAGGGTCTGCTTTTACAACATTAAAAACAGCAAAGCAAAGAATATTAAACAATAGCAGTCGTATTTTCATATACAGCAATCTTTCGTATGATTCGTTGCTGTAAAACTATTGCTATGTTGATTAAAACAAGGGGCTGGAATGTTGCAAACTATGGTATAAAATGTTGCAAAAGTGTAGTTTTTACGAGCTATCTTCCAGTAAACAAACTTTTAAGCCTCTTTTTCGTTTTTATTTGAAGCATATTGAGAAGGCAAGATCTTAAACTCTTCTTTAAAGAATTTGGTGAAACTCTTTGGATTATTGAATCCCACCTCATAGGCAATTTCGGCGATGGATTGTCCGCTTTTTTCTAATAACTGAGCTGCTCTTTTCAAACGAATGGAACGAATAAACTCAATGGGTGATTTGCCGGTAAGTGAAATAATTTTTCTATATAAGGTGACACGGTTCATATACATTTCACGGCTGAAATCTTCAACCGAAAACTCCGGGATATCCATGTTTTTTTCAACAATTTCCAAAGCTTGTTGCAGGAACTTCTCATCAACAGGTGTAATCGTTACCTCTCCCGGATTGACTTCAATTTGCTTTTGAAACCTCTTTTGTAATAATTCTTGTTGTGCCAGCAAATTTCTAATGCGTGAAGCCAGGATTTCAAAAGTAAAAGGTTTGGTAATGTAGTCATTTACGCCTGCTTTAAAACCAGCCAATTGTTTTTCCTCACTTCCCATGGCTGTAAGTAAGATTACCGGGATATGTGCAGTGAGCGTTTCGGTTTTAATTTTTCTCGCTAATTCAACTCCGTCCATTAAGGGCATCATAATGTCGCTCACCACAAGATCCGGATTCAACATTTTTATTTTTTCCCAGCCATCTTTTCCATTCGATGCTTCTAAAACCTTATACTTTCCTTTCAGGTTATCTTTCAAATAAAAGCGAAGGTCTTCACTGTCTTCCACCACAAGTATTGTTTTCTTCTTACCGCTCTTTTGACTTTCACCAGATAGTATTTGTTCAGCACTTTCTTCCGGTTCGGGGTTGGTTGTGGTTTCCAATGAAGAATCATATATCTTTTTTGCCGGAAGTAAAACCGTAAAACATGTCCCTTTCCCCGGTTCGCTTTTTACAGTTATAATACCATTGTGCAATTTGACAAAAGTTTTAGTGATGGCGAGACCGATTCCCGTGCCCTGGTTTACCATACTTTCGGGAACATCTGTTTGAAAGAACCGTTCAAAAACCTTTTCATGCATGTCAGCAGGAATTCCAATGCCTGTATCTTTTACTTCGATAGCAAACGTTCCATCACTTTCAATATTTATCGGCGGATTGTAAATAAGATTGACGCTCACCATACCATTATCCTCGGTATATTTAAAAGCGTTTGACAGCAGGTTAAACAGGATCTTTTCAATCTTATCCTTATCAAAATAAATTTCCAGGCTATCGATGTTGGAAGCGTATGAAAACTGAATCTTTTTCTTTTCTGCGATGTCTGTAAAAGAATGACAAATGTCCTCACTGAAACTAATAATGTTGCCTATTGAAGTATGCAATTTTATTTCCTGTACCTCCATTTTTCTGAAATCGAGAAGTTGATTTACGAGGTTGAGTAACCGTTTGGCATTCCTTTGTACCAGGTTTAGCTGTTGCTTTTGTTCTTCGTCAGTGGTCTGCGTGATAATCTTATCCAAAGGAGCGATAATCAAGCTGAGCGGCGTACGGAACTCATGACTTACATTGGTAAAAAATTTCGTCTTTAACTGTTCCAGCGCGTGAGCTCTGTCTGCCTCTCTGCGCTGATGTGCCACTTCATAGCGCATGTGAATCCTGTCTAATGTTATTCGACGCACCAGGAACAGTAGCCCAAAAGTTATCAATATATAAATAATATAGGCAACAGGTGTTCGCCAAAATGGCGGATCAACAGTAATCTTTAGTTCTTTCACATCACTCCATAAACCGTCACTTTTCAAAACCTTTACCTTAAAGATATAATGGCCGGGATCCAGGTTTGTATAAGTGACTCTACGTTGGTTGCCATCGGCATACAACCAGTCCGGACTAAATCCTTCCAGCATATAAGCATATTTATCACGGCTGCTGTTGGCATAATCAAGCGAAGCAAATTCAATAGAGAATACATTTTCTTTGTATTTCAGTTGGATACCCTGGAGCTGTGATAATGATCGCTGAAGCAGGACGCGGTTATTAACCAATTCGCCGGGTTCGATTTTTTTATTTAATATCTCTAAATCTATAAAAACAATTTTAGTGTGGTAAACAGGCTTTTTAATTGCGGAAGGATTAATAATGTTAAAACCGGAAGGACCTCCAAAAATTAATTCTCCGGCCCTTGTTTTATATGCGGCCTTACTATTAAATTCCTGGTTCTGCAGATTATTCAATTCATTATAATTAATCACTGAAAGGCCAATACCCTTTCCTTTTTGTAGAGGAATAGCATTACATAACCCGTTAGGGGTGGATATCCAAAGGCTTTGATTTTCGTCTTCAAGAATATTTAATATTAGATTATCGGGCAAACCATCAGACATCGTAAATGTTTGGAAATTTTTGGTTTGCTCATTAAACAAATCCATGCCTTCCCGGGTTCCAACCCAAATTCTTCCTTTACTATCTTCTGAAATACATAATACGTTATTGTTGCTTAAACTGTTGATGTCATTTGAATGCTGGTAAAAAACATGCTGGTTATTATTCTCATTCAAAACGACAATACCATTGTCAGTGCCGACCCATAAATTCCCTTTCTTATCCTGGAGAATGTCAGAAATAAAATTGGAAGGAAGTATATCCGGCGTCGCTTGTTTATTTTGATAGTTATGAAACCTCCCGGTTTTTTTATCCAGAACATCTAATCCAGCGCCAAGTGTCCCTATCCATAAATTTCGCTTCCTGTCTTCAAAAATTTTCCATACATTATCATTTGCCAAACTCCCGGAATCAGCATCATTATGCCTGTAGTGTGTAAATTTTTTTCCGTCAAAGCTATTCAGTCCTCCCGTGTAAGTCCCAATCCAAAGTATATTTTCACTATCAATACATAAGCTTACGATCACATTACTGCTCAGGCTGTTTATATTATTTGGATCGTGCAGGTATTGTTTGAATGTATTTTTTTTTCTATCAAAATAAATGAGTCCTCCGCCATTAGTGCCAATCCAGATATTTCCGGAATGATCTTCAACAAACTGATTTACATCATCATAAGGAAGGCCATTTGGATTCGACTCCTGGTGATGATAATAGGGAAATTGAACAATGTTGCTATTTAAATAATTAATTCCCTGTTTGTAAGTTCCCAGCCATATAATTCCAATATCATCTTTATAAATAGCAGTGATGGTATTTTGGCTGAGACTTTTGGGATCTTCGGGATCGTTTAAAAGATAGCTTGTCTTGAAGTTGTTCTTTTTATTGATAAGTGTCACCCCTCCGTGGTCTGTCCCTACCCATATAATACCATTATTATCCTGGATGACTTTGCTGACCAGGTTCGAACTTAATCTTGATGGAAATGAATTTTCATTAAATCGCCTGACTGAATTATCCTGGGGATGGAAAACAAAGACTCCAACATTATAGGACCACAACCAGGTATCTCCGTCTTTGTCGACTGAAAGATCATACAAAATATTTCTTCTATTCAACTTTTGTATGGCATTAGAGGAGACAATAATTTTATCGGATTTTATATCGTATTCCTGCAAAAATCCATTTTGATACACCAGCCACAGTTTTCCATCCCTGGTTTCCTGCAGAGAAGTAATTTTTGCTAAAGGATCGAAAACCGGGCTATGGCTGAACAATTTTATTTTTTTATCCTTATAGGAATACAGGTATAGATCAAGATTTTCGTAAAGTAACCAGTATCTTCCTTCGCTTCCTTTTACGACATTTCTAATCTGACCTACAGGCAAACCAAGTGAATGCAAATACTTATTATAACCAGTATCAAATTTTTCCGCATCAGAATTATAAATACAGTACCCACTGCTGGTTCTCACCAACATTTTTTCATTGGGAAGTTCGAAAAGAGAAAGGATATAATTATCGATCAGCGAAGAACTATCGTTAGGATTCCTACGGTATATCTTAAAAGAGTACCCATCATATCGGTCCAGCCCGGACATAGTGCCAAACCATAAAAAGCCCTGGGAATCCTTTAATATGGCATTGACCTGGCTATGCGAAAGACCATTATGAGTATTAAGTTTGGAAAAATGATAATATTCGCTTTGACCAAAAATGGAAAGCGATTGAATTAGTAAACCAATGCAAATAAGAAAACGCATTTCAACAGGTTTAACTTAGAGAAAAATTTGTACACACATCATAACAAAAATTCTATTCCTATCCTACAAAATCAGGGAGCAAGTTAACAAATGAGCAGAATAAAATATTTTTTTACAATTATGAAAAGATCCGCTTGCCCCATTAGTTATAGTTTAATACTACTATAACCTATTGTACGATTGCAACCACGAAAAAATTGGTAACAGGTGTTTACTTTTTTCATCAGTACAAGATAGAGTATAGAATACGAAAGACGATTTATTTCCACAAGTAAACGGGTCGACCAGATAGCATAATTATAGATAGTTGTCCTATTTCTAAGTGCGTGTCCCTCACGAACTATTTCTTTAAGTTCCCACCCTTCGTTACGCTTCGCCAAACGCTCATTCATTCCGCTTCGCTTATGCATTTCGCGATGCTTCGAGGAACATCCACGCGCTTTAAAATCCAACAGAAAAAATAAGAATCTTCATTATTTAATGCTTTACTGTCCTGGACAACAAAGCCATGCGCCTTTCTCTCTCTTGCGCTTCCAGCTACGCCGTCTCGTACCTCGGCTTCGCTACATTCTTTTTTCATTGTTACATCCAGGGAGATATTTTTAAAATCTCTGCCGCTAAAAGGGTTCAGCAATTTGATTTCAAGGACATCAAAAGTGAAAAGCAGATTTGTAAATACATTGATACCGCCATCCAGATTTTACGCAAGCATCTGCCGGAGCAAATATTATTATTTTCAGAAACTGAATTCAAAAGAAATTCCACTTTTATAAAATAGAACTTAAAGCTGAGCCTCGATTATCTTAATTGGATTGTAGCCTTTGTCTTTTAATTGATACAATTCATTTTCTATGAGCTGGGCGGTTGCCTGGCGGCGTTCATTCAACGTCTTAAAACGATTCAGTCCTTTAACCAGAACATATTTTCGTTTCTTCAAAGCATTGTCATAAAAATAATATTGGATATGCCAGTTCCTGGCGATAGCTGAAGCCCTGCAAGTTTTCCAATCTTTCGGTGTAACGGTAATTTCGCTGCAGGTGCAGCTGTTGGGCAAATTTATCATAATAGCTTTTTTACTAACGATTTTACTAACTTTTAAAAAAGCTACAGCGTAAGAGAGACTTTAAAAATCAAATGGAAGCCTTGACAGGTAAGGCTTCCATCTCTGTGGGAGCACACGGGTTCGAACCGCGGACCCTCTGCTTGTAAGGCAGATGCTCTAAACCAACTGAGCTATGCTCCCTTATTTTTGGAGTGCAAATATAGGAGATGAAGATTATTCAAAAAAATTTATCTTATCAAAAGTTTTTCTTTTTTTAAAGAGTGCGTTGTTGGGGCGTTCAGTTAGGCATTCCGGTTCAAATGACAATGTGCTCTCATTAGATTTTTGACACCGATTGACGCGACATTTAGTGTGCAAAATAATTTTGTTGCATAAGAACTTTTCATGATTACGATGATGATTAGAACTAACTACCCATTTTTTGCGTAAACTGGATTATGACAAACTGTGCGGGCGTCAATATTGCCAAACCGATCTCTACTATCATGCGGCCTTCCAAAATATCCTGTTCAGTCATTGTTTCACCAAGGCCAACGTGCACGAAATAAGCCTGGGTTTCGATTGCGCCCATTAATGCCCCAGACTTCCACTGTTGCATTAGAAAGTTGCCAATCATCAATTTTACGAGTACCCACGTATTGGTATCATTGGGCTCGAAAACAAATTGTTCTGTGGCTTTTTTGGATGACTCTTTAACCATATTAAAATACCGGCACACAGAAATATATCTCCACTCGTTATCATTTCCCGCGAGAGTTCTTGCGCCCCAGACAATCGCCTGGCCATGTCCTTCAAAATTGCGAATTACATTTATAGATTTGCCGCCCACAACGTCCACATTCAGGTTTTGCTGTTCATCATTGGTGATCAAATATTGTGGCGCGATGGCGTTTTCTATATTCACGTTGGCGGGGGCTTTCCATACACCGTGCACCTTATCCATTGCGGCATAAATACCCGCTATTGCGGACGATGAAGGCAACAACATCGCCATATTGCTGATGGCATTTTTTGCCTGTACATATTGAGCATTATTGATGTTTTTCAGATCCGCAAGATTGGAAGCCGCTAAGCCCGTAACAAATATAGACGCGTCATTATCTGTATTTTGATCGCCTGGTATTTTGTACTTATAATCAACGCCCGTAAAGATTTTCGGAAAATATGCAGCTGCATATTTCAGTTCGTCTGGCGTACCGGAAATCATATTTCTTAACCCGTCTGTCCCATTATTTCCGTTTACATCAAACGCCCACACATCACCGTTACTCACATCATGATACACATCCATAACCACAAAACGATCCTGAAGATTAAATGCCTGGTTTATCGCAGCAGAATACACACCATAATATTCGGTAGCCGAAGAAAGATTGATAGCATCCGGAAATACTAATAAGGTTACTTCATCTATTTCTGCCACTTCGGCAATGCCGTCTTTTAAATCCTGCGCAAGGATCAATCCTTCCGTTAAATTATAATCTCCTACAGACGTTATCCAGCAAGGCCCACCGCTATTGGCAAAATACATCTGCAAAGAATAATGCATCAAAAACTTAGAACGGAGTGCTTCATCCACACTTACTTTTACTTCAGTTTGCATGCCCGAAGTAGTAAAAGCTATTGATATGCTTCCGTGTTCCGGTGATGGATAACCGAAATATTGCTCATACTCCCCTAGCGATTCTATTCGGCGCGGCTTGTTATGCAAATCGCCAGGCTCTATGCATTTAGCTATTTCAGTATACCCGATAAACGCAGGAATGGCTGTTTCCACTGATGAGATACCTGGCGCGAAATGAGGAATTTCCTCGATATACACTCCAGGGGTTTTGTCTTCTGCTTTCATAGTGCTATCATTTTTAGGTTAAAATTATTTATAAAAAAATCATGACCAAATTAATCCGCAGAAGTTTTGTTCATTTTAATTCTTTCTAATTGCAATGCTTCTGCTACATTGTCGCCATGTGCAATAGTTATCCCGCTTATCTTAGCACTACTAAAGGTAATTAGCATCCTCCATATCATCTGCAAAAGCAGTGGAGCAACAAAAAAACCATATTCCTATTTTTTTGGAGCCATTCAACGTGCGATCATTTGGAATAAACGCTATTTTTGATAACGATTCTAAAAAAATTAAAACCGTAATTTTGCAGAAGAAACAGATTATGACTACTACAAAACCATTTAGCATTGAAGATGATCAAACGGATGTGATGACTGGCTATGACAATAGTTGCCAACTTATCGTTTGGAATGATGAAGTAAATACATTTGATTGGGTGATTGAGACATTGATTCATGTTTGCAGACACACGCCGGAGCAAGCCGAACAATCAGCTATGATCATCCATACCAAGGGAAAATATGCCGTCAAGGAAGGCTCTTACGATACCCTGAAACCAATGTGTGATGCCATTACAGAACGTGGCATCAACGCTACTGTAGAAGAGCTTTCTGAGAGATAATTTCCCCTTCCACAAACAAACTATAATTTCCCATCTTGGACGACGAAGCAATTTATGATTTTCCGGACCTAAATACGCCAGATGAAAACGGACTTCTTGCTGTCGGTGGCAATCTTTCTTTCGGGACCCTAATGAATGCTTACACCAAAGGAATTTTCCCCTGGTATAATCCGGGGGAAGTTGTTCAGTGGTTTTCTCCCGATCCGCGATTTGTTCTCTTTCCCGATAATATAAAAGTAAGCCACAGTATGAGAAATGTTTTAAATAAACATCTCTTTAAATTCACTGTGGACAAAGCTTTCACGCAGGTAGTACATCATTGCAGAATGGCAAAACGGTCCAACGAGGCCGGTACATGGATCAGCGACGAAATCGAAAATGCTTATATCAATTTATTTGAAAAAGGCTTCGCCCACAGCGCGGAAGCATGGCAGAACAATGAACTCGCAGGCGGCCTCTATGGCGTACTAATCGGTAAAGTCTTTTTTGGCGAAAGTATGTTTGCCAATCAAAGCAATGCCAGCAAATTTGCCTTTATCAAATGGGTGGAAGTACTCAAAAAAAACGGAATAGAATTAATAGATTGCCAGGTTTATACACCTCACCTGGAAAGCCTCGGAGCGGAATTTATTTCGAGAGAAGAATTTAACGCTTTACTGAAAAAATGGATTCGGTAAGTTGTTGCAGTAAAAGAGTAAATAAGTGAGATTTCTATTTAATTTTCAAATCGAATGACCGAATCCAATCTTTTTAGAAGGGTACCGCTCGGCATATTGATAGACCATTCCCCGGATGTAATCATTTTCCAAATAGGGTGTCAGAAAACTCTTTAGTTCGTCAATCTGATGAACATTAATATTGGACGGCAAATAGCCCATTCCATAAAATTTTTCTTTTTCTATTAAAATGCAACTTTGCTCATCGCCTCGTAAACCCTCATCAACCAGGGCAAAAGAAGGCAATTCATTTTCAAGATAATAAATACATTCAGTCACCCTTTCATTATAATTTCCTGTAGATTCCTTTTGTTCACAGGCGCCTTTGCATTTATTTTCCAATAACGACTGGCATTCAATATTCACTGACTGCAGAAAACAAAGTTTGGGGCAAAGCTCAAATTCAATCACTAATTTTTTAAGAAGATTATATCCTTCAACAAGCAAATTGAAAGTATATAATGCCTTGAGATTTTTCTTCTTTTTTTCAATGAACAACCTGATATATCCATTGCTATCTTCGTAAGAATATAGTCCGTAAGCCTGCTCAAACCTTTTCTGGCTCCGATTTTGCTCAGGCCATAGTTTTTTTATTTCAGTACTTTCTAAAATAAAAGCCATTAATTCGGTTCCGGTTTCGCTATAACTGACGCGATAGATTTTCTTTAAGAATTCCTGCTTTTGTTTGTTGGGTTTATTGTTCGAAAAATGGCTGTTGACTCTCTTGCGAAGATCCTTTGCTTTGCCCACGTAAATCACTTTTCCTTTTTTATCATGAAAATAATAGACGCCCGGATGCGAGGGTAATTTCTTTATTTCTTCTGCCGAAATATTGGGTGGGAGAAATTGTTCTTTACTGTTACCTTTCAACATCGTTTGTACATGACTGTCCCTATCATTTTCCAGCAGATAATGAAAGAGTTTTACTGTTGCCATGGCATCGCCCGCGGCCCTGTGCCTGTCTTCTATTTCTATACCAAGATGACGACATATCTTTTCCAGGCCATAACCTCTCAATCCAGGAATTACATTTCTACCCAAGCGTATCGTGCATAATTTCTTACAATCCAGATCGTAGCCTGCCTTTTGAAAATGGTGCTTTATAAAAGAGTAATCAAAATTCACATTGTGCGCCACAAAGATTTTGTCATGTAATAATTCATAAAGCTCATCAGCAATACTTTTAAAATCCCGCTCGCTTTCCACCATCGCATTGGTAATTCCGGTCAAGAATTCTACAAATGGCGGAATGGTATAATAAGGATTGACCAGTGTATGAAACTCACTAAGCACCTGCTTTCCATCCGATATAAAAACAGCAATCTCCGTGATGGCGTTCGATGCGGCATATCCGCCGGTGGTTTCAATATCAACAATTGCGTACAACAAAGGATGTTTATAAACTGATTTACTAATGTGATTAGCAAGTTACGAAAGCATGTTTGTATTACATTTGCAGGCACAATTTTTTTTCGATAAAATATGGAATTAAGCAAGAATTACATCCCCGGCCCGATAGAGCAAAAGTGGAATGAGCACTGGAAAACAAAAAAATACTTTAAAAGCTCGTCTGCTGATAAACGCCCGGCGTTTACTGTAGTGATACCACCGCCAAACGTAACAGGTGTGCTGCATATGGGACATACGTTGAACGAAACTGTCCAGGACATTTTGGTAAGAAAGGCGCGTATGAGCGGTTTCAACGCCTGTTGGGTGCCTGGCAGCGATCATGCGTCCATCGCCACGGAAGCCAAAGTAGTGGATATGCTGAAGAGAGAAAAAGGAATTGATAAAAAAGATTTGTCGCGCGAAGAATTCTTGAAATATGCTTTTGAATGGAAAGAGAAATATGGTAATATTATTTATGGACAGATAGAAAAATTGGGCTGTAGTGTTGATTGGGACAGGGTTTCGTTTACCATGGACGATCACTATTATAAAGCGGTGATAAAAGTTTTTGTAGATCTGTATCAAAAAGGAATGATCTATCGCGGCGCCAGAATGATCAACTGGGATCCTGCCGCAAAGACCGCACTAAGTGATGAAGAGGTGGAATATAAAGATGTAACGGGGAAGTTGTATTATATAAAGTATGCAATAAGCGAAAGTCAGAACGCGGTAGGCGGAAGGGAAGAGGATTATATTACGATTGCAACGCAAAGACCGGAAACTATTATGGGTGATGTGGCGGTTTGTGCTAATCCTCATGATCAACGATATGCGCATTTAAAAGGAAAGAAAGTATTTGTGCCGCTGATCAATAAAGAAGTACCTGTAATTTTTGATGAATATGTGGATAAGGATTTTGGAACAGGAATTTTAAAAATAACTCCGGCGCACGATATCAATGATTTTAATATTGGCCTGAAGTACAATCTACCGGTAGTAGACACACTTAACGCCGACGGCACATTGAGTGAAGCTGCGCAAATTTTCATTGGCGAAGACCGATTTGAAGCCAGGAAAAAGATTGTGGAGGAATTAAGAGAAAAAGGATTATTGGTAAAAGAAGAAGAATACCAGACAAGAATGGGTTACAGCCAGCGCTCCAGCGCAGTGGTAGAGCCAAAAATATCAACGCAATGGTTTGTAAAAATGAAAGAACTGGCACAACCTGCATTGGAGGCCGTTACGTCAGGTGATATAAATATCCATCCCGGTGAAAAATTTAATGCTACCTATAAATATTGGCTTGAGAATGTAAAGGATTGGTGCATTAGCCGTCAACTTTGGTGGGGACAACAAATACCTGCGTGGTATGATGAGGAAGGAAGATTTGTGGTTGCTGAAACCGAACAAAAAGCAAAAGAAATATTCAATACTCAATATTCAATAATCAATGCTCAGCTAAAGCAGGATGAAGATGTCCTTGATACATGGTTTTCTTCGTGGCTCTGGCCAATAGAGGTTTTTAAAGGAATTACAGAACCCAATAATAACGATATTAATTACTATTATCCTGGTGCAGTTTTGGTTACGGGGCAGGATATCATTTTCTTTTGGGTGGCGCGCATGATCATGGCGGGAATGGAATACATGAAGGAGAAACCTTTTAGTGACGTTTATTTCACCGGAATGGTACGTGATAAAATGGGAAGAAAAATGAGTAAGAGTTTGGGTAACAGTCCCGATCTTTTAACGCTCATTCATGAATATGGTGCGGATGCGGTTCGCTTTGGAATTATGATCTCGTCGCCTGCCGGAAATGATTTGTTGTTTGATGAAAGTAGTTTGGAACAGGGAAAATTTTTCAATAACAAATTGTGGAATGCGATGAAGTTGTTGAAGATGTGGGAAGAAGGGAGAAGGCTCAATGCGGAAGGCTCAAAGCTTAAAGCTGATAGCGGTAGTCAATTTGCGATCAAATGGTTTAGAAGTCGCTTGAATGAAGCGCGCAATGAAGTGGAGACTTTAATGAAACAATTCCGCCTGAGCGAGGCGTTGAAAACAATTTACTCCTTGATTTGGGATGATTTCTGTAGTTGGTTTTTAGAGTGGATAAAGCCTGAATATGGCAGCGCGATTGAGCAAGAAGTGTATGAAAATGCTGTTTCCTTTTTCGAGGAATTACTTCATTTACTGCATCCTTTCATGCCATTTATCACCGAAGAAATTTATCACCTGGTGAAGGAACAGGAAGATGACCTTACAGTAAAACAATTTGCGCCGGTGGCAAAAGCCGACATGCATTTGTTGGTTGCGGGAGAAAAATTAAAAGCTATCATAACAGCCATCCGCGACACAAAAAATAAAAACACCATAAAGCCCAAAGAAGTTATTTCGTTATTTATAGAAACAAACGATACAGCTTCTTATCAACCCATTAAAGAAATATTGTTGAAGCAAACTAATTCAGACCATATTTCGTTTAATGAAACACCAGATACATCTTCAATCATGATAGTGGTTGGCAATGAAAAATTTTATATTCAGTCAAACACAGCCGTTGATACCTCGGTTCAAAAAGAACAACTGAACAAAGATTTGAACTATCTTAAAGGTTTCCTAATTAGCGTGGATAAGAAGTTAAGTAATGATAAATTTGTTCAGAACGCAAAACCAGAAGTGATCGCCCTGGAACGAAAAAAGAAACAGGATGCAGAAGAAAAAATTAAAGTGATTGAAGAAACACTGGCCATATTATAAGGCTACTTTTATAAATACAAATTCCTTTATGAAAACTAATTTTAGATATTTCTTTTCCTTTTTTCTACTATTTTCTATCGCTGCAAGCTCCTTTGCGCAGGACTCAACCATCATTACCAAGATCCCGAAATTCAAACCACCGGTAGTAAAAACATTTCTTGGAGTAAACCAGAATGGCGCACAGGTAACCGCAGAGCAGGGAAACCAATTGGTGGGTCTTCCATTGAAAATAGTGGATGAAAAAAACAACACTTACCCTATTGATTCTTACCAGTTTCTCTACAAACAAAAAAGTTATGTACTCAATGACGAAACCGGCAAACAAGAAACAACTTTTACGCAGGTAGCCGACAGATTTGACTCTACTCCCCTACCCAAAGTTTGGATCGATAATATTGCCGGACGTTTGCAGCCGGATGAGGAACTTTATTTTTTCGACATCGTGGTAAAAGACAAAGAGGGACGTCTCTTTTTTGCCCCTGAATTAAAAATCACTATTAAATAAATGATCCGTATCACGAAAGCAGAAATCGTGGACATGGCTACAGTACACAATCTTGCGCACGAAATATGGCCTGCTGCCTATCTTGAAATTTTAGGACAGCCACAGTTGGATTATATGCTTGATAAGATCTATTCAATACCCAGTCTTGAAAATCAATACAACGTCTTAAAACATAATTTCATTATTATCTCCGAAGATGAAACGCCTGTTGGGTTTGCTTCTTTTTCTCCGCATTCTAAAAATTCCTCGGTTTATCATTTGAACAAAATATATGTTCACCCATCACAACAGGGGAAAAACCTGGGCAAAAAACTTCTCAGTTACATTGTCGAAGAAATAAAAATAGCTGGTGCCAACGCCCTTCAGCTAAATGTAAACCGCCATAACAAAGCATTACATTTTTATGAAAAGCAGGGATTTAAAATTATCCGCCAGGCAGATATTGATATTGGCTCCGGTTATTTTATGAATGATTATGTAATGGAATTGAAAGTATGAAAACGTATTGGAGATAAAGCATTCGGTTTACTCTTACAGTGAACCAACTTTTTTACAACATTTCTATTTTTTCCGAAAGGTATGTTCGTTTTCAAAACAAAGCTAAAAAGCTTGTAAACACTGATGTTTACAAGCTTTTTTAGTTAAACAGTTCATTTTTTTGTCGGGTAGACAAGATTCGAACTTGCGACCCCACGCCCCCCAGACGTGTGCGCTACCGGGCTGCGCCACTACCCGTTTTATTCATGCGGCAAATTTAATTGAAAAGAAGAGTTATTCAATGATAAGGGCGCAGAAATAAAATCCTGTTCAAAAATACTTTTGCGTGGCTAATAAATAAAAATAATAGAGATTTCTATTTCCTGGTAATTATTTTCCTCCAAACAATTTCTTAGATATTAAACGTTTATCAGCGTAATCTTTTTGTTGCCATCGGGCAGGAGGCCAAATTCCGTTGAAATGGAATTTCTGTTATGAATAAAAAATCCTGAATTGCTCTGAAAGAGTGCCTTTGGAACAATCCCGGGACAGCAACCACTTTTATAATTTAAAGGAACCAACGCATAGGAAAGGGTTGCCTTGCTTCCGTATCCTCATGAATCATTTACAAAACTTGAAAAAACCTTAAAACGTTACAAAAACAATTCTTTCCCAAATAAAATATTCTTCACGCCAATAATTTCATCAACCTCATCCCAAAAAACATGGATGCCATTATTCTTAAAATTTTGTCTTTGTTTAGGAGTAGCTTTTAACAATTTCTTACTCCAGTTGACAGGAATATAAACCACTCTGCCATCATCTAAAACGAAAGCAATTTCATCCTTAATAAAGGTGACATTTTTTATTTTAGGCAAGTGAGTAAAGGATAAATTGTTTAGCCGTCCCGTCGCCGGTATTTTATTTTTTATATTTTTTACAGAATTCATTGAATGTTGTTATAATTAATAAATAATTTTCTTCCACAACTTTTTCCAATTTACTTAATTCTTTTTTAGCCAAACTTTACAAACCTTTTTTGCGTCATCCCCTACGTGGATATGGGCTGGTTCAATACAATCGTAACTTACAAAATAAAACCGTAATCCGAATTTAAAAAAGATAGTAGGCATAATTTTCAATTAACGATATACTTTCAAATTACTCAGATCATATTCAATAGCTGCGTTGTCCAAAAGTTGTGAAATTACAGTTTTACAAGAAAATCTTGAAAAACATAATACAGTTTGGTTGCTTTCTATCAAAAATTTTGAGTTTGCTTCCTTTAAATTCCTGGTATGAGTAAAATGCTGATGACGGGCGGCGTGTTTGACTTGAATTGGTTACATCGTCGGGGAAATATTTCGGGTTAAAAAAGTAGTAGAAATCTAGTACATGACTGTAAAATTTGCACCAAAAGATAGGAAGTAAGAATAATGAAAACGTTTCCGAAAACTTTCGTTGGTGCAATTACCTCTCCTAACTCGTGTTTTACGAGTTTCTTAAAAGAGAAATAACATCTGAATTCTTTTATAATTTTTTCTAAATCCCTCATGGAAGAGCGTGATTTGTGAGACACTAGTTTTGAAAAATGATTTTCTATTTTATTCACAGTCGGGACACCTACGCCAGTGCTAAGTCATTCAGTATATTTGCGTTTCAAATTCGATTGAGAAATTCCATCCCCTCTTGTATTTTTGTAATAAATAAATTATTCATTTTGTTTTTAAAAAAGATAATTGCACTACTCATTCTTTTCGGGCCATTCGCGGTAGTGGCGCAGAAGACGGTAACGAAAAAAGAGATAAAAAAAAGTACCTACGCCAATGACGAGATTAGGTTAGCAAAATTGACACAACCTATTTATAATGAAATACATGCTACCAATAAATTAGTTGAAAATAAGTATGATTTGCTTAAGAAACTATCCGATCCAAACGCTAAAGCCAAAGTACAACAAGGTATTGATAGCTTATTAAAAATTGATAAGCAGTTAGAATCGCAAGCGATTTCAGTTCAATTTAATTTTATAAGAAATAACCCATCATCTTTTTTTTCTCTTGATGGATTGACTTTGATGTTAAAAAATAATGAATTGCCAATAGACGATACCCTTAAATCGCTTTTTTTAAATTTAAATAAAAGTATCCAAAATAGCGAAGGCGGAAAGAAATTTAAAGTAATTCTATTACACAAGAAACAAAGTGAAGTAGGAAGTGTTGCGCCTGATTTTAATTTGAAAGACTTTAATAATAAAGAAATATCCCTATCTGATTTTCGAGATAAAAAATTTGTTCTGTTAGATTTTTGGGCAAGTTGGTGTGAGCCATGCAGGGATGATATGCCAGCCCTGAAAAATATTTATAAAACCTATTGTAAAAAAGGATTAGAGATTATTGGTATTTCGAAAGATGACAATTTATTATACTGGAAAAAAGCAATAGCTCAGGATAGTACACAGATTTGGCGGCATATTTCTGCTCCCTTGAAATTCCAGGAAATTGATAGCTCAGAAGTTACCAATAAATATGCTGTTTATCCTATACCGGTTAAAATATTAATAAACAAAGAAGGTGTAATCATTGGTAGATGGTTGGGTGGAGGAGAAGAAATTATGACAGATTTGCAAAATCTTCTAAATAAATCATTAGATAATTAGGTGCCCCAGGTAGTAAATCGGACATAATCAAAATTTTTGCTTTGAACGTTTTTTATTAAAATCTTCATAAGGCTTAAACGGAAATTAGGTCACAAAAAGATGAGTGGAAAAATTGGCAATTGATAAAACTCAGATTTCGTATTTATTTTTTGAAATAGTAAACGAGGAAATAACCGGTATTTAAAAATAAATTTCAACATCTACGGCCTCACCCCAACCCCTCTCCGAAGGAGAGGGCCATGGAAGTTATCAACTCAACTTATGTGGGTTTTCTTTCAAATGCTGATGCCGCAGTCTTGTCTCCTGACAAACGGCATGTGATATTTAACCAATTATTTCTTCTTACTATAAAACTGATCCAAAAACTCAAATTGATCGCCATTAGTAGCTTTCGCCGATTTTGATTCTACATCGATATCCATTACATCAGGGTTTTTGTCTCCCGGTTTTACTGCCGACCAGTTGGGAACATTAGCTCCGTTTGGATTATAGTTGATGATGAAATTGGCAAAAAAGTCTTCCATAGTTTTTGACACCGCATAATCGTCCGGCGACCAGTTGTAATGCGTGTTAGATGCCAGATTTCCCAACGCATATTCAATTTCACTGGCGTGTGACGCGCCTATCGGCTCAGGCACTTTCGGTGCATTCGGATCTATCTTTTGGGTTCCGCCTGCCAGGCCTGCCGAAGTGTTTTTATCAATAAGTGGTGGCCTCATTCTGCTGAATAAATACCGATACACGGGCTGCGAACTATTGTTGGCCTGAAGGTCCAGCCATTTCCAGGTGCTGAAAACAATAAAGCCATCCGAAGCCAGGTCGGTAGCGGAGCGCTCAATTTCTTTTTGATTACCGTGTGGCCATAATTTCAATACTTCTTCATAATCGTTTGGAAAAACCTGCTTCACTTTTTTTACAAAATTTTCTTCTGTATTAGGCAGATCCTGCATAAAAGAACCGCCCGGTATTTCAGCAGAATTCCATCCGGCCAATAAGGGAACCATTGCCTGTTGTCTTGATTTAAAAGTTTCGGGCAAACTCTTTTTTAAAAAGTAACCATCAATAACAGTGGGAATTCCAAATCTTCGGGACGACTTACAAATTTCATATAGGTACTTTGTGCTTAATTTTCTCAACTCGGCCAACCTGGGCACGCCCGCTTTGGTCACAAAATCGAGCCCTGCCTTTTCTGCGTCCTTCAATGATGATAAAGATGATGTTGGAAAAATAGCGGCACCGCTTTCACCTATCGCGGCATTAAATAATTTGTTTGATAAAGGCGACGCCATCAGCACGCTTACAGACATGGAGCCTGCGGATTCTCCGGCGATGGTTACATGACTTGGATTTCCTCCAAATGCCGCGATGTTTTTTTGAACCCATTTCAAAGCCGCTACCTGGTCAAGAAAACCATAATTGCCCGATGCTTTGTAAGGCGCTTCTGCGCTTAATTCAGGAAGAGCGAGAAATCCAAAAATACCCAAACGATAATTTACCGTTACGACAACAATGTCTTTTTTGGCAAGACTTTGTCCATCATACCTTGGTTCAGACGCATCGCCGGCTACAAATCCGCCACCAAAAAAGTAAACCAATACAGTTAGATTTTTTGTGTCCCGTTTGGCAGGTATCCACACATTCAGATATAGGCAATCTTCACTTAATCCATCGCTGCGGCTGTTCATATCGCCAAACACAATTGTATGAACAGGGCGAGGATCAAATTTTTTTGTTTGCTTCACGCCTTTCCAATTATCCAACGGCTGAGGCGCCTTCCAGCGAAGCGGGCCAATGGGCGGCTTCGCAAAGGGAACGCCAAGATAAAGTTGAAGCCCTGTTTTGGTATCAAAGTTTCCTTCGATGATTCCGTTATCAATTTTTGTTTGTACTGCTAAATAATTGTTGTTGTTTTCCTGCGCCTCAGAAGAAAGAGCAATCAGTAAAAAGAAGCTTACAGTTAATAGAGTTTTGTTACTGGTTGTTTGGATGAATTTTTAAAAAGGAACAATTTAATTGATTTTCTTGAATCGAACCTCAAGATGAATTTTAATTACTTCGTAAACGAAGAAATAATCAAGATTGAGTTCCCTCCGAAAAGCAATTTTCAAGAAACCGTCAGAAATAATTTCTTCGAAGTGTCAATAAAGAATTTAAGATAAATCATATTTACCAATCAATCCAATTATTGACCAACTTCTATTTTTTCATGCTGCCTTGATGTTTCAAGAATCTTACCCAGTAGTTGTTTAAGCAAATCTTTTTCCGCAGTTGTAAATTCCTGCAATAATTCTTTCTCCAGAATATCCATAGCAGTATTACAATCCTGAAGCAGTTTCTTCCCTTTTGCCGTAAGGCTTATCCGCAAAATACGCCGGTGTGCAGGGTCTACATTTTTTTTCAGCAGTTTTTTGCGCTGCAGCACTTGCACGAGTTCATTCATGCTTTGTGGTGTCATTGAAAAGCGCCGGCTTAATTGGGCAGACGACAAATCCCCATTATCCTGGTTTACAAAATATAGCACAGCAAACTGTATGGGGGTGATATTATATTTCTCCAGCGCCTTGCCCATACGGCTGGTAACTTCTATCTCCGCTCTTTTAATCAGGTATAATGATCTCGGGTTCATGCAGCAATTTAGTAAAAATAAATTTGCAACCAATATCAGGTTTCCTTATATTTGATAATTGTACAATTGCTTGAAACAAAAGGTTTAAAAATTCCGATATTAATTAAACTTGGAAAATGGAAAATATCTCACTCGGTTCTCCGGCACAACCATCGCTTAAATATGAACCAGGCAATTCGCAGGTTCAACCAGCCAACGGTGATTTTCCGCAACTGGAATTTGCATTTAAGGCTATAATTTTATTGGGTGAGTTGCAGGATTTAGGTAATACACCCCATGGCCACCGACACATAATACCCATTACAGGTGGGAGTTTTGAAGGCCCTGAGCTAAAAGGAACGGTGGTGCCAGGTGGTGCTGACTGGCAAATAATAAGAGCAGATAATGTGGCTGAGTTGAATGCACAATACACTTTAAAAACAGATGATGGTGCATTGATTTACATCACAAACAAAGGATACCGGCATGGGCCAGCGGCAGTATTGCAAAGGCTGGCAATGGGCAAAGCAGTTGACCCGAAAGAATACTATTTCCGTGCTGTGCCTTTTTTTGAAACTGCTGTTGAAAAATATGATTACCTCAACAAATATATTTTTATTGCCAGCGGCGAAAGGAAGAAGGACAGTGTATGGATCGATTTTTATAAAGTTTTATAACCACATTTTTATATGAGCATACAAACAGAGATACAGGGCGAAATTTTATTGGTACGGCTAAGCCGCCCGGAAAAGAGGAATGCATTAAATGATGCAACAATATTAAATATTGAAACAATTTTTTCAAACATACCTGAGGGAATAAAGTGCGCAATTATTTATGGGGAAGGAAAACATTTTAGTGCCGGGCTGGACTTATCAGAACTTACTGAAAGAGACGCCATACAAGGCATACATCACAGCAGGATGTGGCACCGTGCCCTGGATAAAGTGCAGTTTGGAACAGTGCCAGTAATAGCAGTTTTGCATGGAGCCTGCGTTGGTGGCGGATTAGAGCTGGCCAGTGCCTGCCATATACGGGTAGCAGAAGCTTCCACTTTTTTTGCATTGCCTGAAGGGCAAAAAGGATTTTTGTTGGAGGCGGCGCATCTGTTAGGTTGCCTAAATTAATTGGTATGGCGCGTATGGCGGATATGATGTTTACCGGAAGAGTAATCACGGCCGAGGAAGGATATACGATTGGCTTAGCCCAATATGTAACAGAAGATGGGAAGGGTTTGGAAAAAGGAATTGAACTGGCAAATAAAATCAGGGCTAATGCAGGTATCACCAATTATGCTTTAATGCACGTATTGCCACGTATAACTGATGCATCGCAGGACCAGGCGCTAATGATGGAAAGCCTGATCGCAGCCATTGCACAAAGTGCACCGGAAGCAAAAGAAAGATTGAAACAATTTCTAGGAGGAAAAGCAAAAAAAGTGGGTGAATAATTTTATCCTTTATTAAAATCACACTAAGTGAAAGAAGAAATTTCATACTTAAATGTCAATACAATAAAAGTTGACATCGCAAAGGAAGAAAAAGAAAGCGGGGACATTTTGTTATATTCAAAAGTACCGTTGGAAAATTATCCTTACCGCCTTACAGAGCGATTTCAATATTGGGCGGCTAACGCACCTGATAAAATTTTTATTGGCCAGCGTTCAAAATTGCTACCACAGCAGGGAGTTGGTTGGGCATGGGATACGCTTACTTATTCAGAAGCATTGATCAAAGTAAAAAATATTGCACAGGCATTACTCCAAAAAAATGTTTCTCCAGAAAGGCCTATTGCCATTCTTAGTGAAAACAGCCTTGAGCACGGCTTAGTAGCATTGGCAGCTTTGCATATTGGTATTCCCTATTCATCTATTGCACCGGCATATTCATTACGTTCTGTTGATTTTGATAAATTAAAGCATGTAATAAATTTGCTTACTCCGGGATTGATATTTGTTCAGGATGGGGGAAAATATGAAAAGGCTTTAAAAACAGTGGGGCAAAATATTGAAATTGTTGTAGTGCAAAATCCACCAATTGATTTAAAAGTAACAAAGTTGGAGGATTTGGCCGCGACAGCTTCCACTGATGAAGTTGATATTGCTTACAATGCTATACAACCCGGCACTGTTGCAAAAATTCTTTTTACATCTGGCTCGACAGGCTTACCAAAAGGAGTTATTAATACACATGAAAATATCAGTACCAACTGGCAACAGATCACACAGACTTTTCCATTTATGATGGAGGAAGGATTAGAATTTATTGACTGGTTGCCCTGGAACCACACTTTTGGCGGCAATCATAATTTTGGGCTTACAATATATAATAGT
Organism: Hanamia sp.; assembly: GCA_036509585.1. Lineage (GTDB taxonomy): Bacteria > Bacteroidota > Bacteroidia > Chitinophagales > Chitinophagaceae > Ginsengibacter. The sequence continues at coordinate 31,889 of DATCFI010000136.1, read as the reverse complement.
GGCTCATTATACATAGATGAAGGGAATCCAACTCCAAATGGAATTGAAATAACTGTCGCTAATTTGCAGGAAAGAAAGCCAACCATTTACTTTAATGTACCCAAAGGCTTTGCAGATTTAATTCCGTATTTAAAAAAAGATCAATCACTGAGCCGGCAGTTTTTCAGCAATCTTAAAATGTTTTTTTATGCGGGTGCCGGTATGCCGCAGCATGTGTGGGATGCACTTGAGCAATTAGCATATCAAACAACCGGTAAAAAAATTATGATCGGTACGGGGCTTGGCTGTACCGAATCTTGCCCTTCCGCTTTGTTTGCCTCAGAACCTGGCGGTTTTGCAGGTTTGTTGGGTGTGCCCGTTCCGGGGCTTGAATTAAAATTAGTAACCAACGGAAGAAAGCTGGAAGCACGTTACCGCGGCAAAAATATTTTTCCGGGTTATTGGCGCCAACCCGAAATGGATGCTAATGTTTTGATGAAGAAGGTTTTTATTGTACTGGTGATGCGTTGAAGTTTGTTGATAAGCATGATGCTAACAAAGGAATGATCTTCGATGGCCGCATTACAGAAGATTTTAAACTAAGCACCGGTACATGGGTAAGTGTGGGAATATTAAGAGCACAGTTGATTGCAGCCGGCAATGGATTAATTCAGGATGCCGTAATTACCGGGCATGACAATGAATTTATAGGTGCCATTATTTTTCTTGAACTGAATTATTGTAAAACTAAATTCCAGTTAAACAAGAATATAACCATAGACGACGTTGCATGCAACAAAGAAATTTCAAATGCATTGCAAAGTTCATTGCAGCAAATGGCTAAAAAAAGCAGCGGCAGTTCCACACTAATTAAACGGGCAATTTTATCAAATTTTAATTTGTCGATTGATAAAGGAGAAATTACAGACAAGGGTTCTATCAATCAAAGAATGGTCATTCAAAATCATCCGGATGTAGTAGAAGAAATTTATGCGGAAATAACCGGAAGTAAAATAATTGAAGTAAAAATTTGATGCCAGGCAAATAATGGCAACCTGCGTAAGTATTGAATAGAAAAACATTGTAAACAATCTATTATCAATTTAAACATATACTAAAATGAAGTTACATCCGCCTTTTCGTGCCGATCACGTAGGAAGCCTGTTACGCACAACAGCAGTAAAAGAAAACCGCCTTCGATGGAAGAGAGGAGAAATCAGCGCAGAAGAATTGCGTGCCATTGAAGATATTGGCATTACGGAAACAGTTAAAAAACTGGAATCATTGGGCATGAAGTCTATTACAGATGGTGAGTTTAGAAGAGATTATTTTCATCTGGATTTTTTAAAAGAATTGTCTGGTGTTACTGTAACCGGCGGTATCGCCGCAAATCCAAATGCAAAAGTTGCAGAAGATGGATTTACTCCACCTCAGTTAAGTGTAACAGGAAAACTAAAACATGTAAAAGATATACAGGTTGCTGATTTTAATTTTCTAAAATCAGTTGTTACTCAAACACCAAAGGTGTCAATCCCTTCACCCACAATGGTTCATTTCCGTGGGGGGAGAAAATCAATTGACATCAATTCATACCCGGATATGGATTTATTTTTTCAAGATTTAAGTGATTGTTACAAAGCAGAAATAAATGCATTGTATAAAAATGGATGCCGTTATTTACAACTGGATGATACCAACCTGGCCTATCTCTGCGACCCTAAGATGAGGGCTGCTGCTGCGGAACGTGGCGAAGACCCGAATGAATTACCCCGTACTTATGCGGCTTTAATCAATTCAGTAATTGATGGCCGTCCGGATGATTTAACCGTAGGCATTCATTTATGCCGTGGTAATTATCGCAGCACCTGGTTTGCCGAAGGAGGTTATGAACCGGTTGCAGAAATATTATTCAATAATATTAATTGTAGATGCTTATTTTTTAGAATACGATGATGAAAGAAGCGGCGATTTTGCACCACTACGTTTTGTTCCAAAAAATAAAATGGTGTTATTGGGCATCATCTCTTCAAAAATTCCAGCACTTGAAAACATGGATGACTTGTGTAAAAGAATTGACGAAGCTGCAAAGTACATGCCCCTGGAAAATATGGGTGTAAGCCCACAGTGCGGCTTTTCCAGCACACATCATGGCAATGCAATGACTCATGATGACCAATGGAGAAAAATGGAACTTGTGGTAAATACAGCAATTAAAGTTTGGGGGAAAGCTAATAATGATTTCGGATTTTAAAATAGCGTTCAAATCTAATGTGGCTTTGAATAATTAAATTACCCAAAATCGTACATTGAATAAATTGTAAATCTCAAATCGAATAAATCAAAAATCAATAATGAATCTGCACAATATATCGGCAATAGTAACCGGTGGCGCTTCTGGCTTAGGAGCTGCTACAGCAAAGGTTCTGGCAAATGCAGGCGTTAAAGTTGCTATTTTTGATTTGAATATCGCCCTGGCTGAAAAGACTGCCAATGAAATTGATGCCATTGCTGTTGAATGCAATGTTGCGGATGAAAAATCTGCTTCAAATGCGATTGCAATTGCGAAAAAAAAACATGGTATAGCGAGGGCCCTGGTAAACTGTGCTGGCATTGGAAATTCTTGCAGAATTGTGGGCAGGCAAGGCCCAATGCCTTTAAGTGATTTTGAAAAAGTAATAAAAGTGAATTTGATTGGTAGTTTTAATATGATGCGTTTAGCAGCAGCAGAAATGATAACTGCAGAACCCTTAGATGACGGGGAAAGAGGCGTGATTATTTCAACAGCATCTGTTGCTGCATATGAAGGGCAAATAGGGCAAGCCGCCTATGCTGCATCAAAAGGTGGCATTGTTAGCTTAACTATTCCCGCAGCAAGAGAATTTGCACAGTTTGGTATAAGGGTAAATTCTATTGCACCCGGTTTGTTTTCAACACCATTGCTTGAAGGTTTGTCTGATGAAGCAAAACAAAGTTTATCAGCAGCAATTCCTTTTCCAAAAAGATTAGGCAGTGCTGACGAATATGCTAAATTAGTGTTGCATATTATTGACAACATTTACATCAATGGAGAAACCATAAGAATTGACGGGGCGTTGAGGATGAATGCCAAATGAGGAAACAGGTATTGAACTGCGATAAAATTAAATAGTTATATCAACTCTATCAATAAAAATATCAAACCTGAAAAAATAATATCCAATCATCAATATCTAATATCAATTTTTTATGAGTATTAATTTAGATGCAATATCTGCAATTGATGTACATACCCATGCAGAAGTGAGTTGCCGTCAGCCACATGATGATTACCGTCCTGAGTTTGATGAAGCCTTTGCAAAATTTTTCAAGTCTTCGCATCGGCCAACCATACAGGAAACATGCGATTATTACCGCAGTATCAATATGGCTTTTGTGATGTTTACGATTGACGCGGAATATGAACTCGGAAGAAAAAGAATCCCCAATGAGGAAGTAGCAGAAGAAGCAATCAAAAATTCTGATGTAATGATACCCTTTGCCAGTATTGATCCGCACAAAGGAAGAATGGGAGTAAGAGAGGCGAAACGTTTGATTGAAGATTATGGAGTAAAAGGATTTAAGTTTCATCCCACGGTACAGGGATTTTATCCAAATGATAGAATGGCTTATCAATTATATGAAGTGATTGCTGCAGCGGGTTTGCCCATGTTATTTCATAGCGGCTATTCTGGTTTTGGTAGCGGTGTCAAAGGTGGAGGCAGCCTGCGTTTGGAGTATTCTAATCCTATTCACCTGGATGATGTGACAATTAATTTTCCTGATGCGCCCATCATTATTGCGCACCCCTCATGGCCCTGGCAGGATGAAGCGTTGAGTGTGGCCATGCACAAGCCAAATGTGTATATAGATTTGAGTGGCTGGAGCCCGAAATATTTTCCGCCGCAATTAGTGCAATACGCCAACACACAACTTAAACATAAAATATTATTTGGGACTGATTTTCCTTTAATAACACCCGAAAGGTGGATGAAAGATTTTGAAACAGCAGGTTTTAAAGAAGAGGTAAAACCATTGATAATAAAAGAGAATGCGATCAGGATGCTCGGCCTTAAAAAATAATAGAATGGATTGCTATTGTCAGTAAAAATCTGGTTGAGTATATTGTAAAAATGGGAATTAGAAGTTTTTTAGATTTTAAAAAGATTGAACTGGTTTATTAAATACCATGGAGCAAAAAAAAATTAAAACACAAATAGCCATAATTGGTGCGGGGCCTGCAGGATTAACGCTTGCCTTGTTACTGCAGCGTGCCGGAATAGATTGCATTATTCTTGAATTACGCAGCCATGTTTATGCAGAGAGCAGGATAAGGGCGGGTGTATTGGAACAAAATAAGGTTGACCTGTACAATGAATTAAATGTTGCCGGCAGGTTAAATAAAGAAGGCCAGCAACATCATGGAGTTTACCTAAGTTTTAATGAAGAAAGAGTAAGGGTGCCATTTGGCGAATTAACCAATGGCAGAAATATTACTATTTATGGCCAGCAGGAAGTTGTAAAAGATTTAATAAAAGCCTGTATTGACAGGGGCATAACAATAAAATTTGAAGCAGAAGTAAAAGAGGTCAATTATATCGAAACAAATACACCTTCTGCTACCTATCTTCAAAATGATGAACAATATGAATTGCACTGCGATTATGTAGCGGGTTGCGACGGCTTTCATGGAGTAACCAGGAAAGCATTGCCAAAAAGTTCTTATACGGTATACCGTAAAGATTATCCATTTAGCTGGCTGGGTATTTTAGCCCATGCAAAGCCATCCAGCGAAGAATTGATTTATGCTTATCATGAAAGAGGATTTGCATTGCATAGTTTAAGAAGCGACACAGTTAGCCGTTTGTACATCCAGGTTGATAATGATGAAAAATTGGAGAATTGGAGTGATGACAAAATATGGGAAGAACTTTCTTTGCGTTTGCATACAGAAGGTTTCAAATTGAATACCGGCGAAATTTTTGAAAAAACCATTACACCCATGCGGAGTTTTATGCTTGACAATTTGCAGTATGGCAGACTTTTTTTAGCAGGTGATGCCGCACATATTGTTCCTCCTACCGGAGGTAAGGGATTAAATCTTGCGGTAGCCGATTCTCTTTTAATGGCCGCTGCATTTATTGACTTTTATAAAAACAACAGAGAAGAAAGACAACAATCTTACAGTGCTGATTGCTTAGGAAGAATTTGGCGGGCGCAGGATTTTAGTAATTTTATGACACAGCTTTTTCATTTGCAAACCACACACGAATCATTTGAATATCAATTGCAAAAAGCAAAATTTGATTATATAAAATCCTCCAAAGCTTTTGCAACAACCATTGCTGAAAATTATGTAGGTTTAAAAGAAATCTAAAAGTTTCTTTTTATTATTGAATTACTATTTAATTTAAACAGGAGTAAAATATTGTAAGTGGTTCCTTTGGTAAAATTTGATGAATTGAAAGCATTACCTGAAACCTTGATTAAGTAAATTATAAATGCCAAAAAAGTAAAAATAGAATAATGAATTGTGTAGAAATAAATGGCGTATTAATTCACTATATCTTTATCGGGCATCCAGTTGCAGAAAAAATGAATACTACTTTTGTATTCATTAATTCATTGGGGACTGATTTCCGAATCTGGGAAGATGTTGTTGGCCTGTTAAGGGAATACGGAAATATTTTGTTGTTTGATAAACGTGGTCATGGTTTATCAGCAGAAGTAAATAGCCACAATGGGTTAAATGATTTTGCTAAGGATTTGCTGGGTTTACTGGAATATCTTTCGATTGATAAATGTATTCCGGTTGGGTTATCAGTGGGAGGGATGATTGCCCAGCTGGTAGCATTTCAAAAACCTTCCATCGTTGATAAACTGGTATTATGTGATACCTGTTTTAAGGTTGGAAACGAACCGGCATGGAATGAACGAATTGGAGAAATAAAAGAAAAAGGGATAGCTGCTATTTCAGGTGGTGTAATACAAAGATGGTTTTCTGAACAATTCACAAAAGAAAACCCTGCAAGGGTAGCTTGTTACACCAATATGCTGAAACGCACACCTGTATCGGGTTACATACAAACATGCGCAGCAATAAGAGATGCTGATTTAACCGCTGAGGCAAAACAGATAAAAATTAAAACATTGTGTGTAGTGGGTTCAGAAGATAAATCTACATTACCCGGGGAAGTAAAAGCCCTTGCTGAATTAATCGAAGGAGCAAGGTTTGAAGTGATTGAAGGATCAGGCCATATTCCCTGCGTTGATAATCCTACCGCTTTAAGTAAATTGATTATTGATTTTATAAATGAGTAACTGCTGCCACTAAAATAATATATTATGCCAGATGAATTGTATAACAAGGGTATGAAAACCCGCCGCTCTGTTCTTGGGGATGCACATGTAGATAAAGCGGAAGCCGGTAAAACGAATTTTGATACTGACTTCCAGGAATATATTACTAACAATGCATGGGGAGCTGTATGGAGCAGGCCGGGATTAACAAAAAGAGAAAGAAGTTTAATCACTATTGCATTATTGGCAGCATTGGGGCATAAAGAAGAATTGGCAATGCATATCCGTGCAACAAAGAATACAGGCGCTACAGAAAATGATGTAAAAGAAGTTTTATTGCATACTGCTGTTTATGCGGGTGTACCAGTAGCAAACGGCGCGATAAAAATTGCTAAAGAGATTTTTAAAATTGATAAATAAAAGATAATAAGCCTTTGGGGAATTTGATATTGGATATTTCATAAACTTCCAAAATTTCCGGGATCCGATTTCAAGTAACAAATTTAATAAAATGGAAATAACAGATTTTAATACACAGCCGCCTCATTTGTACCCTGAATACAAATCAACGATTTTGCGCAGCCCAACAAAAGCATTAGTGCCTGTTGCCTCTATGCTCAAAAACCTTAGCCTGCCTGCTTTTGGCGAATCTTTGATTGGTAAATTTGATAATGACCTTACAAAAAATGCAAAGGTAAATGCCGATCCAATTGGCGAAAGAATTAAAGTATCCGGCAAAGTGATGGACGAATACGGAAGGCCTTTAAGAAATGTTTTGGTAGAAATATGGCAGGCGAACAGTGCAGGAAGGTACATTCATAAGGAAGAGATCCATGATGCACCCTTAGACCCTAATTTTTTAGGTGGCGGCAGAATGTTGACGGATCACGACGGCCGCTATCAATTCTATACAATCAAACCCGGCGCTTATCCATGGGGCAACCACTATAATGCCTGGCGCCCTAATCATATTCACTTTTCAATATTAGGCCACCAGTTAGAACATAGGTTGATTACGCAAATGTATTTTCCAGGCGACCCATTATTTGAATACGATCCCATTTTTCAGTCGGTACCGCAACATGCCAGGCATTTAATGATTGCAAAATTCAGAATTGACTGGACAGATGCGGAATTTGCATTGGCCTATGAATTTAATATAGTAATGAACGGAGCATCTAAAACTATTTTTGAATAATGGAAAAATTACCTACTACACCATCACAAACCATCGGCCCTTTTTTTGCTTATAGCCTTACCGCAGAGCAATATGGTTATAATTTCGACAGCCTTGTTAATGATCAATTAATTAGCGAAGGAACAGCAGGAGAACGGATTTGGATTACAGGCAGTGTATTTGATGGAGGAGGCAATGCCATAAAAGATGCGATGATAGAATTGTGGCAGGCAGATGCTACCGGTAATTACCGTTCGGCAGTTATTGCAAAAAAGAATGATGGCTTTACAGGTTTTGGCAGGCTAGGAACAGGAACTGGCAACAATCATTCGTTTAATTTTTATACCATTAAGCCTGCTGGTATTAACGGCCACGCTCCGCATATTAATATACTTTTGTTCATGAGGGGTTCCCTGCACCGGCTCACAACAAGATTGTATTTTAATGACGAAAAAAAACGATACCGATCCATTACTGAATGCCATTGAACCAGCAAGAAGAAAAACATTGATAGCCCATAAAACAATATCAAATGAAAAAACGGAGTATCAATTTAATATTTACATGCAGGGCGAAAACGAGACTGTATTTTTTCAACTTTAAGAATTTATATGAATTATCATTCGATTATATTTTCCCAATATTTAGGTGATGAAAAATTGAGGCACATTGTTTCAGATGATGCACTGATTAATAAAATCCTTCAGTTTGAAATGGCTCTTGCAAAAGCTCAGTCAAAGCTTGGAATTATTCCTAAAAAAGCAGCAGATGAAATAAATTCAAAACTTGCAACGCTTAAAATAAATCCACAGGATTTGGCGGAGGGAACTTTACAAAATGGCGTACCTGTTATTTCTATTTTATCAATTGCAAAAGAAAAATTATCAGAAGATGTAAAAAAATACCTACACTACGGTGCTACTTCGCAGGATGCAATGGATACAGCGCAATCATTAATAATAAAAGATGCTATAGAAGTAATTGAAAAAAATACGGATACTTTAATAAAAAACCTTGCCAGTTTAATAAAGCAATCCGGCAAAATTGCCTGTATGGCGAATACCCGTGGACAGCAGGCCGTTCCAATAACATTAGGCGTAAAAATAAATGCATGGCTGCATCCATTGCAAAGGCAAATACAACGGTTACACGAAATCAAACAAAGGTTATTGGTTGTACAATTAGGCGGGGCCGTTGGTACCCTTTCTACCTTTGGCAATAAAGGTAAAAGCCTAACAACTGCTGTTGCAAAGGAATTAAAATTACAACCAGTAAACCAATGGCATGCACAACGGGATAATTTATGTGAATTCACCAACTGGCTCGCAATGCTAACTGGCATCCTTGGTAAAATGGGCGCTGATATTTTAGTAATGGCCCAATCAGAAATAAATGAAGTGGCAGAAAATGCAGCAGGAGGCGGTAAAAGCAGCGCTATGCCACATAAAAATAATCCTGTGTTGAGTGAGGCATTGGTTGCAATGGCAAAAATAAATGCAACATTACAATCACTACAACTGCAAAGCCTTGTTCATATAAATGAAAGAGACGCCACTGCATGGATACTGGAGTGGAATACAATTCCTCAAATGCTGATCAATGCAGCTACGTCATTGAACCATGCACTTTTCATCAGCAAAAACATAAAAATCAATTCAGAAAATATGAAGAGGAATGTTGAGCAGTTTTTTAAAAGCAATCCTGATAAATGAAGACTGTACCACAAATAACAACAGAGCAGGCCGCCGCATTGGTAAAGAATGGTGATATCATTTTTGGGGGTGGCTTTGGCATGACGGGCAACTCTGTTCATTTGCTTAATGCACTTGCAAAAACGGACACAAAGAACTTAACTTATATCGGCAATAATGTGGGCGAACCAAACTTAGGTGGGGGCAGGCTTTTAGTGAATGGCAAGATAAAAAAAATGATCGGTTCATTTTTTACCAGCAACCCCGATGCAGTAAAAGCAGCGCAAAGCGGAACTGTGGAATATGAATTATTGCCACAGGGAACATTGGCTGAAGCCATACGAGCAGGCGGTGCAGGCATTGGCGGATTTTATACACCCACTTCTGCAGGAACAATTATTGCAAAACATAAAGAGGTAAAAATTATTGATGGAATTGAATATGTATTGGAAAAAGCGTTGCATGCAGATGTGGCTTTTATAAGGGCATGGAAAGCAGATACGGCCGGCAATCTCCAGTACCGCATGACGGAACAAAATTTTAATAAAGCCATGGTCACGGCTGCCAATTTAGTTATAGCAGAAGTTGAAATGATTGTACCCGTTGGGGAAATAGAACCGGAGCATATTCATACACCCGGCTGTTATGTGGATTACCTGGTTCAGGCAACATTAACCATTGAAGATTTGGGAACATCGGCATCAATAAAAAGCAGCAGTAAAAAAGTGGATGATGCAAGATTAAATATGGCAAAGAGGGCTTTTGCAGAATTAAAAAGAGGTGACGTGGTGAATTTAGGAATTGGTATTCCTACTCTTGTTGCCGATTTAATAAAACCAGAAAACGAAATTATTATTCATACAGAAAATGGTATGTTGGGCGTTGGCCCCGGCCCTGAAGGTGATGCCGGTGCATTAAATTACCCGGTAAATGCAGGTAAAGTTCCTGTTACTGCACTAAAGGGTAGCAGCTATTTTGATAGCGCCGATAGTTTTGCTATGATACGGGGCAAACATATTGATGTCGCCATTATGGGTGGCCTGGAGGTAGATGAAGCTGCCAACCTTGCCAATTGGGCCGTGCCTGGCAAACCACTTCTCGGTGTTGGCGGCGCAATGGATTTGGCAAGTGGTGCAAAAAAACTAATCATCACGATGACGCATACTAATAGTAATGGAAGCAGCAAAATAGTCCCCAAATGTATTTTGCCCTTAACGGCTATGCATGCGGTGGACCTTATTATTACTGATTTGGCAGTATTTAGTTTTATTGATGATATACTTACATTAATTGAATTGATGCCAGGAGCAACACTAGAAAAAGTAGCTAAAAACACTTCGGCTAATTACCGGCTTTTGTCTGCGTCCCCGCCAACATTTTCTCATTTGCCTGAATCGGATTTATAGGGTCTTGATATAATTAATCTTGCGAATCTTTTCAAACTATGAATCCTGATTCCGACAATTATTTACAGTAAACTCACAAATAATCAGGATTTTATTTTGGTGTAGTTGTGGGTAGAATTGATCGGAAATAGCCAACATATATGCATAGTCATAATACATGTAAATTGGAACACCTGCGCAAGGCTGAAATACCAACAGGATGTACATCTTTCACAGAAATATATAACTGTAAAAGTGAAACTCAATGTAATTTTATAACATAAAAAAAAGAAGAAATGAAAAAAGAACAATTTAAAACTAATATCATGTGTGGTTCATGTATCGCAAAAATAACGCCGGTGCTCAATGAAACTTTTGGTGAAAAGAATTGGGAAGTAGATACGAAGGATCCCAAAAAGATTCTAACTGTTTCAACAGAAAATACTGACCCAAATGACGTAATTAAAGCGCTTGGAAAAGTGGGTTATAAAGCTGAAGCGTTAGGTTAAAAGAAAATGTTATAAAATGCGCCTAACTTATCCGATCCCCTATAAAATTTAATTTTTTCCTATAGATTTGTGACAACTATTTTTTTGTTTAATAAAATGAATCAAAAAAGATCCATACAATTTAAAGCAGCCTTTCTTTTAATAGCATTCTCACTAAATACTGTTATAGGTTTTGCGTGCGCTGTTGGGTTGGATATGGGGTTTAATTCACACCATCATAAAGAAAGTGCAATAGAAGTTTCGGAAAATCATCATCAAAACAAATCTCATCATCACGGTGAAGCGGATATTCATCACCATACAGCAAATAATGAAAAAGATAATTGCTGCAATGATGGAGTTATGAAATTTCAAAAAGTTGATAAGGCAATTTCATCTTCGCTAAATATAATCAATCCTATATTTTTTACTTCTTTCGTTACTTCCTTTTATAATATTGATATTTTATCTTCCAATCACAGAATTTCAGAAATTAAATATTTCGTCCGAAGCCACCATCCCCCGATACCGGACATACGTATTGCCATACAGAGTTTTCAAATATGATTTAATGTTTTTCCATGTTCTTAGCATAGAAGGATTTTTCTATGCTTGTAATTATTGTATTAACATTAAATCAAAATAAAAATGAAAAAGATTCTTCTACTCGTTGCCATCTGTGCAACGGCATTTGTGCAACAAAGCTTTGCTCAAAATATTTCTACACCCCAGCCTTCTGAATTACTTACTTCTTATTACAACATCAAAGATGCATTCGTTAGTGGCGATGCAAATTCCGCTGCAGCAAATGCTGAACAATTTGTACAAACAATCAATAGCATTAGCACAGAGATTATTCATGAATCGTACAAAGAAGCGCTGCTGAAAGATGCCGGTGAAATTTCTGATACTAAAGATTTAAAAAAACAGCGCGCAGCTTTCTCCACTTTTTCTGCAAATATGTTTGCACTGGCAAAAGATGTGAAACTCAATGCTGAACCTGTTTATTATGTGTATTGTCCCATGAAAAAGGCCACCTGGCTGAGCGGCAGTAAAACAATAAAAAATCCTTATTACGGTAATGCAATGCTTACGTGTGGCAAGGTTACTGAAACGTTACAGTAAACGTGCACCCGCCTGGCTATCATTCGGGCAGGAATAATTCGGATTTTGATTTGGAAGTGATTTTTTTTTAACCGATTAAACAAACAAAATGAAAACAATAATAATTATAAGCGCCACAATCTTAGCGCTCTTTGTTACAGCTTGTAATTCTACTGGCAGTAAACAAACAAATAATACAGATTCTGCTACAATGCCTGCTGTCACTACAACTTCACCAGCTATAGCAGCTAATGCAAAACCAGCAGATGGTATTTTAACCGGCTATCTAAATTTGAAAAATTCTTTGACTGCAGACAATGGTAGCGATGCAGCAAAAAACGGGCAGGAGATTTTAAATGCCTTATCAAAATTTGATGTTTCCGCATTAACGCCTGAACAGAAAAGAGTGTTTCTCGGTTTGGTAGGTGATATAAAAGAAAACAGCGAGCACATCAATAAAAATGGTAACAAAATAGCCCATCAACGGGAGCATTTTGAAATGCTTAGCAAAGACATGACAGATTTGGTAAAAGCAGTTGGCACAAATAAAACTTTGTACCTGGATTCATGCCCTATGTATGACGATGGAAAAGGCACCTGGCTCAGTGAAGTGAAAGAAATAAAAAATCCATATCTCGGTGAAAAAATGGATACATGCGGAGCCATAAAAGAAACTTTAAAATAGGCGAAATGAGTATTTTAAAAAAAATAATGTTGATTCTTTTAATCGCATTTTTAGCTGTTCAGTTTATTCAGCCTGCGCGCAATAACAACGTGCAGGTTTTGCCGGCTGATATTTCTAAAACAGTTTCCGTTCCGGAAAATGTGCATACAATTTTGAAAACAGCCTGTTATGATTGCCATAGCAATCATACCGATTATCCATGGTACTCTTATTTGCAGCCGGTTGGATGGATTTTATACAATCACATCACTAATGGAAAAACGGAACTCAATTTTAGTGAATTTGGCTCCTATGCAACCAGGAGGCAACAAAGTAAATTGAAAGCAATAGCAACCCAGATTAAAGATGGCGAGATGCCGCTGTTTTCTTATACAATCATACATAAAAACGCAAGGCTCTCAAAGGATGAAAAATCAATAATCATTAATTGGGCACAAAATGCAAAAGACAGCCTTGATAAAATAAATCCATAATGAAAAATTTAAAGAAAGTGATACTTAAAATTCTTAGAACCGTATTTGTTCATAAGAAAAAATGTTGTCAATAAAAATAAACACATGAAAAAAATAATTCTGCTGGCATTTCTTATCTCTATTTATTCCTTTGCATCGGCGCAGGATATGAAAGGAATGGATATGTCAAAAAAAGAAAGCAAAACAAAGGTTCCACCTAAGAAGAAATCAACGGTTGTTGTAAAGTCAAAAGTTAAGGAAAAACATGTAACAAAAACGTTGAGTGGCATGGAAATGCCTATGGACACATCCAAAGAAAAACCATTGGATATGGGTAATATGAAAATGCCCGGAGATAAGCAGGATACCATGCCGATGAAAAATATGGGTAATATGGATATGGGAAACATGAACAATATGCCTATGGAAAAATCGCAGGAGAAGCCAACGCAAGTTATTGTGGATGCACTTCCTAAAACCGTGCGATATGATTTGTATGTTGCAGATACAATGGTAAATTATACCGGGAAATCAAAACCAGCCATTGCCATAAATGGTTCTATTCCTGCGCCTACACTGTATTTTACCGAAGGCGATACTGCTGAAATATACGTCCATAATCTGATGAATGAAGAAACCATGATTCACTGGCATGGCGTTATTTTACCCAATCAATATGATGGTGTTCCTTATTTGACCACACAGCCAATTGCGCCGCATAAAACGCATTTGTTTAAATTTCCTATCGTTCAAAATGGAACTTATTTTTATCATAGCCACACCATGTTTCAGGAGCAAAGTGGTATGTACGGAGCGCTTGTTTTCAGAAAAAGAAATGAAGCGCCAATGAAAGAATACACGATGGTTTTAAGTGACTGGACCAATGAAAAACCTTCGGAAGTAAACCGCCGTTTGCATAATGCTACAGACTGGTATGCTATCAGAAAAGGAACTACCCAAAGTTATGCAGAAGCTATTCGGTCAGGGCATTTCAAAACCAAAGTAACCAACGAATGGAAACGTATGCTGGCAATGGATGTGAGTGATGTAGCGTATGATAAGTTTCTCTTAAATGGCGAACCAGTGAGAGAACAGCCACAATTTAAGGCAGGAGATAAAGTAAGATTACGCGTCATCAATGGCTCTTCATCTACTTATTTTTGGTTGCAGTTTGCCGGAGGAAAATTAACAGTGGTTGCAAATGATGGGCAAGACGTAGTACCAGTTGATGTTGACAGGTTGATTGTGGGCGTTTCAGAAACATACGATGTAATCGTAACCATTCCTGAAAATATGAGCTATGAATTTCGCGCTACCGCAGAAGACCGAACGGGCTATACATCGCTCTGGCTGGGAAGCGGAATGAAAATGCCTGCGCCTACATTGCCTCATTTAAAATATTTTGACGGAATGAAAATGATGAACGATATGATGAAAATGAATGGTGATATGAAACCGATGGAAGGCATGGAGATGAGTAATCAAACGATGGATATGAACAACGTGATGTATCCCGAAATAACGGGTTACGAAGATGGCAAGGCACCTGAAAATCCGAATTCCATGGTTGGAATGCTGGACCATAATAAAAAAGAAGATACTACTGAGAAGATGGCCTCGCATGAAATGGCAGGAATGAACATGGGCAATAATTCTGACATTGTAACCCTTAACTATGGCATGTTGCGATCACCTTTTAAAACAACTTTGCGTGATGGCCCAACAAAAATTCTGCGTTTCAATTTAACCGGAAATATGAACCGTTATGTTTGGTCTATCAATAACAAAACCATTTCGGAAACGGATAAAATCCTAATTAAGAAAGGTGAAAATGTAAAAATTATTCTATACAACAATACCATGATGAGGCACCCTATGCACTTACACGGCCATTTTTTTAGAGTATTAAACGGCCAGGGAGAATATTCACCACTAAAAACAGTAGTAGATATTATGCCAATGGAAACTGATACATTGGAATTTGCAGCGACTGAAAGCGGTGATTGGTTTTTTCATTGCCATATTTTATACCACATGATGAGTGGAATGGGAAGAGTTTTTAGTTATGAAGATTCGCCGCCAAATCCGGAACTTCCCAATCCGAAAGAGGCATACAGGGAATTTCTACGCGATGATAAAATGACGCATTTTATGGCCAATGTGGGTTTTGAAAGTAATGGTAGCGACGGAGTAGCAATGCTCGCCAACACACGCTGGCAATTGAGTTCTTTATGGCACATTGGTTTAAAACCCGAACATGGATTAGAAAGCGAAACCATTCTGGGACGATATTTGGGCAGGATGCAATGGTGGATGCCCTATATTGGTTTCGATTATCATTATAAGAAATTACATGGCAGAGAAGAAAATATTTTTGGCAATGATTCGAAAAATATGTTTGGGCAAATTAGTAATAAAGATAATCGTAAAACAATAATGGCTGGCGTGGTTTATACTTTACCCATGCTTGTTTTAGCCGACATGCGTATAGATGGAAATGGTAAATTTCGTTTTCAGTTAAGCAGGGAGGATGTGCCGGTGTCTAAACGCCTGCGCTTTAATTTTATGGTGAACACAGATAAAGAATATGCAGCAGGTTTTAAATATGTTTTGAGAAAATGGGTGGCGATATCTACTCATTACGACAGTGATATGGGTTTGGGTGCTGGTGTTACAGTAACTTATTAATTTCAAAAAATTTTGTAGTAAAAAAATAATACATAAGATACTGCCTCTTTCTGTTTAATAGCAAAACAACAAATAAGAAGGATTTTTATTTTCCTTTTTCTGTACCAGGATTTACAGAATTTTAGGATGCAGTTAATCCTGCTAATCTTTTCATTCTGTGAATGCTGGTTAAGATAATTATTTACAGTAAACGAACAAATAATCAGGATTTTTATTTTGGTGTAGTTGTGGGTAGAATTGCCCGGGAATTTCCAAAATACATGGCTGATTTTAAAGTGCCGTAGGGAGGAAGACAGAGACCTTTATTCATTAGGCTTTGACAATAATTGGCAAACTTTTTCCAGCTGACAAAATTCGGTTGACAAGTTTTGGAAAGTGGTTTCGGTTGACAAAAAAGTATTTCGGTAAACACTAACAGCGGAGACATTTTTTTGACAGCAAACGAACAAAAAATTAAGATTTCTGTTTTTGCCTTACAAGAATTTTTTTTCATTTTTTCGGGTGAGACTAATTTTTGGGAGAGAAAAATTTCCTTGTTTGAGAACTGATTTTGTAACACAGAGAGATATTGCATGAGACAGTTTTGTAGTTTCATTTTTTATTTCCGCCAGACTGTACTTTTGTTTTGGCTGAAAATTCATTGAATGCCCAGCCAATGCGTAAAGTTGTGTAATATGCCTTTGGCGTCAGTATTAGCCTCAAACAGGCTGCCCCAACCCTTTTTTTCTACAAATGATTTTTAAATTGCGTTTACCAATTAAAAAATATTTGCGTAACTCAAAAGTTACCTATACATTTGCGTAACTTAAAAGTTACTTAATATGAAACAAGAAATTAAACACACGTTCTATTTTACACAGGCTCCGCAACAAGTTTGGGAATATTTAACCAAACCCGAATTGATGGAGCAATGGCTGATGCCAAGCGATTTTCAGCCTGTTGTTGGTCATCATTTTCGTTTTACAAATCCAAACAACAGCTTTGTCGTTTGCGAAGTGCTAGCTGTAAACCCATTCACGGATTTGGCTTACGTTTGGAAAAACGATTGGGCAGTAACCAAAACGCCTTACACTTCAAAAGTAAGCTGGACCTTAACCCCGATTGATGGTGGAACTGAATTATTATTGGTTCACAGCGGCTTTGAATTGTTTAAGGATCTGACTGCGCATAATAGTGGCTGGATGTTCTTATGCAACAAATTAGGCGAGCTTTTAAAACTGCCTAAAAAATGAGAACGCAAACACTGGATGTCTTTCAGGTAATTGCCGACCCAAGCCGCAGGCAAATGATGCAACTGCTTTCAAAAGATAGCATGACAATAAATGCCTTGGCTGAAAATTTTGATATGAGTCGCCCTGCTGTTTCAAAGCACTTAAAAATTATGTATAACGCAGGCTTCATTTCCATTACAGATATTGGCAGGGAACGTTACTGCACTCTAAAGCAAGATGGCTTTGAAGAATTACAGGAATTCATCAACTATTTTGATAAATTCTGGATAAAGAAACTTCAGAAATTGCAAGATATTTTAAATAATAAATCAAAAAAATAATAAAATACAAAGTAAAAATAAAAAAAATGGAAAGTCAAAATTTTACAGCAACCATTTTGGTAGAGCAATCGCCAGCCGAAGTATTTAAAGCCATCAATGATCCCCGTGCCTGGTGGAGTGAATCAATTGAGGGTAGCACCGCCAAACTCAATGAAGAGTGGAATTATCATTTCGGAGACAATCATCGCAGCAAAATGAAAACTATTGAAACTACCCCTGATAAAAAAGTAGTTTGGCTGGTGGAAGAAAACTATTTTAAAAATGTTAAAGACCAAAGTGAATGGGTTGGCAATAAAATTACTTTTGAAATTTCCAAACATAGCGACAAAACGAAATTGGTTTTTACTCAAATTGGGTTAGTGCCTACATACGATTGTTACAAGTCGTGCGATTGCGCATGGACGGGGTTTGTTGAAAAGAGTTTATACAGCCTAATAACAACAGGCAAAGGCCAACTCACATGGCATCAGGAAAAATAGTAATCACATTAAACAACAAATCAAAGAAATGAAAGCAGTAGTTATAGGAGAGCCATCTGGAGCAACTATGGAAACCATTATGAGTGTTTATCCCAGGCATAAAGCCATTGTAGATAAATACATTGCCCAAGGAGTAGTTATTGGTATCGGGCCTTTTGGCGATAGAGGTAATATGGCAATATTTAAAACCCGTATGGCAGCCGAACAATTTGTGACAGAAGATCCATTTATATTGGAAGGCCTTGTGAAATCATTTGTTATAAGAGATTGGCACGACACCACAATTGCCGAATAATTAAAA
The DNA here is from genome assembly GCA_036509585.1 of Hanamia sp. Lineage (GTDB taxonomy): Bacteria > Bacteroidota > Bacteroidia > Chitinophagales > Chitinophagaceae > Ginsengibacter. The sequence continues at coordinate 13,593 of DATCFI010000136.1, read as the reverse complement.
CAAGTCACAAATGATAAATACAAAATACATCACAGCAATTGAGGTTAGAAAATCTCCAGGTGAAGTTTTTAATCATATCATTCAACTTTCAAAATGGTGGGCAGAAGAGTTTGTTGGAGAAGAATTAAAACTTAATTCAGCCTTTGTTTTAAAGACAGGATACGAACATTATTCAAAAAACAAAGTGATTGAATTTGTTCCGAACAAAAAATTTGTTTGGGTTACAACACAAAGCAGACGCAGCACAGACAACTTTGACTGGACAGGAACAAAAATGATCTTTGAATTAAATGCTAAAGGCGAAAACACTTTTGTAACTTTTACTTATGATGGAGTTGTTATTGAAAGTGAACAAGACAGATTAAAAGAAATATGTGATTTCTGCATCAAAAATTTGCTTTATAACTTTATTGAAAGTTTTACCACAACAATTGAAGTTGCAAAACCACCACAAGAGGTTTTCAATTGCATTACGGAAATCATCAATTGGTGGAGCAAAGATTTTGAAGGCAGTAGCAAACAACAAAATGATGAATTTACTATTCATCATCCCGGACAACATTACTCAAAGCAAAAGCTAATAGAAGCAATTCCAGATAAAAAAATTGTTTGGCTCGTTACTGACAGCACTTTGTATTGGCTTCAAAATAATAAGCATGAATGGACCAACACTAAAATGATTTTTGAAATTATAACAGCAGGGGCTAAAACAATTCTTCACTTCACTCATGAAGGGCTTATCCCTAAAAAGGAATGTTACGCCATGTGTGAAAAAGGATGGAGTTTGATTATTAAAGATTGGTTGTTTCACTTTATAACACAAGGCACACAATCGGCTGAAATGTCTAAAGCGGCTGAAATCAGAAATCAAACTCTTGCTGATAACGTCAAAATAGAGTCATGCCAAAACAAGCGCACTTAGTAAAACAAAAATTTTTTAAAAAAGTTGCTTTACTGTAATATAAAGGGATTTAAAATATTTAAAATTTGTTCGTTTACTGCCTCCTAAAACGTGTTACATTCCCAGATCACATCTACAAAATATTTTTTCGTATCAAAAAAACGGGCGGTCGATGTAAACCCAGATTGGATTGCAATCTCATCAATTTGGTTGAATGAATATTTATGGGAAATTTCCATAAAAATGGTTTCGTCTTTTTTAAAATTAATTGGCGTTCCATCAATGCAAACCTTTTGTTCTTTCATAGAAACCAAATAACTTTTGCAAGCGCCTGAATCAGGATCATACGTGGCGTAATGTTCAAAATTTTCCAGGTTGAAATCTGCATTTAGTTCCCTATTAATCCGGGTCAACAAATTCAAATTAAACTTGCTGGTAAATCCCTCAACATCGTCATAAGCCGCTAAAATCTTTTTAGGATCCTTTTTAAGATCAAATCCAATTAAGACCATATCCCCGTCAGAAAGCTGGCTGCGCAACCTTTTACAGAATTCGGGCATTTCGGCAAATTTAAAATTACCAATATTGGCGCCGAGAAATAACACTAGTTTTTTATTTTTGGAAATTTGGTTTGCCTGTGACAGCATATGGAGGTATTCACCATTCAGCCCATGAATATTAATTCCCGGAATTTGTTCTGGTAGAGTTTTGTTCAATAGATCAATAATATTTTCGGAAATGTCGATCGGGAAATAAGCATTTAATGCTTTCCTTCTTGAAAATTCTTTTAAAAGATAGATTGATTTAGTGGCATCTCCGGCGCCAAATTCCACCACATCAATATTTTCTGATTTTTCCAAAACGGCATTGGCCATTTCCTCCGTCTGTTTTGAAAATATTTCCATCTCGCTATCGGTAAGATAATATTCTTTACTGGCCATTATCTTTTGAAATAATTCATCACCTTTCTTATCGTAAAAATATTTGGAGTATAAATACTTTGGAGAAGATTGTAACCCCCTTAAAACATCTTTCAAAAAATTATCCATCTTTTTATTTGAATATTTGGGAGAAGGCCGTAAATCTTCGACAACATCTTTTAAAAAATTATCCATGTTATTTTATTGTGCTAATCTGATGCCAGTATATTGCCAGCGTAAATTTGGTTGAAAAAAATTGCGATAAGTAATTCTACTGTGGTCGGGCGATGTAACGTCAGACGCTCCACGAAGAACCATCTGGTTTATCATAAATTTACCATTGTATTCGCCGATTGCGCCGGGCGCTTTCGAAAAACCGGGATACCGCAGATAAGCACTATCTGTCCATTCCCATCTCCTGCCCCACCCGAATTTTTGAGCGGCAACTTCCCACTCAAACTCAGTCGGAAGGCGCATTTTATTCCAGGACGCATACGCAGCAGCTTCGTAAAAACTTACATGGCAAACCGGCTCATCCATATTGATCAACTGTAATCCTTCTAATGTGTAGTTGAACCATTTGTTATTAATAAAATACCAATAAAGTGGTGCTGAAACAACGTTTTCGTTTACCCATGCCCAACCGTCGGAGTGCCAGAAATTAAAATCTTTATAACCACCCGCATCCATAAATTCTAAAAAGGCTCTGTTTGATACAAGACTTTTCGAAATAGAAAATTCATTCAAAAACACCTTGTGCCTATTCAATTCATTATCAAAACAAAATCCATCGCCTTCAAAACCTATTTCATAAACGCCCTCGCCAATTTTCACAACGCCTTCATTCTCCTTAAAATCAGAATCTTCATTTTTTGTTTGTTTACTATCTATTAAGGTTTTGTAAGGAGGAAATAAAGGATTATTTCCAAGAATATATTTTATATCCGTCATCAACAGTTCCTGGTGTTGTTGCTCATGATTAAATCCAATTAATAAAATTTCTTCGACTTCTTTAGACACGGGGTTTTGCAACAATTCGCGCATTGCTTCATCCACATGTTTCCTGTAATCATAAACATCTTCTACTGTCGGCCGGCTAAGGTTGCCTCGGTCGGTACGAATAACCCTCGCACCGGAAGTTTCGTAATAACTGTTGAAAACATAATTGTACTGAGGATTAAATTCTACATAGTCTTTATAATGGGGTTTGAGAATGAAAGTTTCAAAAAACCAGGTTACATGCCCTATATGCCACTTGGGTGGACTCACATCAACAATCGGCTGCACCACATAATCCTCTGTCAGCAATGGTTCACAAATATCCTCAGTGAATTTTCTTACTGAATTATATTTTTTTAAGAAATCCATATTACTTTTTATTTAAATAATTTTTTAAATCAGAGACACTCGTTATCCCTAATTTTTTCGCTTCGTCTTTCCGCATCATTAAAGCATATGCGTTATTAAATCCAATTGGTTTGAGCCAGTCTAAATTGTATCTTTTCGAAAATTCACTGCTTACATAGTCGTAAACTGCCTTTCTGTTGCTATTCAATTTCTCAACCACCGAATCAGACGTTTGCAAAATTACCAAAAGTCCCGTGCCTGTGTATTCAGGATACATATCGATCTGATCGTTTTTTAATGCGTCAAAACATATTTGTGTTCCTCCCAAACCTGTTTTCGTTTCTACCTTCAAGTGCGTATTTCCCAGGATTAACATCGAATACATTGCCGCGAGAATATACTGCTCACCGAAAATTTTAGAACCAATTCTGATAACTCCATCATTCCCATTAAGTGAAGGTTTATACAAACTTTGTTCCATTAAAAAATCTTTTGCCACTTTTTCAGGCGATTGCTTTAAATAATCCACACGGTAGTTCAATTCGGTCATTGTTGAATCATCAATGCGGCCGGCTAGTTGGTTGATAACAGATTCAACTTTGGGGAATTTTTGTAAAAGATCTTTTCGTATTACGGGTGCGGCATAATAAGGAGGAAAAATTCCCTTATCATCTTTTAAAGTCACAAGATTAAATGCTTTCAAACGACCGTCTGTACTATACCCGCTTATTACATCTAATTTTTTTTCGTAAGCCGCTTTATACATGACCGCATCGCTGATCACTACGGTTCTGATATTAAGTTTGTACACTTCTTTCAACCCCAGGTAACCATCTTTTCTACCCATAAATTCAGGCGTAAATCCGGCGAGCATTTTACTCCTGTAAAAATCGGGAAGGAGATAAAACGACGAAAGTAGGACGAGGCAAACGGGTAAGAGCCAAAAACCTGTTTTTAGCTTTTTTAAATCCATCTTCTGAATCTTCGACAAAATGAAGTCGAAGGAAATGGCTAGCAATGCTGCCGGAATGGCGCCTGCTAAAATCATATTGGTATTATTCAAAGCTATTCCACCAAAAATAAATTCTCCGAGACCGCCCGCGCCAATATAAGATGCCAGTGTGGCTACACCTACATTAATAACGGTGGCTGTTCTGATACCGGCGAGTATAACAGGCATGGATAATGGCAATTGAACCCGTAACAAAATCTGTCGGTAACTCATTCCCATTCCCCTGGCGGCGTCTATCACTGCTGCATCCACGCCCGTAATTCCTGTATAAGTATTTCTAACTATAGGAAGCAGTGCATAAAGAAATAACGCAACTATCGCCGGTACTGGCCCAATACCCAACAGAGGAATCATAAACCCAAGCAAGGCGATGCTCGGAATGGTTTGTAAAATTCCCGTAAACCCCAGCACAGGTGCAGCAAATTTATTTCTTCGCGCAATAAAAATCCCAAGTGGAACGCCTATAACAACTGCTATTAATAACGAGATAAAAGTCAAGCCGATATGTTGCAGCAACTGATCCAGGATTTTCCCGGATTGCTCTTGCATGAATCTAAAAAGTGACTGTTGAGCTTCATTCATGGCTTTTCCCTTTTAGCGCCTCAAGGCCTTCAAACAAAGAATCGTATCGTGCAAACCTGGTTTCGCCCGAATCAGAATTCACGACAAGGAGCGATGTATCCTTCTTAAGATTGAGTATCTCCATTGACTCCCACAAACTTTTGTTTTCATCGATTTCAATGTTGTTTTCAATACCGCTTCCCTGAACGACCGGGAGATTATACCATATATCCTTTAATGAAACAGCATTCAGTTCAAGTTGCATCTGTTGGGCAGAAAAAAAATCAGCAACAAAATTATTTTTAGGATGAAACAAAAGGTCAATCGCCCGTCCCTGCTGGACAATTTTTCCCTTATCCATCAGAAGAATAGAATCGCCCAATTCAAATGCCTCCCGGATATCGTGCGTTACTAAAACAATCGTTTTATTTTTAAGCGCTTCAATTCTCAAAAATTCTTTGGTGATGCTACTCCGTGTGATTGCATCCAGCGCGCCGAACGGTTCATCCATCAATAAAATGGGCGGATCTGCGGCGAGGGCCCGCGCCAACCCAACTCGTTGCTGCTGACCGCCGCTTAGCTGTTGTGGAAAGAGTGATAGAATATCAATAGAAAGACGCAGTTGCTCAACTAATTCAAAAATCCTTTCTTTTATTTTTTCCTTTGGCCACTTCAAAAGCGCAGGTACAATGGCGATATTTTGGGCAATGGTATAATGCGGAAAAAGCCCATTATGTTGAAGAACATACCCGATATTTCTTCTCAGTTGTTCCGGGGAAACCTCTTTCGCATTTTTTCCGTCAACAACAATTTCTCCTTCCGATGTTTCTGTCAGTCGGTTTATCATTCTAAGTGTTGTAGTCTTGCCACAACCGCTGGTACCAAGTAGCACAACACTTTCCCCTTCTGACACATTAAAAGAAATACCATCAACCGCCCTGCTATTACCAAAGTTTTTCACCACATTTTGAAGGGAAATCATTGAACAATTTTTAGATTTCAGAAAAAACTAAAGTTAAGTATTTAGAACGAAAGCTTTTCGGCATTAAGATTGTTGATACTTCTTCAAAACAATCGGGCGTGAAGTTGTTTTGCTTTTATACAGTAAACTAACTTTTCTTCGGATTTTTCATTTTTTTCAATCGTTAAGCAATTTATTTATCTTCGTGTGCTAGATTACTTTTTCATTCATATCATCAACTTTATAAATTAATATTAATATGAAAAAAAATATCATATTTCCGTGCTTGTTGGCGACCGCACTCCTGATCAGTATTTTTTCTTTTACAGAAATTTCGCATGGGAACGAAACAGACCAGGATTTAACAATTGGCGCAGAAAACGCCGGGTTAACGTTGCCATCCGGTTTTAGCGCGTCGATTATAGCGAATAATCTTGGCGGCGTAAGACATATTGCAATTACTAAAGAGGGTGACCTATATGCAAAACTCGCGCGGGCAAAAGGTGGAAAAGGAATTCTGTTTTTGAAAAATACAAACGGAAATTTCGCGGAACAAAATGGTTTTGGAGATTATGGAGGAACCGCGATGCGGATTCACGATGGTTATCTTTATGCCTCATCAAATACGGATGTTTACCGCTATAAACTAAATAGCAAAGACGAGGTAACGGACCCTTCCAATCCTGAAAAAATAATTACCGGTTTACTCGATCGTGGAGAGCATAATTCTAAATCGGTAACATTTGATCATTCTGGAAACATTTACGTAAACATAGGCGCCTACAGTAATTCATGCCAGGTAGAGGATCGCACTCCGGGTTCAATGGGAAGGCCGGGATGTCCGATCTTAGATTCAGCCGGAGGTATTTGGCAATTTAAAACAGACAAAAAAGATCAACATTATGGCGATGGCGTACATTATGCCATGGGATTGCGTAATGTAGTTGGGCTTGACTGGAATCAAAAAGACAATGCGCTTTTTGTGATGCAACATGGCCGTGATCAGTTGCATGATTTATTTCCACAATACTATACGGAGAAAGAGTCGGCTGTTTTACCAGCAGAATGCATGTACGAAATTCATCAGGGTGATAATGCAGGTTGGCCTTATATTTATTACGACCAAATTCAAAAAAAGCAAATCTTAATGCCTGAATATGGCGGGAATGGGAAAAAAACCGCTGATAAAAAATACCTGGATCCTGTGATGGCTTTCCCCGGTCACCTGGCTCCCAACGATTTTTTATTTTATACCGGAAATCAATTTCCTGAAAAATATAAAAACGGCGCATTCATAGCTTTTCATGGTTCATGGAACAGAACTCCAGAACCACAGGCGGGTTATTTTGTCGTCTTCGTTCCTTTCAAAGATGGTAAACCAACGGGTAAGTGGGAAGTATTTGCAGACGGTTTCTCGGGGTCAAAAGATCTTTCTTCTCCCGGAAAAGCCGCCCATCGCCCTTGCGGTCTCGCACAAGGGCCAGATGGCTCTTTGTATGTATCAGATGACGTTAAAGGAACTATTTATAAAATTGTCTATAATAAAAAATAAGCGATTTGAAAAAAACAATCGTCGTTGCAGTTTTATTTCTTCCAATTATGTGGGCGCTAACTGGTATGAAGCCTATTTTATTAAAAACTGGTAACCGAACTTTGGAACTCCAGCAAAAGTCAATGGAGGCGGGAAAAAAAGTGTATAAAAAAACATGCCTTACCTGCCACCAGGCCGATGGTAGTGGCGTTCCTAACATGACGCCACCGCTAACTCAAACTACTTTTGTTTTGGGTAATAAAGAAAAGCTGATTGGTATTGTTTTGAATGGTTTGAAAAATGTGGACATAGATGACCAAACCTATAACAACCCAATGCCGGCCCTGGGTTCTGTTTTAAAAGATCAGGAAATAGCTGATGTGCTTACTTATGTAAGGAATAGTTTTGGCAATAAAGCTTCTGCAGTTACGGCTGCCGAAGTAAAAACTGTGAGAAATCCGTCAAAATAAAGAAGGGAGGCTTATTCTTTTTTGCGTACAGTTTTTTGGGGAAATAAATCAAATGAAACTGATCAATTAGATTCAGTGTATTTTTTAAAATTGTCAAGGATAGCCTGCCATCCGCTTCTTTGCATGTCTAATGAATTAGAACTTTCCGCTTCAAAAGTTTCTACAACTTTTGTACTATCGCCATTTGGTGTAAAAAATATTTTAACTTTCCTACCATCATCAACGCCATATTCCAAGTATTCATTTTCTTCTACCGAATTATATACACCGCCGAAATCAAATCCGAAACTTCCGTCTTTGGCTTCCATCCTCGAAGAAAATTTTCCACCTTCACGCAAATCGTTTTCTGCGTGTGTGGTATGCCAGTCATCAGAAGCGTGATTCCATTTTACGATGTGCTCTGGTTTTGTCCAATAGTCCCAAACTTTCGAAACGGGAGCTTTTACAACCGTTTCAATTGTGATTTCCTGTTTTGTTGTAGTGTCCATTTTTTTAAAATTTAGTAATTTTTTTAAACCATTAAGGAGTGAAGAATAGTTAAGTTTCTTCTTAATAAATCTTAACTCCTTAACGGTTAAATGTTTTAAGCTTTTCTTCTTAACGAATCTTAACTCCTTAATGGTTATCCTAAAACTCTTTAATGGTTATCCTTCCGGCAGCACTCTAAAATATTCATTCACAAATGGTTTCATTGATTTCGTGATATTCTCCGTAAAAAAATTGATGAGCAATCCCTGAGGCTTTTGTAATAATTCCATATAAGTAAGCAACTTAGCCTCTTACACGGGCGGCACATTTTCTATTGCCTTCAACTCTACTACCACGCAATCATTCACCAATAAATCCAATCTCAAATCCGTATCAATGACAAGGTCATCGTAAAATACCGGTACATTCATTTGCTGTTTTACATTATATCCATTTTTTCCAACTCATATTTTAGGCATCTTTCATAAACGCTTTCCAGTAATCCAGGACCGAGCGCTTTATGTACTTTTATAGCAAGTCCTGTGATCTCATAAGAAAGTTGTGTTACTTCCTTTTTATTCATTTGATAAATTTTAAAGATTAAGGAATAATGGAAATCTATGATTTTTTCTTATTACCCTTTTAATTTTAATGACAATTTTTTAACCATTAAGGAGTGAAGAATAGTTAAGTCTCTTCTTAATGAACCTTAACTCCTTAATAGTTCAATGTTCTAATCTTTTCTCTTAACTCCCTAATAGTTTTATAATGGTTTTATGCATCTTCTAATTTTTTATATCAAACTTCTTCATCTTCATCATTGCCTGCATCACCCTCTTTGCTTTTTCTTTATCTGGTTGAGATAAAAGTTTTATGAAAACCTTGGGAACAATTTGCCACGATACACCATATTTATCCTCGAGCCATCCACACTCTACCTCTTTGCCTCCTGCGGTTAGATTGTCCCAGAAATAATCTACCTCCTCCTGAGTTTCGCAATACACAGTAAAGGAGATAGCCGGAGTAAAATTAAAATCGTATTTCTGGATGCTGTCCATAGCTATAAAAACTTCGCCGTCGAGCGAAAACCTGGCGTGCACTATATTTCCTTCCGGTTCTCCAAGGCCTTTTGCATAATGAGTTACATTCATTATTTCAGATGTTTTGAAAAGCGACGTGTAAAAATTAATGGCTTCTTCTGCCTTGCCTGCGTGCTTCCCGATAAACATTAATAGTGGATTTATTTTTTGCTTATCCCCGGCCAGGTTCAATTGCCATGAAAGGCCGAATCGATCTTCAATCCACCCGTATTTTTTACTGAATGGATACGTTTTAAATTCCATGCGGGTCTTACCATCAACAGCTAATTTTTTCCAAAGCTCATTAATCTCCTCTTCCGTTTGACAATTCACAAAAAACGATATGCAGGGAGTAAATTTAAAAACAGGGCCTCCATTTAATGCTATAAATTCCTGCCCGTTAAGTTGAAATGACACCGTTAACACAGAACCAGCCGGACGCCCTGAAGCCTTTGCAGATGCTTCATCGTAGCGACTAATACTTCCCGCTTTAGAATTTTCAAAACACGAAATATAAAAATTACTGCTTCTTCTGCGTTTTCATCAAATCATAGGAAAGGAACAATTTTTTGTTTCATGTTTTCAGTCTTTGTGTCAATAATTTTTTTCTTTTTTATTTGATAAAAACATTTTTCTTTTATTCTAATACAGAATTTCACATACATGCCCCTCCTCATTTAATAATTCCATGATTCTTCCGGGCAGGATATTTTCGCCTTCTACCCTTAATATTTTATCACAATCTTGCAGGTCAAAATTTATTTTATTATCGGGGAAATAAAACAGAAGTCTCTCGACCAATAGGTTTGACCGCTCCACATCAAGAACATTTGTTTTGAATACCTCAACCATTTTGAAAATTTTTCAATTTATGATAGTAGATATAAGAAACAATTAATATGCCTAAAGTTATCAATGGGGAAAAAGTATTGCCTGTTATTCCGTCAATGGACAGATACGCTATAAAGGCGGAAATAAAATCAATACCAAAGGCGACATATACCCATTCTTTGATTCGTTTGTTGATAGGAACGATGAGCAAAATACCCCCAATCACATGGCCAATACTAACTTCCCACCGGAACCAATCCGGCAGTTGCAAATGATGCATCCCATCAATTGCCGCCTGGCTGTTCATAAAGAATGCCCCTGACAATTCAAATAAAGCGATGAGTCCGGCAGAAATCCAATAAATGATTTTATACTTTTTTCGTTGTTTACTGACGTTTCCGTTTCCCATAAATTTTATACTTTGGATTATAAGTGTAGCTGCCTTAATCGGTTTGCCATTTAAGTTGCAACCGCTTCTTAATGGTTGAAAACCCAATCGGCGGCAGATTTTTTAATTTCTTAGTGCTGATTTCCCGCGTAATTGACCATCCAGTTTATGCCAAATTTATCCGTCAGGCTTCCAAACCAATCGCCCCAAAATTCTTTTTTAAAAGGATGATCTGCATCACCTCCGGCAGACAGTGCCTTAAAAAGTTTTTCTCCTTCTTCCACGCTATCAGTATGTATGCAAATAAAAAAATTGTTTCCTTGTTTAAACGTCGAATCATTGCAATTATCACTCGCCATCAGCACTTCGCCACTTTTAAGTGGCAATGCGATGTGCATGATTTTTTCTTCCTGGCCCGGGGGAACCAGCATTCCTTGTGCATCTTTATTACGCATTAACATTCGGAATTCGCCGCCAAAAACGGATTTGTAAAAATTAAAGGCTTCTTCGGTGTTACCGTTGAAGTTAAGATACGGGTTTACTGTTTTCATTGTTTTGTTTTTAAATGTGAAAAAAAATTAAGCTATTTGGGATTCAAATGATTTTATAATATTTTTTATTTGGTGATTATGCCGTTGTGTATGATACAAGATCACATGAATCCATTCCATTCTTGTCAATTCTCCAATTCCTTTAAAAGGCATACCTGCGCAGGTTTCCGTCAAATCCTTTGTTTGAATTACTTCCTTTATCTGTGATATTCTTTTTTGCAAACCACTTAATAATTTTTCTTTTTCTATTCGTTCATTGGTTGGCAAAAGTGCTTCTGCTGATTTGTATTTCGCATCAAAATCCAGGAATATATTTTTTACCTTTTCAATCTCGATGCCCGGCAATCTTTCTGTTTTTTTCACTGGGCCATGACTTAATGCTTCTACCAGTCCGTAAGATTTTAAAAGGTGATCTCCCACCTGCGCAACACTCCAACTTCCTTCAAAAGGAATTTCATAAAGGGGCTCTTCGTTTGTTGATAAAATGATTTGGAGTAATTCATCTGAAGTCTTTTCGAATTCAGTAGTAATTTGTGTAATCATAATTCCCGTTTTATTATTTTCTTTTTCGACATATCTTTTAAAATTGTTCAATACAGATTGACAAAAATCTCTTTGAATATCAAAAGGGGTCTTTGCTTCGGGTTCAAAGGTTTCTATAAGAATGGTGGCATCGTCATTAGGAATAAATTCAACTACGGTTTTTCTTCTGTCATCCAATGTATATTCAATTAGTTTGTTTGTTATTACATTGTCGTATCTACCGCCAAAGTCAAAGCTATCATTCCCATTTTTTGCTTCCATTTCGAATAAAAATGTCCCTCCATTTTTCAAATCATTTTCTACGCGTAATGTGTGCCATCCTTCTGAAGGATAGTTCCATTGAATAATGTCTGCTGGTGTTGTCCAGAGTTTCCAAACTCTTTCTGATGTTGAGTTTATAACCGTTTCCGCTGTTATTGGATTATTCATATTCGGAATTTTTTTTAAAGTTTGTGTCGTTGTTCCAGTGTCGTATTATAATTATGCAAAATAAAAATGACAACTATTTTTTCGTTTACTGTAATTAAGACTTTTGAAGTCTTTTTATTTTATAATAAAGTATCACCACACCTGATTTCAATACTTTCGTATCCGATAATTTCAAGTTGATTTTTTCATCAATTCCTTTAAACATTGGATTTCCTTTCCCCAATATTAGCGGGTTTATGATCATCCTGTATTCATCAATCAAACCCAATTGAGTAAGTTGGGTTACTAATGAACCGCTTCCAAATATCACTATGTCTTTGCCGGGTTGTTCCTTTAGGCTTTTCACTTCTTTTGAAAGATAGTTTTTTGCTATCGTTGCATTATTCCATTCCACTTTTTTCAATGTTTTTGAAAAAACAATTTTAGGCAGATGATTCATTTTATGGGTAATCACGGCATCTTCATCAATGGCGTTTGGCCAAAAGGCCGCCATCATTTGGTAAGTAACTCGGCCAAACAAAATGGTATCTACGTCATTAAGTAATTCCCGGGCGTATTCGAAAAAACTTTCATCAACAGTAAACCAATCTATTTCCTGGTGAACACCTTCAAAGAATCCATCTAATGATACCACATTTGATACAATAATTTTTCGCATTGCATTTTTATTTAGGCAAATTATTTTTCTTCAATCAATGATAAAATATTTCCTGCGGGATCTTTGAACCATGCAATGTTTGGGCCCTTGCCACCGCTTCGGCAAATTCCTTTTTCGTCAGTTTTAATGGGTCCATCATATTGTTCACATGTGATTCCCTTTTTTATGAGTTCATCTACAGCTTCATCAATATTTTTTACCGGGAAATTAAGGACAGTAAAAGTTGCAGATACATGATTGGATTTGGGATAGATAATAATATGATTGCCACCTTCAATATGCAATTCTATTAAACCCATCGGATTGTCTTTTACTTCCAGGCCGAGAATTCCTGAATAAAATTCTTTTGCCTTTTGTATGTCATTTACAGAAAATCCACTAAATGCTTTTGAATGTTTCAACATGATGTTATTATTTATATTGTGAAAAAACAGATTTTCTTAATCATTCATCTGAACAAGACACATCATCTCATCTTCGCTTTTATACCATTCGATTGCGGGCTTTGTTTTATTCACTCTCGGGTCTAGTATTATTTCGGAAAAAATATCTTTGATGGAATTGGTTTTCTTCTGCCAGTCAAAAACGCTCACTGTTAAATAATTTCCTTTTTCAATATTGAATTTTTCATAATTATATTTTTCAGCTTCACCATGAAATTTTTCTTCCGCCAATGCATAGTAAACTATTTTCTCATTTTTAAAATTGCTTAATCCATAATAATTACGGGTGCCTGCACGATCGCCGGTTTTTTGAATTAATATTTCAAAGGCATCTCCGATACCTGCAGGGAAGCTATTAGCAGGGAATCCAAAAACCTCTATATCAGCCTCAAAATTGAATTCGGTCATCTCAAATTTTTTAATTAGAAAACAAATTTACAGTCATATTCAGAGAAATTGAGGGTGCATATACGCCAATATAACGGGCTGATTGCGACAAA
>DATCFI010000135.1:0-2082 GCA_036509585.1 Hanamia sp. | reverse complement strand
TTTTAAAATACTTTCAAAACTGCAACCGGCTTGTGAGGAAATAAAAAACTATGTGCATTCTTATATGCTTCTCGCAGCGCTTCCGCCGCCTGAAAAGATTCAACAACCTAAGAGATCAACTATCACTGATTCAACTGATGCAAAAATCGTAAGAGAACTTTTAAATAACTGGAAGACCAATTAAACAAACAAAAAAAGTAAATGGAAACACTATCTATATTCCTTGATATCCCCAATAAGTTTTGGGACCAGAATATCATGGATTTAATACATGGAATACAGATACAATTGGGCTCAGGAGAATTCATATCTGTTGCAAAAGAAATAGCGGCAGTATTAAGCCTTATTTATTTATCTGTAAAAGCCTATTCGATGATACTTGGAGAAGGCAGGTTGGAAATAATGCAACTTTTTAGGCCTTTCGTTATTACGCTCGTCATTGTCAATTTTGGTTTATATGCAAACATAGCAGGCTCCCTTGGAAATGCAGCCGCCGCAACAGAAGAAGGGCTTTTTCAAGCAAACGCAAGCCACATGGATGATTTAATGTTCACAAAAGATTCTCTAAGTACTACTTTTTGGACAAGAGTATTAGATAGCACCAGCCAAATCCGCAATCAATTATCAGAGCAGGATAATGCCAATTCCGATAAAGTGATTGATGCAGGTGATCCGAATTGGATCGTTGGAGGAGTATCCAAAGCAGTAGCACACGCTCAGAACGCTATTGGTTCCTATATCACTATCTATGAACAATTAGCATGGGCTAAACTCTCCATGTGGCTTCAGAGTTTAATTGAAAGTATTGCATTCTCAATTTTTAAAGGAGTGTCCTATTGCTTATTCTTTATTCAAATGATTCTCATGCACATACTTCTGATCATAGGGCCTATATCATTTGCGCTAAGCATCATTGGAGCATTCCGGGATTCATGGGTTCAATGGACCGCGAGATATATAGCTGTTTCCTTTTACACGGCTATTGGAATGATAGTCCTGAACATGGCCATCTTAATAATTTCTTACGGAATGCAGCAGGAAATATCCAGGATGCAACAAATTTTAGATAAGGCGCTTGGCACTGATTTTTATCAATCAGTGATACACGTAGATAACTTCCTTGGCTACCTGTTAATAGGCCTTCTGGTAGCGATTGGTGGAATAATGACTGTACCCGCAGTTTCGGGATGGATAGTAGGTGGTGGTGGCAGCGCAGGTAGTGTAATGCATGGAACAGGTGTGGCATCTGCAAAACTGGGAGGAAAATTAGCATCCGGTGTGGCTGCCGGTAAAATTAATGCAGTAAGAAGTGGCTTTAAACCAACCAGGAATTTGTAATTCTTTTTCAAAAACCTAATCAATTTTAAAATAACAATTATGGCCTTTATAAAAAATATTGAAACAAAAATGAAGATGTCGCTTTGGATTGCAATCGCTTCGATGCTTACTTCAGTAATCGTAAGCGCTCTTGCTTTTTCTTATGCAACAAAAATGGTAACGGAAGAAAGGAATCATATTTATGTGTTGGATAAAAACATTCCACTTGTAGCCGTGAGGGAGAACATAGAAGACAACAGGGAAGCGGAATACAAAGCTGATGTGGAAACATTTCATCAACTCTTTTTCACGTTGCCCCCGGATGATCAATTCATTGAAAAACAAATGGAAAAAGCGATGTATCTCGTTGATGCATCAGGAATAGCTCAATATAATACGCTCAAAGAGAAAGGATATTTCACCAACCTGGTGGCAACAAGCAGTATCAGCACCTGCACCATGGATAGTATTCAATTGGATATGAATACCGGACATTTTATTTACTATGGTAAGCAAAAAATTCAACGGCCATCAATGATTACCATTCGTTCTCTGATCACAGAAGGTTGGTTAATTGATCAACCGCGTACTGATAATAATCCTCATGGTGTTTTAATTACTAAATGGAAAACGCTCGAAAATAAAGATTTACAAAATGAAGCAAAGAAACTTTTTTAATAACGATAGGAGAAATGAAATTGTTTCAGAATTGAAAAAAGACTTTAAACCGATTCTGGAAAAAATATCTGTGCCTGTAACAACTTA
>DATCFI010000134.1:0-19746 GCA_036509585.1 Hanamia sp. | reverse complement strand
AATGAAGATCCCTTGAAAGCGAGAACGAAAGCGGGGTTAGCTGCCCGAGTGCAAGATTATAAAACCCGGTTATGGCCATTTGCCATTTAGGAGTAACGTTTAGTGTTCCATTGAAATTTAGGCTTTGTGTCGAACTGGTTTTAAACCCCACACCTTGCTGAAATTGGTTAGAAAAAAGAAGGGAGTAGCTAAGGTTTATAGACCAGGGTATATTGAAATCAGCAAATTGCCCGGGATTGTTTCGGATGTAATTTGCCTGGGCGCTGTATAAATCCTGGTCATATTCTGGATTGGGTATATTGTCGCCAGGTTTGACACCCGCTTTTTCACCTGTTTTTTTATTTCCGCCTTTAAAGGAACTTGATAAAGATATATTTGCAGACACTAAACGGCCCAAAGAAATTGGGTGTGTTTTCCAGACCAAGATATTGGTATCTATTCCCACAGAGTTTACTTCATATGGATCAAAAGTCGCACCGGCGGTAATATTTACTTTATTAAAAAGGTTGTTGGATGCGTTGGCACTAAAATTAGAAAAATGCCTGAAATCTACCGGGAAAAGATTATAGGATCCGTGAATACCTAAATTATCCAGCAATGATACTTTTTTGGTAGCGTTCTTTCCGGTGTCGCTTTTATTACGCACTTTCATCGTAACATTATTATCTATACCGAAATCGAATCCAGCAAATTTTCCATTTGAATAGGGGCTATTTAAATTATATCCGGATTGAAAGTAGGGGAGTGTTGCTGTATGCCCAGCCGTATCTATTACAGTAGTATAATAATTCTTGCCGTTCATATTAGGTTGGTATCTTATCGCGAATGTTGGCGTAAGCACATGCCTGATGGCCTGTATTTTTGCATTCTTATTTTTCGAACTTAGCATGCCGTAAATTTTGGTAGTGGCACTTAGTCCGAAAGCCATTTGTCTTGCTGTGTAGAAGCCTTGTTGAACCCCGGTTAGAAGTGTGTCTTTGACATCGTCCCAATGTTGGGTCACCTTTTTTTGATACCAGGTTTCATCATAGCTCACAGAAGGCGACAGCTGGAAAATTCCCATCTGAGGAAGCGCTAAACTTATGGGTATAACATGGTGCGCACCCCACTGCAATGTGTCTCGTATTTGCTGTAAAATACTTTTGTTTTTTACTGTATCGTAAAAAGAGAAACGGTTCAAAGCGCTTAAATTATATCCGATGCCCAGGTTCTCATACCATTTGAGAGAACCGACAGCGTTTTTTCTTCTGAATGGATAAATGGTATTCATTGTAAAAGCCAAAGTCGGCAGGCTGATGTTGATTAGTTTGGTATTGGTATTTTGATCATGATTGGCAGCAAGGGTCAGGTTAAACGGCGAGCCCTGCCATGTTTTAGAATAACTGATGGAAGAACTCATCTGATTCTGATAGTTCAATGTGGGATTATTGGCTACCTCTGCATTGTAGCTACTGCTTCCCGCGTTTACATATCCTGAAAACGTAACCCCTGGCCTCGCCTTGGTATCAGCTGTGTGGTTCCAGCTAATATGGTATGATTTGTTTTTTTGATAATCAGGGTCTCCCTTAAAATTTATACTGTAGTTCTGCATATCAAATGAGAGGTTACCGGAATAATGGTATTTTTTAGAGTAGCGGGGATTTAATTTCAAAGTCCAGCCACCATAAGAATAAATACTTGCCTGCAGAATGAAATCCCAGTAATCATTAAAAACTTTGTAAAATCCAAGTCCTTCAAGCCCCACACCTTTCTGTTGGTTGGTGGTGAAAGTAGGCGGTAGCAATCCGGAATGCCTTCCTTGTGTCAAAGGGAAAATGCCAAAAGGAAAGTAAATAGGTATTGGCACACCTTCAATCTCGGGATGCAAAGGCCCAGAAATCGCCATCTTATTATTGATAAACTCTATCTTATTACTGATAAAGGCAAAGTGCGGTGTGTCAAGGTCGCATGTCGTGAACCTTCCCCGCAACGCAAAAAATACTTCAGGGCTTACTCTTTTTATTTCATTAGCATAAACATACATGTCTCCCTGTTGGGTATAAGTGCTTTTTGTAATTCCCTTTCCACTTTTCATGTTGAATTTAATTGAATCGAACTGAGAGATAAAATCACCCTGTTTAAAGGTTGGGAAAGAAATTACTTTACCTGTGCTGTCCCGCTTAAGAGCAGCCACAATATTTCCCGTAGTCTGGTCAAAAGATATAATAGGGCCGGAGATATTATTATCCTGGTATTTAACAGTAACTTTCGTGCCGTACATCGTCACTTTTTTTCCGGCAACATCTATCACCATCGAATCTTCAGCGGTATAAGCTACTGGATCGCTAATGGCGTTCTTGGATATTTTATATTGTACAGTATCTAGCTTTTTGCGGGTAATCGAGGTATCTTTTTCTAAAAGTGTATCTGGTTTGGCAGGAACGATCGTGTCATTAATTGGGCTTTTTTCTGATGGTAAAATATCAATTATAAAATTTCGCTTTTTTGCAACAGAAAAATGATTTTTCTTTGATTGAATATTTTTGGAAGAATTATTTATAAAAACATTCCTCACTTTGTAAGGGTTATCATTTAAAATATTTTTGCCATTAATTGAAACAGTGGATAAGATCAATATAACAAGGGTAGCCGTAAAAGCAATTGGGAGTAATGATTTTGAGCTAAATTTGTTTCTGTTTTGCATAGCAGTAAGGCAACAAAAATAGAGATAATCCATTTAAGTAAATGTGAAGATTACTAAAGTATTTTATTGACCCATTTTAAAATTTAAATTTATTAATGTTTGTATTTAAAAGAATCAGTCGCTTTTCATTTTTATTCCTTTCTTTTTTTCTCTTCGGAACGTTATTGTTAGTTATTAATCCGGATGCTTTTTCCCAGGCGCCTAAAAAAATAAAGACAATTATTATAGATCCCGGACATGGTGGAAAAGATAACGGAGGAGTAGGGGAGTACGAAGGAACGTTGGGATCGAAGGAAAAAAATATCGTTCTTGCTATCTCAATGAAACTGGTAGCTGATTTGCAAAAGGCGATGCCCGATGTTAATATTATTCCCACGCGAACTACTGATACCTTCATGTCGGTGCATGAGAAGGCTCAGTTTGCCAACGATCATCATGGTGATCTTTTTGTGTGCATACATGCCGATGCAGTAGATCTTAAAACAAGCTACAGGATCATAGGGCATCGTAAGGAAAACTACTACACGCACAAATATGAAGGTTCCGGAAAAAATAGAAAAAAAGTATCTGTAAAACATACCCGCACAGTACCTATAAAGGAATATTATAAAATACCGACGACAAGGAAAGGAACCAGCACGCTGATTTTGGCAGCCCGCCAGGCTAGCGATAAAGTGAAAGCTTTGGAAGATGGAGATCTGGGTTTTAATACCGAAGATAATGACAGCACGGTAGATGTTAATTACGATAGCCCGGAATATAAAGCAAGCGCTCTCTTGTATTCACAAAATTATTTCAAAAAGAGTTATCAACTTGCTTCCCTGGTGCAGGAGGAAATTGCGAAAACAGGCAGGAATGACCTGGGAGTATGGCAGCGTGAAAAGGGATTATGGGTTTTGCACGCTACCCAAATG
This sequence comes from Hanamia sp., assembly GCA_036509585.1. Lineage (GTDB taxonomy): Bacteria > Bacteroidota > Bacteroidia > Chitinophagales > Chitinophagaceae > Ginsengibacter. The sequence continues at coordinate 16,149 of DATCFI010000134.1, read as the reverse complement.
CCTGCCATCCTGATAGAAACAGGTTTTGTCGCAAACTACGACGATGAGCGCTATCTCAATAGTGAAAAAGGCCAGGAAGAAATCGCACAGGCTATCACGGATGCACTTGTAACCTATAAAAAACAGGTGGAAACACCTAGATCTGCAGCAGCGCCGGCTACACCTACACCAACTAGTTCGCAGTAATCTTCATTTTTATAATTTAAAAATTGAAATGCCCCTTCTGTTTACTTTTCTTTATAATCGTAGCTAGTTACAAACCAAGTTGAAGTTTTACTATTTTCGCATAATATAAAATAACAGGACTACATCCGTTAATTTTTTTTTCCTGTGACCAAATAAAACCAAATGAAAATAAGTAACGAAACAAAGATTGGATTGATGGCCGTAATTGGTATCGCTATACTTGTGATAGGATTTAATTTTTTAAGAGGAAAGGGTATTTTTCAAAAGGAAAATAAGATCTACGCTGTATTTCAGGATGCCCAGGGTCTTGTAAAGTCAAATCCAGTTCTTATTAATGGCGTTCAAGTGGGAAGAATAGAAAATTTGGATGGTGGCAAGGATATGAGAAGGATTTTAGTAACTGTTTCGATGAAAAAAGATGTGAATATTCCATCCAATTCGCTCGCGGTTATTAATCCAAACCTCTTGGGAAGTCCTACTTTAGAGATCCAATTAGGTAATTCGGATACTTATCTTAAGAAAGGTGATACACTATTGACCACTATGAGCGGAGGAGCGCTTGATCAGGCAATGAAACTGATTAATCCGGTACTTTATGAAGTGAGAAATGCTGTGAAATCATTGGATTCTGTTCTTACGACAATCACTAGTGTTTTTGATCAGAACACGAAAGGTGATATTAAGGGTATGATAAGTAATTTCAGAATAGCCAGTGCTTCTTTTGTGGCCACCAGCTCCTCGTTACAAAAGATGATGGATTCTCAAAACAGTGAATTGGCACATTCTCTAAAAAATGTAAATTCCTTTACCGCCAACCTGAGCGCCAATAATGGCAAATTAGATAGTATCATGGAGAGCGCCAGGGTATTTACTCAAAAATTATCGGATATAGACCTTGCAAAAACACTTGATACATTAAATGTTGCGATCAATAATTTTAAAACAGCGTCTGAAAAAATAAACAGCAAAGATGGCTCGGTAGGTCTGTTGTTGAATGATAAAACATTATACAATAATCTTACAGCCACGTCCAATAAATTAAATATCCTCCTCGATGATATACGGGTTCATCCGAGAAGGTATGTAAACGTGTCTGTGTTTGGAAAGAAAGACAAAGGAAATTATTTGACAGCTCCCCTGGTTGCCGATTCTTCAAAAGCGGTTAAAGAATAGCATGAGCCACCTGGTAAAATACCTGTGCCTGATTTTATTAATATCAACAGGCTATATTTCTTTTGCTCAGGCGGCAGCGAGACCTTTTGCTTTAAAAGACTCAATATCCGGGGTGAGAAAAGATACGATAATGCCTGCTCCCAAAGATACCATTACCGAATTTCAGATTATTAAGGGCCCGAGCATGCGCGCTATCAAGATTGATTCTGTGACCACCTTACAAACAATTGCCGGGGGCGCTATAATCAGGCAAGGCTCTATATTATTCAACAGCGATAGCGCAGTTATAAATTCCACAACCCATGTCATGGAAGCTTTTGGGAATATTGATATCAATCAGGCCGACACTGTGCATACTTACGGTCAGTATCTCAAATACCTGAGCATTGAAAAAATGGCTTACCTGAAAAATAAAGTGAGGCTAGTGAACAAGAGCGGCAGTCTTTATACCGATGACCTTGATTATAATCTTGGTACGGGGATCGGCAATTATCATAATGGCGGAAAAGTGATCCAGGGAAAAACAACAATTACCAGCCTGGAAGGAACTTATTATAATGATACGAAAGACCTTTATTTTAAAAAAAATGTAAAGCTCGATGATCCCGAAAAACAGATTCGCACCGATTCTCTTGCTTACAACATGCAAACACATCAATCAAGCTTTATCAGCCCAACTACTATTAAAACGCCGACCGTAGAAATTCAATCGAGCCAGGGTAGTTATGATCTGAATACTGGAAATGCATTTTTTACAAGCCGTACTAATGTGAAAGATAGCAGTGGTCGCTTATATTCCGCAAATTCAATGGCGTTGGAAAGTAAATCAGGAAATGCCCAGCTAGAGGGAAATGCCGTTATTATTGATTCTGCGGCCGGTTTTAATATTATCGCCAACCAGATATTTATCAATAAAAATAACAACTCCTTTTTGGCTACTCGGAAACCGGTCTTAATGATAAAGCAAAAAGATGATAGCACTTACATCGCGGCTGATACTATCTACTCTGGCTTTACTTCGTTTATAAAAAATAAAAATGAAGTTTTAAACAAAGACAGCGTTGCCAATTTTAATCCGAAAGAAAATAAAAAAGTAGAGGAAACAATACTCAAAGATTCAACCTTAGTGCCCAGGCATATTGTGACTAATGAAGACAGCACACGGAAGGTTTCTATAAATGATTCATCCGAAATCATTGGGCATGCTGATTTGCAGAAATCATCTGAAGATACATCGTTGAAAGAAATAACTCCAGCAAAAAAAATGGATTCCACTCAACTGATTGAAACGGTGTCGGTAAAAGATACATTGCTAAAAAAGATTCCTGCTACAAAAGTCGAAATACGATCGGTAAATGACTCCCCGCAAAAAGAGATAGCGTCTAATATTCATAAAAATTTTGTTGTTTCAACGCCTGATTCCGCGAGAAAGGAAATCTATTTAAAAGAAAAGAATATTGATTCTGCGGCTTTAATGAAAGATGGCAATATTTCAGATAGTTTGAAATCAAATATGGATACTTCGAAGTTGCTGCACAAGAAAGACACCACTAATAAATCGGACACAGCTATAAGATACTTTCTTGCATTCCATCATGTAAAAATTTTCAATGATTCTTTACAGGCAGTTTGCGACAGCATGTTTATTTCATCCAAAGATTCTGCCTTCCGGTTATATTATTCGCCGGTAGCGTGGAGCGGTAACACGCAAATTTCCGGCGACACGATTTTTCTTTATACAAAAGACAAGCAACCATCAAGGATGTACGCTTTTGAACAGAGCCTTATAGTGAATGAAACAAGGGAAGGTTTTTTTAATCAGATGTCCGGCAAAACAATTAATGCCTATTTCATTGACGGTAAGCTGGATTACGTGCGGGTGAAAGGTACCCAGGCTGAAAGTATTTACTACATGCAAACTGACGATAGCTCTTACCTTGGAATGAACCGCGCCACGGGCGATGTGATAGATATTTATTTTAAAAATGGTGAATTAAATAAGGTTGTTTATATAAACCAGATTGATGGAACAATGTACCCAATGAACAAAATTCCTGACGATCAAAAGAAATTGAAAACCTTTCAATGGCTTGATAGCAGAAGACCAAAAAATAAGGCAGAATTGTTTGAGTAGAGTGGGGTAACCATGCAGATGCAGGAAGCGTATTGGACTAGCAGTCACCAGTAAACGAACATTAAACCGGTATTTCTTTTTATACCCCTAAAAATACCTTTTAAATCCCTGGTTTATCTGCACTGTCAGTAGTTTCAGTTGTTTCTTCGATTACCTTTAAATTAGGGGCGAAAGAAACTGCTAATAAAAGCACAGAGCTCAAAATTAATAAATACAGGCCGTATTGCTTTTGAGGACAATATGCACGGTAACAGGAAGTGTATAAAATGTAAGTACGGATCATGTAGCCCAAATTGAAAGCTGCAATAAAAATAATTGTTCTTTTAGCCCATACTTTATTTGACAAGATTAAGATTGCCGAAACTACTGCAAAGAAAATAAAGACTTTTCCCGGCTTTCCATAAATGTCCTCCTCAGAAAAAAAGCCAGTAAAAGATTTATTAAGATCAGGATAAAATGCCCATGGCAGAAAAGAACTGATCACTAGTAGAATACAGGCAACGAGCCCGATTTGTTTATAATATTTCATAACGCAACAGAGAGATTTGTCAATTGCTGCAATGTTACTCCTTTTTTAGATTCAAATTAAAATTCAAATCCTTCTTATTTGTTGGTTTACTGTGAAATTTAGTTGTAAACGCGGTAAATATCAAAATAACACACTCAGGTAAATTTGGTTATTTGACCTTTTTCCCTTCTTTACATCAATTCGCGCCAAGTGGTTAATATGAATCCATTATGAGCGCAAAACGAAAATTCCTGTTATTTGCTTATTTACTGTGCAACAAGATTTACTCTTTCTTGTCGGTTTCCCGAACAAGCGATGCTTCCTTTTTTACCCTGAAAGTAAAATGTTTTTGGGAAAGAAAACTGAAAGTGACAATGATAACTGTGGCGAATATTTTAGCAATGGTCGGATAAAAATGCATGTATTGTACCAATACGTTTATAATGGAATAGTTTAAAAAAAGATTCACAGCTACTATCATCACATACCGCACCAGTTGTACTCGCCCACGTAGAGATGAATCGTTAAAAACAAGGTATTTTGACATTAAAAAGCCCAACGGAAATGTGAAGCAAAAAGAAAAGCATAACGCAGCGTTATAAGGTTTTAATGCTATAGAACCAAGGTGTAGAATTTCTTTTTCAAAAATAAAATTGAAGCTGATGTAAAAAAGAAAAATATCAAGGAGCATATTGCTGCCGCCGCAAGCCGCATAACGAAAAGTTTTAAGCGGCAAAATTTTTTTAAATGGAGGATAAAAGAAATCAATAAAAGCAATTATTTTTTTTCTCATTCCTCTTGTATCATTTAATAAAAAGCCAGGATTACCGGCGTTTGTGGGGAATCCTGGCTTTCTCAATTATTTAATTACATAACGAAGCCCAATGCCTAAAGGCAGATATGAGCCAGTCTGTGGAGCTATATAGAAAAACGGATCAAAAGCTAAGCTTATATTGATCGGTACATCGGGAAACTTATAATCAATGCCGCCTGTTAACCGTAGTGCGAATGCAACACCATTATCATACCTTCCACCGCCAAAACCTAACATACCACCGCCCCCAACAACATATTGTAAACCCGGCGCGCCATTGATGGGCCCCTGATACTCATATAAACCTTCTATTCCAACGCCTCCTCCGTTAAAGAATAACAACGATCCTTCTAATGCAGTATTTGCCTGGGTTGAATGGCGAATGTTGATGCCGCCTACGGATCCGTTACCTACATAAAACTTCGCACCGAATGCTGTCTGGTAGGTTTGTGCGTTTACAGCTGCGGCAGCCATGAAGATAATAGCGAATGTGAAAAAAAGTCTCTTAGTCATAATGTTGATTTTTTATCCGGTAATTATTTTTTCCGGACGTCTTGTTGTTTTTTAAATGGTTAGCAGCAAAAATATCAATTATATATTTTTTGAGAATTTTTTTTTACGATTTGTAAAAATGATAACAATTATAATTCCGGAGGATTTGCATCTTTTCGCAGCGGATCATTTGTGGTCGTGTTCTTCACCAGTTCTGCGAGTGTGGTAGTATCCTCTTCAGTTTCTTTTTTTACTGCAGGTTCATCATCTTTTTTTCGTCCGGTGATTATCAGTCCAATCATCATAAATACTGTGGTTAAAATAATAACCTGTATTACCAATGATTTATTAACCAAAGGGAAAGCTAATGTCGCCGGAACGGCAAAAAATAAAAGGATGGTGATTAATCCGCGTGGGGCTACAAACAAAAGTGGAAAGACCGGTAACCGTGCAATTTTCAGTATAATAGCTCTTACAATAAAGATTGCCGCAAAAATCAATGCAGCGGTTACGAAAGTATCCGGATTGATGATTTCTTTTGTCTCAAATGAAAAACCAAAAAGTGTAAAGAAGAAAGTTCTTATTAAAAACGCGCCTTCCATTACTATTTCCCTGAATTTGGATACCTCTTTATTAAACTCATAGGGATTTAATTTCTTGATCCATTCAAAATTCTTTAGTTCATCAATATTGCTCAGGAATAACCCAAAAAATAAAATGAAAAGTAAAGCGGGAAGATGATATATTTCTGAAACAGCATAAATTAAAATGATTAAAATAATAATAGGTGCATGTTTAATCGGATGATCTATTTTGCGCAGCAGAAAGGACAGGCCTATCGTAGCAATAAATGAAACGACACACATAATTAAAACCTGTGCACCAAAATGAACAAAGGAGTGCCCATTTACATATTCATTTTCCAACACAAAATTAAAAAATACCACGCCCAGAATATCTGATAAACTGCTTTCATAAATGATAAATTCTTTATTATTCTTTGACAGATTTCTTGCACTGGAAATAGCTACGGAACTACTGATAACACAGATAGGTACTGCATTGATCAATGCTTCTCTCAAGGGTATATCACCGAAATAATGAAAAGCATAGGCAACAATAATGGACAAAGATAACATGGAAACAATAGCGCTGAAAAATGATTTCCTTATCAGTTTGAATTTTGACTGGTTCAGTTCCAGCTCGAGGGCTCCCTCCAACACTATCAGGATCAATCCCAGGGTACCAAATATGGGTAACAAACCAGAGAGATCGGGAGTTTTGAAAGAAATAAAATCTGCAATCTGCCTTGCCGACCATCCCAAAATCAACAAAAGGATTACGGAGGGGATCTTGGTACGGGCCGAGGTGAGATCAAACAAGTAACCAAGCAACAACAGTATGCATATTATGATGATTACGGTTATTGTCATAGATTGAATGTTATTGAAATTGACCGGTAAACCTGCTTGTATGTTTACTCTGGTTGTTGCAATATAAAATGATTTTTTTCAGTAAACGGATTTTAAACACGTTTTTTTAATTTGTGCAATCAAGAACAATGCGGGGATATATCAAAAATTAGCAGCATTATTAAAGATTAAAATCCTCTCTATTTGTTCATTCACTGTGTCAAGGTTCAAGAGAATACATTTATTCATAAGGCCTTCAAAAATATCACGGATATTTTTCTATCTGTAAGGAATACGCTACTAAATATTTTTATTAATTTTTTGTCTTCTTTTTAGTTAATAGAAACTGCTCTCATTTGATTTGTGTAAGATTTATTCAAACAGCATTAACCAGTATTAAAAATTTCACTCGAAAAAATCGGCAAATAACTGTACTATTTTATCTTTTTAATAGTATATTATAGCAATTAACTGACTATTAATCAGGAAGCAACAAATTATACATATATTTATCGCCTTTTATAATCTAATACATTTATCATGAAGATCACGCACTTCATATGTTGTACTTTTATTTTATTTTCTCTTTCTTATTCATCTGCTTTACTAGCGCAAGAAGGTAAAGTAAAGCAAGTACAACTCAGAGAGTTTGATCTGCAATCTTCTTCCATTGTTTCGCAGTCGGGTGAGATACTTTCCAATACTCATTATAACTCAAAAGTGTATTGGTTTCCTGTAAAAGTTCCATGCACAGTACTTACAGGTTTAGTAGCCAACAAAGTGTATCCCGATCCTTACATTGGTATGAACAATATGCTGATTCCTGATGCATCGGATTCCTTCAATCATCAATACAAACTGGAGCAATATAGCTATCTTCCTAACGATCCTAATCCGTGGAAAAAACCTTATTGGTACCGCTCTACTTTTGATGTTCCTCAAAGTGATAAAGGGAAACATTTTCAATTGATTTTTAAAGGGATTAATTACCGTGCTGAGGTTTGGGTCAACGGAAAACGCATTGCTGATTCATCTGAAATGTCGGGAATGTTTGCCCAATATTCATTGGACGTAAGTAAGGTCATTAACGCAGGTAAAAACAATGCCCTGGCAGTAAAAATTTATCCGTTGGATTTTCCCGGTTTGCCTGCGACTCCTCAATTGAAAGCCCTGGGTGATTTCTTTGCAAATGGCGGCCCGACAGGAGATATAGGCAAGAACGTTACCATGCTTTGTTCCGTTGGGTGGGATTGGATGCCAGCCGTTCGTGATAGAAATATGGGAATATGGCAACCGGTTTATTTGCGCACTTCCGGACAGGTTACTATTCAGAATCCACAAATAAAAACGGATTTAAGCAATCTTCCCGATACGAATGTTGCGAAACTTTCGCTCAATTTTTCCTTAAATAATTTTAGCAATGCTGTGCAAAATGGAAAATTGAAAATCACCATCAGTCCCGAAAATTTCAAGGGTATATCTTTTTCTGTTGAACAAAATGTTTCGATCAATGCAAATAGTTTATCAAAAATTAATTTAACACCGGAAAACATAAAACAATTTATAATTCAGAAACCATATTTGTGGTGGCCTAACGGTTATGGAAACCCGAATTTATACCGTATTCATCTACAATATGAAAATGGCAACCAGGTTTCTCTCATTAGCGGATGTTTTATCAAAAGAAAAAGGGGTTTCTTTCGTGGTTTTAAATCTCAAAAACTCGGTGGGAAAAACAATTTCCCACAATGTTTATTGGTTTTCACCCGATCACAATTTCAAGGCTCTAAAAGGAATGAATGCGGCGAATCTGAATGTAAAAATAGTAAAATCAGAAAAAGGTAAAACTGAAACTTCATGGACTTTCCAGGTTACCAACACAACCAATAAAATAGCTTTTTTTATTAATCCACAAATCATAAAAGAAGGCAAAGAAGTACTGCCCAGTTTCTGGTCTGATAATTATTTTTCATTATCACCAAATAAATCAACAACAGTAACGGTAAGCATTCCAAACGCGACGATAAAAGAGAAGAAACCAGAACTGGCGCTAAGCGGATGGAACGTAGAGAAAAAAATTATATCGCTGGAAGCGAAATAGAAATCAAGGTTATTTGTTGTTTTACTGAATTAATGGAGATGCCGGCTATTGATAGTTGGCATCTTTCGTTCGCTACGTTAGAGGCGGTACGCATGGTGTCAGACCGCGGGTACTTCTTCCGAGATCTAAAAAAATAGAGAACTTTTGAAAAAGATCATGCGAGAATTTTGAAAGCCAGAAACGTATTTCATAACTTTTCAACGGTTCTAAAAATGCACCTGCTGAAAACCGCGGTCTGACCTTAGGTGCCGACCGCTACTTACCACATTATCATATATAATCCTTGAAACATTAGCCAGCGTTTCACTTACGGACTTTTCATCCTCAACACCTTTTGATAATAATACCACAACATATTTTCTTCCATCAGGCAAAAAAATAATTCCTGAATCGTGAGATATTTTTTCGATAGAGCCTGTTTTATTAGCGACCTTCACATCAGCCGGAAGTTTTGCAGGAATCTTTTCTCTTAATTGCTGGTGCATTAATATTTGTATTATAGAATCACAAGCCGGTTTATTCACCACAATTCCTTTCGCAATGTGTTCAAAAATAATCATCAGGTCATACGCCGTTACGGTATTGTTCATACCTAAATCATTCGCTTTATTATCTTCTACACCACGCAAAGCCTGTATATCTTTCGCACCGATAGAGCGCATGGTTTGATTGGCATTTTTGGCACCTATCAAATCCACAATCAGGTTGGTGGAAAAATTACTGCTTTGCGCAATCATCCTGAACAATAAATTATAAATCGTTTCTTTTTCTCCAATTCTTCTGTACAAATCTGTTTCAATATCATCCGTCGAATCCAAATGATAAATACTTCCATCTACAATACTTTTAAAATCGTTGTGGATCAAAATAGAATCGGAAAGAGAAAACTTATGCTCGTCTGCCTGCTTGAATGCTTCTATCAAAAACGCAGTCTTGATCGTACTTGCCGCGTGAAAGCTTTGATGAGCGTTCATTAAAAATTGTTCTCCTGTTTCCAGGTCTTCAAATGCTACTGCGAAAGTACCGGTAGGTTGTTTGGCAAACTCGGCGTTAATTTCCTTATGCATTTTGGTGGTATCTATCGGAAGTTGAAAAGGTTGCTTTTGCATTCCAAAAGCGGTTATTATAATTGAAAATATTCCTATCATAGCTTTGATTTAATTTCACTAAACGAAAATGTAACTCACGTTCCAGATAGGCAGGCTTCAATTGTAAAATGCGTTCCGGTTAGGTAGCGCCTTGCTACGGAGCTGTCGACATTAAAATCCGAAAGAGTTTGGAACACACAGTAGATGCTCGCCGTTGTTAAATCAAAAAAGAATCTGTCAGTAAACCAACATTTTTGAGATATTTCAAATTTACAATTCAATAACCCGGTTGGTGTAATTGCTTTCGTATGCCTCTTCAATAATTTTAATCACGTCCAGACCTTCTTCGGCGGATACGGGCAAAGGCTTGCCATTGCGGATGGCTTCATAAATACCATCATAGTATTCTCCATAATTTCCCTGCTCAGAAGTAATGTATTCTCTTATTTCTTTACCATCTTTTTCTGTATGTAATAATCCTCTTTCCGATTCCGGTTCTGTGCCCCAATCTTTATTATCGGGGACTTTACCGGCTTGCAACATTTCTTCCTGAACATCTGTTTTCGGTTTTATAAAAGAACCTTTTAAACCATGAAATATATATCCTGGCAGAGGCTCGCGAACTACATAGCTTGATTTCAGGCGAACCCGCATCTTTTCATAATACAACAACAATTCAAAATAATCATCCACTTTAGAAACGGGACGCATGGCTTGTATATCGGCAAATATTTTTTTAGGCATTCCAAATAATTGTAGCGCCTGGTCAATTAAATGAGAACCAAGATCGAAAACCGATCCTGTACCGGGACCTGGAGTCTCTTTATGAACTTTTTGGCCTGGCACTTCTTTGTACCGGTCGAAATGTATTTCTACTTCTACAAGATCTCCCAGCAGGTTTTGTTCGAGTATTTTTTTACACGTCTTATAGTCGCTGTCGTAGCGCCGGTTTTGAAAGACAGATAATTTTTTATTTTGCTTCTTTGCCAGCGCTATTAATTCTTCTCCTTCTTCTGTGGTAATCGTAAAAGGTTTTTCAACAATCACATGCTTGCCTGCTTCGAGGGCTTTTTTTGTATATTCGTAATGCGTGTAGTTGGGTGTGTTCACTACCACCAACTCAACCAAATCATCCGCCAGCATTTCATCCAGTATTCTGTAAGTTTTTACTTCGGAATATTTCTCTTTTGCAAGATCTTTGGTTCTTTCCCAAACTGCATAGAACTTAAATCCCGGATTTACCTGGATAAAGGGAGCATGAAATACCCATCCGCTCATCCCGAAAGAACATAATGCTGTATTAATTGGTTGCATGTTGTTATTTTATTTTTTCTGTTAATAAAACTAAGCCTCACACCGATAGGGAATGATCTAGCACGTACGAATTTACAAGAATTTTTTTGGCACAAGACCGGCTTATTTAAATTCAATTTTGAACCCAACAACCGGAACTTCTTCAACAGGAATCTTAAAATTATTTTTGATGATCAATCCATCTTTTTTCTGTTTCCACTGAAGTTTTGTATTGCTTCCGAGCATTGTAACAGATGCAATTCTCTTATCTGATAGTTTTGAATTTTTTCCCAGAGAATTAATATTTATATCTGATGTTGGTTTGCCAAGACAATAAGCATACAGCGTATTTCCCTTGGTGGTAAAGCGGATGTCATTTGCCTGGAAACCGCGTGTGTCGCTCAACCCGGCGAACTGTCCCTTGATCTCATTGGCTTTTATAGTTGACGGTCCTTCCCCATAAATTTTCCAGGGGCGTGTACTGTAAATACCCTCGCTGTTCAGCGCCATCCAGTCTGCTATTCCATTTACAATATGAAGCACATCCGGCTCCAAATCACCTTCCGGTGTTTGTACGATATTTAATAACAGGTTACCATTTTTACTTACAATGTCTATCAATAATTGTATTACTTCATCGGCGCTTTTATATTTCTGGCCGGTTCGATAAAACCAATCTCCGATAGAGGTATCTGTTTGCCATGGAAACGGGTTGATAGAATCCTGTACACCACGCTCCAAATCCTGCACCCACATGCCATCTGACGGTTGTTTGCACGTGTAAACTACATTCGTAACTCCTCCGTTTCTTGTTGCATCCTGGTTATAGAAATGAGCCAGCATATTTTCGCCATATTCTCCGAAAGGAAGCTGGCTATCTGAATAGAGAAGATCAGGGTGATACATGTCTATTAATTCTTTAATGCTGAAAAGCCATTCTCTTTGCCACTCTTTATTATTACTCAACCATCCTTTGTCATTTACCTCTGCCTTAGCGTGATACAAATCCTGGTACATCGGATTGGCGCCATCATAGGGCACACCTTTCATTGGACCGGCAGTGTCGGCGCCATGACTCGATTGAAACCAGGTAAAACTTGCAGCCAAATGTTCAGATACACCAAATTTCAAGCCTTCTTTTTTTGCCGCTGCTTCCCACGTTGCAACCACGTCTCTCTTGGGCCCGTAGTTTACTGCGTTCCATTTATGAATTTTTGAATTCCAAAGAAAGAAATCATCATGGTGTGTACCCATACTTACGAAATATTTTGCACCGGCTTTTTTGTACAGCGCCATCAGTTTTTCAGGATCCCATCTTTCAGCTTTCCACAAAGGAATGATATCCTTGTAACCAAATTTAGAAGGATGGCCGTAATGCGCTACCTGGTATTTATAATCATCGCTCCCTTCCTCGTACATCTTCCTGGCATACCAATCGCCCTGGCGGGGAACGGCCTGCGGGCCCCAATGCGCCCAGATTCCAAACTTTGCATCTCGAAACCATTCAGGGTATTTATACTGATGAAAAGATGCTTCGTTTGGTTTAAATGGGCCTTGATCCGTTTGTGCTGTTTGAGCAAGCGATAGAAAGTGTAAAGACCCAACGAAAATAAACGTCAGTAAAAAATGTTTAAATTTTTTTTGCATTGCGGGAGTTTTAAAAAGAATGGAAAATTGAATTATAACTTTTTAAGTCATTTAGAACCTCTTTCCAAAGATGGCAAAATATTTTCATTTAGATGTAAATAAATTGTTTGTCGGTTCTATATCTCGTATTGGATTTACTGCTTGATAAAACAAGAATATTTTAATAGATACCTTATCTGAAATCAAGCCATATTACTCCATGATACGGACTGTTTAACTCTACATTCTTTTGACTTTGCGGGCCCATTTGTGCCGCTTTATGAAACTTGGTACCAATGGGTTGTATAGCATTCATGATACCAATATTTCCTTCAGGATAATTCACGGTGGTGTTTGTATTATTGGCTCCTTTCGGGTTATTGGTTTTCAGCATTTGAAAAAATACATTTTCATTACCCATGAAAATGTTAAAAGGAATTTGATTGGTGCTGATCTTTACCCAATATACATTTTCATGATTGCCTTTAAACTCAGGATAGTCCCAGGTTTCTCCTGTGGTAGTGTTATTATATCCTTTATTCCAAACGGCAAATTGCAATCCTTTTAAACGGTTTTTCCAAACGTGATATGGGCCACGGCCAAGCCACTGCATAGCTTTGATATCTTCTTCAGGATAATTGAAAGTTATACCCATAAAATCAGCTTCTCCCTTCTGGCTAAATGCGTAGGATAGTTTTACCGGCGAGTCAGGAGAAAAAGTCCATTCTACGTTTAGCCAGTTTCTTCCTTCTTTGTATTTTACATCTAATACCAAATTGTCATTTTCCTTTTTGTAATTAAACGAATCCGTCTTCAGTTCGAAACCTGCTAAAGAAGGGCCTCCCGATAATGAAAGAATGGAATCATTCCTCATTACTTTTTCAAGGTATCCGTTTGCTTTGCTGAAATAAAATTTTATATTTCCATTTTCAATTATTAACGTTTGCGCATCGCCTTTAGTTGCAATTTCAGAAGCAGGTGAAGTTTTGTGCAACCACTTTTTCGCCACTTCCGCAGGCGTGTGAATCGGCCAGCTCCAGGTAAATATCTCTTTCCCATGATTGTCAATCGCGGTGAGATACAGCGCATCACTTGATTGCCATGAAGAAGGAAGATTCAGATCTATAAACTTTCTTTCTCCCGGTTCAATTGAAACGGAAGTAACTATACCCGCCTCATCTATTGTAGTACTTACATTTTTATTATCCGGATTTCCAAAATTGACCAACTTCCATTTAAAAGTGCATTGATTCAAATTAGTAAACAGGTACCTGTTTTCCACTGACAATTTTCCGTCAAAGTTCTGCGGAATAGAGTTTTGGCCTATATACACTGGCGACCATATTTCTTTAATAGTGTAAAAACTTCCTTCCTTTTCACGATGCGGCCCTAAAATTCCGTCAGGCGCATTATTCCCATGTGTGTCAATGCTGTCATTTCTTTCGCGACGAACAATTCCTTCATCGGCAAAAACCCAAAGAAAACCGCCGGCGCTCAGCGGCATTTCCATCATGGTATTCCAGTAATCATCCAATCCTGAACCCAAACCGCCATCATAAAGCCCATGTAAAAATTCTGTAGGGAAAAAAACTTCAGTTCCATACAGCGCTGTATTTTCTAAATAATTAAAATCAGGATAATGCTTGGTATTGGTTCCATTAAATTTTTCCCATGGATGAATTACTAATCTTTTTTGGGGATCGTACAAATGATAATCATTATCAAGATTGCGGTTAAAGCCTCCTTCGTTTCCATTGTCCCATATCACAATAGAAGGATGATTTACATCACGAACGATCATTTCTTTTACTAACCTGTGACCTGTGCTATCATCGTAAAAATGTTGCCAACCGGTTACTTCATCGAGCACCATCAGACCCAAAGAATCGCCGGCATCTAAAAAATCAATATCTGGCGGATAATGCGACATCCTAACCGCGTTCATATTCATTTCTTTCATCAAATTGATATCTTCAATATTTATTGCTTTACTGGTGGTGCGCCCGCTTTCCGGCCAGAAGCTGTGATGATCCACTCCTTTGAACATTACCTTTTTCCCATTCAAATAAAAACCATCGTAAGGCCTTAATTCCACAGTGCGGAATCCAAATTTTTGTTGAACAGTATGAATTATTTTGCCTTCATTATCTTTCAATGAAACGGTAGCGGTATATAAGTTGGGAAACTCTGTACTCCATAGCGCCACATCTTTGTACTGTTGCTCCAAAGTAAACATCGTGTCGTTCGCGGATATTGGAATTGAAAAAGATTTTAATTTTTGGCTACCTTCTGCTTTTTCAATATTCGTCTCTAAAGAATATCCTTTGCCAACATTGGCAGTAAAAACCTTGATACTAAAATTGCCGTTCGCCTCCGCATTGATGGCAAGCCTTTCAATATGATCTTTTGGAAGTACTTCTAAATAAACCGGGCGAAATATGCCTCCGAAAATCCAGAAATCACCATCACGTTCGGCCCTGTTGATAGAAGCATTTTGAGATCGTTTGCTTACTTCTACTTCAAGCAGGTTTGATTTTCCGAATTTCAATAATGAAGTGATATCATATTTGAATTGATAAAAAGCACCTTGGTGTATCTTTCCTGCTAACTTACCATTTATCTTAACTTTAGTATCCGTCATCGAACCTTCGAATACAATATTAACTTGTTTGTTTTTCCAATTTTTATCGACATTGAAATAATAACGATACCGGCCAACTTCATCTCCAGGTGATTTTTCGCCTCCATAATTATAGGTGCCGAAACCTTGTAATTCCCAACAGGAAGGAACCTGAATTGTTGTCCATTTGCCACTGTTACTTCCCCCGGTGCAATAGAAATCCCATGGTACGGTATGATCTTTATCCGTTCCTGATAAATATTTAATAATGGTTTGCTGGCTGTATGCAGAGAATACAAAAAGAAAATTGATCAGAATAATAAGCGTAAAATGTTTTTTCATTTTGGGTGTTTTTGTTACACGTTATAGTGACAGCTTGAGATATCTCCCTGCACTCACATTCCTATTCAATCCAAATAATTCGAACTGTTCCGTGAGATCAAAACCTTATCTCAAATCCTTCACATTACAAACATCCATATCGCCGTAATCTAAATTTTCTCCGGCCATGCCCCAGATAAAAGTATAATTGGAAGAACCTGCGCCTGCGTGGATTGACCAGTTTGGCGAAATTACGGATTGTTCATTTTGCATCCAGATATGTCTCGTCTCCTGAGGTTCGCCCATAAAGTGGCATACAGACTGGCCTTCCGGGATTTCAAAATAGAAATAAACCTCCATCCTACGGTCATGCGTATGCGC
>DATCFI010000133.1:0-94543 GCA_036509585.1 Hanamia sp. | reverse complement strand
TCGCTGCCAAGATATAAACGAGTAGCGCGTTCATTCAAATGCGGAAGGATTGTTTTAAATTTTTTTTGTAACACTTCATCGCTAAACATAATATTTAATTTAGCTTCAAATGTACTACTTATTATTTAACAAACACTTAGTAATTCAAAAATTATTAATGATCACGATCAATATTTTAATTTGAAAACCGGATTTTTCATTCGATCAGTAACTCAATTAATGCTTTTTATTGGTTACCAAATACTATTTCTGCACAATAAAAAAGAATAAAATCAGTTTTTTTATTAATCTCATTTGGCATTGAAAGTTAATTTATGTTAAAACCGAGACAAAAAAAATAGAATATTCCTATAAACACCATTTAAAACCGCATAAAACCTATATTTTCACAATCTTAAAAAACTAATCCAATTTTTTAAGATTTAATATTTCTTACAAAAACAAAATTGTATTACAGTTGAAATATCCAATAAAACGAATATTTTGTAAGAAGAATATTTCATTATAACCTATAAAAACCCCCAAGATGAAAAATTCATTAAAGAATTCTTATTTACCTCTGTCATTATTTTTTGTTTTCCTGCTTCACCTGCCATTTGTTTTTGGGGGGGCAAGACCAGTTCCTGTTTCCCACTCATCAATTGTAAAAGCAACAGAAAAAATTACAATGAATGTTGAATTTAAGATGTCTGTTTTGTACGACAGTTTACAGTTAGATACTTTGGGTCTTTCCAAACAAGCTTTTATTGAGGGTCTTAAAGGATATGAAAACCTGCGTTCTAATGGCAAATTAACGAATGAAAATGTATTAACTATAGCCGATTTCAGTTTGCCTTCAAACCAAAAAAGATTGTTTGTAATAGATATGGAGAATTACAAAGTTCTTTACAATACTTATGTAGCGCATGGACGAAATTCAGGAAAAGAATTTGCGAACCATTTTTCCAATTCTCTACGCAGCAAAATGAGTAGCCTGGGATTTTATGTAACGCAGAATACCTACTTTGGCGACAATGGTTTTTCTCTAAGATTAGAGGGAGAAGAAAAAGGAATTAACGACAATGCAGAAAAAAGAGCTATAGTAATTCATTGTGCTGATTATGTAAGCGAAAAATGGATCCATGATTTGGGATATATAGGACGAAGCCTTGGTTGCCCGGCGTTGCCCAAAAAATTTGCAAAACCTATTATTGAAACAATTAAAGACGGATCTTGCTTTTTTATCTATAGCCCCAGTCAAAAATACCTGGTACACTCACATTTACTGCAACAGGCGTCCTGATTATATCGCTTCATGATTGAGCAGTAAAGCAACAAATTTTATAGATTTTGCTTTTATTTTTCTATCCAATTTTTTAATGAGATAACTAAGATGCATACCTGTAAATACATGTAAAAAAATCAATACATTTATTCCCTGATTTTTTGCTCCTGTAATATTCTTTCTTCTTTTCGCAATGTTTTATCCAGAATAAAAGTTCCGAATGGAATTAAGGCCGCAAGGAAGACTATACCCGTTCGCTTAAACTTCCAGTCCAGATTTATTTTTACCGTAACCAATGCGAGGATATAAAGAAGAAAAAGTAATCCATGCACCCAGCCTACATACCAGACAAGGCCTGGCTCTCCTGCAATATATTTTATCGGCATGGCAATAAAAAGAAGAGTAATGTAAGAAATGCCTTCTGCTATTCCGGCCATTCTTAGTCTTCCAATATCGCTTTTTGAAAACTGTAAAGACATTATTATTATTTTGCTTAGTAGTTTTTTGTATAAATCTTATTTCAAAAAAAATCTCCGCATCTTCTTTCTTTCTCCAACCAACGCTTCTATCATCACAATTTTCACATTAACTACTGCGCACTATACAAAACGATTCATTGACGAAGCAATTTTTTATTAACGGTCAAATATAATCAACAGTTCTCTAATAATTTTTTGACAGAATTTTAAATTAGAATGAATAAGTTCAGAATAATTGATTTCATTGAATTGAAGTTTCATTTTTCCCAAAAACGTAAATGCTTTTTCCCGATCGGGTAAATCATTTCCTTTTCACTACTTCAGTTTTGCAACCACAAAAATTTTAAAAAAAGTATAAGAAAAAACATATGAACAAATTGACAAAACATACCATCTTTTATAAATTGACCTTTTTATTTTGTATCTGTATAACTCCGTTTGCTGTCTTGCATGCAGAAGGCGACGAAGGCACATCCAATATTAAAGGAAAGATCCTCACTAATGAAGGCACTCCGGCGATAGGTGTAACAGTTTCATTAAAAGGAACAAAAAGAAATGTAATCACAGACGACGACGGTACTTTTCATTTTAAAAATATAAAATCAGGTAACTATGAAATTGAGGTTTCTCTTGTTGGATATGAGCACTTAACACAGGACGTAACTGTTGAAGATGGAAAAACAGTCTATGTAACTTTGCATTTAAAAATCAGCGCAAAACAATTACAGGAAATAATAATTTCAAGTAATCGCTATAAGTTAGTAAAAACCGAGAGTGATTATGTTGCAAAAATTCCTCTTAAAAACTTAGAAAATTCACAGGTTTACACAACGATCACAAAAGATCTTTTAAAACAACAAATGATCTATTCCATCGATGACGCTATAAAAAATGCTCCGGGCCTTCAGATGATGTGGGAAGCTACCGGCCGTGGCGGCGATGGCGGCGCATATTATAATTCCCGTGGTTTCATTTTACAGGGAGAATTAAGAAATGGAGTTGCAGGCAATATAACAAGCCGTATTGATGCCGCTAATTTAGAAAGCATTGAAGTGATCAAAGGCCCATCGGCTACCTTGTTTGGAAGCGCCCTCACTTCTTACGGAGGACTGATCAACAGGATCACTAAAAAGCCTTATGACCAGTTTGGCGGAGAAATCAGTTATGCTTCGGGAAATTATAGTTTTAACCGTGTTGCTGTTGATGTGAACACTCCACTCGATTCAGCAAAAACGGTTCTCTTCCGCATGAATGCTGCCTACAATTATGAAGGCACTTTCCAGGACAATGGTTTTGATAAAGGATATGTATTGGCGCCCAGCCTTTCAGTGAAGGTGAATAATAAACTTTCATTTTCATTTGATGCCGAATTATATAATGGAGCCAATACTTCCAAACAAATCATTTTCTTCTATTTCCCGGTATCACAATTAGATGCAACCAATCCGAAACAATTGGGCATTGATTACAAACGCTCCTACTCGGCACAGGATATTTTCCAGGTTTCAAAAAATAATAATTTCTTTGGCCAGATGAATTATAAAATGTCTAATCAATGGCGCTCCCAGACTAACTTTACAAGCACCAATAGTTTTTCAGACAGGCCTTATGCTTATTTTTATGTAATTCCAAATTCTCAGGTAACAGGAACCCCAAATGCTACCGGCGCCGACTATCTTGTAAGAGCTGATCAGTCAACAGCCAACAGCACAGACCAGGCAACGGAAATACAACAAAATTTTATCGGTGATTTTAAAATTGGAAACTTAAGAAACCGGTTTGTAGGTGGCCTCGACTTCTTTTCTCAAAATTCTAACCAGCTTTTTTATGGTGATAATTTTGATACGATTCCCAAAAATGGAAACATTCCTGCTTATGGTAATTTTGATAAAGACAACCTGAATGCCACCTTACAAAAAAACACTCCATGGACGTATCCTTACAGGTATAAAACCAATACATACAGTGCTTACATTTCTGACATCTTAAATATTACCGATAAACTGATTGCATCAGCTGCAATTCGCGCAGATCATTTTAGCAACCAGGGAAGTTACGACCAGGCAAGTGGGGAATACACAGGCAAATATGATCAAACGGCATTTTCACCTAAGTTCGGATTGGTTTATCAACCAGTAAAAGATAAAGTCGCCTTTTTTGCTAATTATCAAAATGGATTTACCAACGAGGCAGGAACAGACTATAGTGGAAAAACTTTTAAACCCGAACAGGCCTCACAGATAGAAGGCGGCGTTAAACTTGATGCGTTGGGTGGAAGATTAACCGGAACTTTCAGTTATTATGATATTCAGGTAAAAGATATAATACGACCTTATCCGGCTAATGCTAACTTTTCTATACAAGATGGAACACAGTTAAGCAAAGGAGTAGAGGCAGAAATAATTGCCAAACCTGCACAGGGATTGAATGTTATTGCAGGTTTCAGTTACAACGATTCAAAATATGAAAAAGCAGACTCTGATGTGGAAGGTCGCAGGCCCGCAACCGCGATGTCTCCATATACCGCTAATCTTTGGATCGGATATAGTTTATTAAATGGAAAAACGAAAGGCCTTGGATTTGGTTTCGGTGGAAATTATGCAAACGATAATAAAATACTCAACAGCGTTTATTACGGAGTTTTCACTTTGCCGCACTATGTAGTACTGAATGCAACCGTATTTTATGATCAGCCAAAATATAGAATCGGATTAAAAGTTGATAATATTACCAACCAGGAATACTGGATAGGATATAGTACGATGAATCCACAGAAATTGAGAAGTGTGGTTGGGAGCATTTCGTTTAAGTTTTAAATAAATAAGAATAAAATAAGAATCCTCATCATGCAGTTTTCTGCATAGTGAGGATTTGGTAATTCATAAAAGTTAACAGGCATATAACCATTTTATGACTCCAAAAAAAATCATTCATAAACTGCATCTTTGGCTTGGGTTTGGTTCCGGAATAATCATTGTATTCCTGGGCATCACCGGTTGCATGCTCGCTTTTGAAAGAGAGATAGAAACCATGCAATCATTTCGCTACGTGGCGCCCCAGAAAAAATCTTTTGTGGAACCTTCAGTTTTAAAAGAAACTGCTACTAAATTACTCCCGGGAAAAATATTGCATAGTGTGGTATATGGTACAAAAAAAGACGCTGCGCAAATGCTTTTTTATAACGGCCTGGAATATTATTATGTTATTTTCATGAATCCATACGCCGGAAAAGTATTGAAGGTCAAAAACATGAATAAGGATTTTTTCAGGATTATTATCAATGGGCATTATTATTTATGGCTGCCAAACATAGGCCAGCCAGTCGTCACCACAGCTACATTGATTTTTCTAATTACACTGATTACGGGATTAGTACTTTGGTGGCCACGCAATAATGCGGCAAAAAAACAGCGGTTCAAAATAAAATGGAATGCAAGATGGAGAAGAAGGAATTATGACCTGCATAATGTACTTGGTTTCTATATGACGTGGATTGCTATATTCCTTGCTTTGTCCGGGATGGTGATGGGATTTCAATGGTTCGCAAAATCTGTTTATTGGGCTACATCAAGTGGAAAATCTCTGACAGGTTATTATGAACCGGCATCTCAAAAACCTGCATCAGCAACTACCCCCTTTTCAGCAGAAGATAAGGTATGGGGAATAATGCAAAATTCATATAAAAATGCAGAAACCATTGAAGTGCATTATGCTTCCAGCGACTCCTCTCCCATCGTTGCCGACGCTAATCCGGACGCTTCTACCTTATGGAAAACTGATTACAGGTATTTTGATCAATACACTTTAAAAGAGATGCCTGTAACAGATTTCTACGGCAGATTTGGTGAAGCATCAGTTGCTGATAAAATACAAAGGATGAATTATGATATTCATACAGGAGAAATACTTGGGCTGCCTGGAAAAATTCTCGCTTTCTTTGCTTCATTGATTGCCGCCTCTTTACCAATTACCGGTTTTTATATCTGGTGGGGAAGAAAGAGAAAAAGAAAAAGACAAAATCTTTTTACGCAGACTTCCATTGGCTCTTTTGCCGTTTATGAGAATTATAATGAAATCAAATTATAAATCTCATTCACTTTCATCGTCCTCGTCAAGGTCGTTATGATCGTCGCCACCAAGGCTGTAATAATTATTTTCTTCATCTTCTTCGCCTATTTTTTCGTCGGTATCATCCAGTTCAGCACCTGGTACATCAAGCCCTTCATCTAAAGATAGAGGATCGGCGCCATCCTGCTTAGCCGGAAGTTCATCATCATTAAAGGATTCTTTTTCTTCACGGTTATAGACGTCGTCCTTTGCAGAATATTCAGGATCGCCCCATACTTTTTTTTTCTTCTGTGGGCTGGGATCGTTAGGATTTGCATTCATTTTTAATAAATTTTATTTGTTGTAAAATTAAGCCAACGATTTTTTAAACATTCAATTTTTTATAAGCCTCCATTCCGCATTTTAAACCTGGCGCGATATCACATCATAGTTTTGTTGTCTTCTCAAACCGTTGATAATCCAGACCAGGCTGCCCGGCTAAATTAATTAACCGGAATTCATTCATCAACAAAAATAGAAATTCATCTTATTTGTTAATTTACTGTATCAAAATCCATGCAACTTATTTATTGAAGATTTGAAACAGCTCAAAAAGAAAAGATAATCAATACAAAAGCACTTTAACTTTGCCATTCATTGTACCGGTTAAAAAAGTACAAGCGCAATTAAATTAAATGGAGCATAACCATTCACATCACGACCACAACCATGTAGCTACTCTTACCAATGTAAACAACGCATTTGTAGCTGGCATAATACTGAATTCTCTTTTTGTGCTGATAGAAGCAATAATCGGTTTCTCCATCCATTCTTTATCTCTTCTTTCAGATGCAGGGCATAATCTTGCGGACGTGGGTAGCCTTGCGCTGGCATTATTAGCCTTCAGGTTATTAAAAATAAAATCGAATAATAAATTCACTTACGGCTACCGCAAAACCACTATTCTCGCAGCATTGTTCAATGCAGTGATATTATTGATTTCGATTGGGGCCATTGCAATTGAAGCTCTTGAAAGAATTTCCAACCCGCCTGCTTTACCAGGTAAAACTATTGCTATTGTTGCCGCTATCGGTATTGTGATCAACTTTGCAACTGCCATTTTATTTTTAAAAAATAAAGAAAAAGATCTTAATATAAAAAGCGCTTACATGCACATGATGGCGGATGCATTGGTAAGCGCCGGCATTATGGTTGGCGGTATTGTAATCTACTACACTCATTTATACTGGATTGATCCGGCACTTAGTATTGTTATAGTAATCGTCATTTTAATAGGAACCTGGTCATTGCTGAAAGACAGTCTGCGCCTTACTTTGGACGGAGTGCCAAAAGATATTCAAATTGATGATATAAAAAATAAAGCAGAAAATATTGAAGGAATAAAAGATCTGCATCACATACATGTGTGGGCTATGAGTACTACTGAAAATGCGATGACAGCGCACCTGGTAATTGATGCAACCAAAGGTGCCGAACAAATATCTGCCATTAAGAATAATCTGAAACACACCCTGCAGCACATGAATATACAGCACATCACTTTAGAAACTGAATTCAGTAATGATCCGTGCAAAAAACCAGATTGCTAAATAATATTTAGATACCCTGGGGATTTATCGTATTTTCATAAAAAAATAATGGGAACAATTATAAGCGTCGCTGTTGCAATAGTTGCCGTTTTGGGAGCACTACTTTATAAAATTGTATATAAGGCGCGCAACTCTGAGCATGATGATGAAATTAATAAGGGAATAAGGGGGTAGAATTCTTTCCTTTAAGCATTCCCGACATTATAAATCGTCCGGTTTATTACCAGGCATTGCATTCCTTGCCGCTCTTATTTCATACTCCAGTTCGGGATCAATATTTTGCTCTTCCACTTTTCTGGCCTTTTCCATTAAATCCTCATGGTGTTCCTGGAGCCACGCGAGTTCCTTTTTGCCATAAGAGAAACGGGTAAACAGGACATATAGCACCGGAACGACAAATATTGAAATCGTAGAGGAGGCGATCATGCCGCCCAACACAGTCAGGCCAATGGTATTCCTGGAAGCAGCACCCGCGCCCGTTGCTAATACCAGCGGCATGACGCCCAAAATAAAAGCAAGCGATGTCATGATGATGGGACGAAGACGCAGACGTACAGCTTCTAAGGTGGACTTCAAAAGTTCTTCGCCTCTATCAACCCTCACTTTGGCAAATTCCACTATCAGTATCGCATTCTTTGCCGAGAGACCTATTAACGTAATCAGCCCTATCTGTGCATACACATTATTGGTCAGTGATGGCACAAAAGTCAGCGCCAGTATGGCGCCGAATGCGCTTATGGGCACAGCGAGCATTACTGAAAGGGGAACAGACCAGCTTTCATATAACGCGGCAAGGAAAAGGAAGACAAAAATGATGGAGAACATGAAGATATATACCGTTAATGAGCCGGCCTTCAACTCTTCGTAACTAAGACCCGAAAATTCGTAAGTGTACCCTCGCGGTAATGTGATTTCTGCAAGATGTTTTAATGCGTCCAAAGATTGGCCGCTACTGTATCCTTCAGGGATAGCGCCATCCACTTCTGCAGAGCGAAAAATATTGAAATGGGTAATAAGTGGCGCCGCGACTGATGGCTTATAAGATATAAGTGTGCTCAGGGGTACCATGGAACTATCCTGGTTACGCACATAATATTTGTTCATATCAGATACCAGGGCCCGGTAAATAGTATCGGCCTGCATCACTACGTGATAGGTCCTGTCGTAGAGTGTGAAATTATTGATGAATAGGCTACCCATATAAGCCTGCATGGTTTCATAAACGTCAGAAATATTTACACCGAGTTTTTCACACTTTACCCTGTCAACAGTGAGATCCCAACTTGGCGTATGCGCCGAAAAGTAGCAGAACGCTGTAGATGTTGCCGGTACTTTTTTTGCTGCAGCAACAAAACGTTGCACCGCTTTTTCAAAGGCTTGTATATTATCCGTAGAACTTCCCTCTTCAATTTGCATACTGAATCCCGCTGCGATACCTATACCTCTTATCGGCGGCGGTTGAATCACAACTACATTAGCATTCTTGATTCCTGCCTGCGCAATCCTTTTTCTCAAAACGTTGACGATACCTGGTACCATCGTTTCCTTCGTGGTGCGCTGGTTCCACGGTGTAAGCATGCAAAACATGGAGCCTGCATTAGAAGTAGCACCTCCATTCAGAATATTATACCCCGACACAGATGTATAATGCAGTATCCCCGGAGTGGCAGCTACAATTTTCATCAGCCTTTTCATCACCTCTACAGACTGCGTTGTAGAGGCGGCATCGGGCAACTGGTAGGTAAGATATAAACGCCCTCCATCTTCAGGAGGTACAAAACCAGAAGGCTTATTTTTAAATAATAAATACGTACCCGCGCATAAACACAATAAGAAAATGACGACGTACCTGGCGTTTTTGATACTTCTTTTTACCCCATTGGAATAGCTAAAAGTTACTTTGCCGAACCAGGTATTAAAACGATAGAAAAACTTACCAAACCATTTTGACTGCTTGTTTATATGTGAAGGTCTTAATAATAATGTACAAAGAGCTGGTGTTAACGATAAGGCTATAAAAGCTGACAGGATAACTGATATCGCGATTGTAATAGCAAACTGCTGGTATAACCGGCCCACGATACCAGGTATAAATCCAACAGGCACAAACACAGATGCCAAAATGAGTGCAATAGCCACTACCGGTCCGGATATTTCCTTCATAGCCTGGTAGGTAGCTTCCTTTGGAGACATGTGCTGTTCATCTATAAAATGTTGCACTGCCTCCACCACAATGATCGCGTCATCAACTACTATACCGATGGCCAGTACGAACCCAAACATGGTTAACGTATTTACCGTAAAGCCTAATGGGATAAAAAATATGAATGTACCCATTATAGATACCGGGATCGCAACAATTGGAATAATTGAGGAACGCCAGTTTTGTAAAAAAAGGAATACCACCAGTGCAACAAGGGCCAGTGCTTTAAGCAAGGTGCCTACAACTTCCTGCATGGAAACTTTTATAATCGTAACTGATTCAAAGGGTACTTTGTAATCTATATCAGGGGGAAAAGATTTTCTCAACTGACCGAGTTCTTTATAAACATTATTGGCAGTTGCCAGCGCATTGCTACCCGGAGATTGAAACACCATCAGGAGCGAACACCTGTGGCCGTCAACAAAGGCATTACTTGAAAAAGTAAATTTGCCCAATTCAATCCTGGCGACATCTTTCAGATGTACCACTTCACCTGTTGATGGAATTGTCTTGACAACAACATTTTGATATTGAGAGACCTTATTGATCATCCCGTTTACGAGTATCCCTGTTTCAAATGACTGCGAAGATTGTTGCGGTGGCGTTCCAACAGCGCCGGCAGCTACATAAACATTTTGTGAATTCAGTGCTTTGGAAATGTCCGAAGGCATTAAGTGATAGGATGCCATTTTATCCGGGTTCATCCATATTCTCATACTGAAGTTGTCGGTATGTGAATTTACATCGCCGACGCCGGGTACACGCAGTAAGGCATCTTCAATAAATGTATTTGTGTAATTATCAAGGTAAGTAATGCCATGCGTACTGTTGGGTGAATACACGGCTACAATCATCAGCATATCAGGGTTACTGGCCCTCACATTCAGTCCCAGTTTGCTCACTACTGCCGGAAGTATGGGTCCGGCTATGCCCACCCTGTTTTGAACATTTAAGGCGGCAATTTTCACATCAGTTCCAACATTAAAAGTTACTCTTACACTCACGCCACCGCTGTTAGTACTGGTGCTTTGCATGTATTCCATTCCGGGAGTACCGTTTACCTGCTCTTCAATCGGGGTAGCAACAGTTTGCTCAACTGTTTGCGCATCAGCGCCTGTGTAAGAACCGTAAACAGAAACGCTGGGCGGTGAGATATTGGGATATTGATCAATAGCAAGATTATCAAGACAGATAAGACCAGCTATTGTTAAAACCAGGGAAATAACAATAGCAGTAACCGGTCTTTTAATAAATGTGTTTGCTATCATGGCTGGTTGCCTTTATGTAATTCACGGGATTTTCTTAAGTCGAATTCCAATTCGGGATCCATATTCTGAGCTTCCACCTTTTTGGCCTTCTCCATTAGTTCTTCATGATGTGCTTTCAGGTAATTTAGCTTTTCTTTTCCGTATGAAACCCTGGTGATTACAACATAAAGAACGGGCACTATAAATATGGCGATGGATGATGCCGCAAGCATACCCCCAAGCACTGTATATCCTATCGTTCTGCGGGCTACCGCCCCTGCGCCCGTTGCGAGTACTAGAGGAATTACCCCCAAAATAAAAGCCATTGATGTCATTATGATCGGACGTAAACGAAGCCCGACTGCTTCAAGCGTAGATTTGATAAGTTCTTCCCCGCGATCCACTCTTACCTTGGCAAATTCCACAATAAGGATGGCATTTTTTGCAGCCAATCCAATAAGTGTTATCAATCCGATTTGTGCATAGACATTGTCTGTTAGTTGCGGCACTGCAATCAATGCCACGATAGCGCCAAAGGCACCGATAGGGACTGCAAGCAATACTGAAAACGGTACGGACCAGCTTTCATATAATGCTGCAAGAAAAAGAAATACAAAGGTTATGGAAAAAAGGAAAATGTAAATGGTGGCGGAACTCGCTTTTATTTCTTCATAGCTTAATCCTGATAATTCATAGGTGTAGCCATCAGGTAAAACTTTTGCTGCTACGGACTGCAATGCGGAGAGTGCATCAGTACTGCTGTGGCCGTTTGCTGACGAACCGTCAACTTCTGCAGAGCGGAAAATATTAAAATGCGAAATTAACGGGGCCGCATCAGTAGGTTTGTAGCTGATCACTGCTCCCAGCGGCACCATGGTTCCTGCCTGGTTGCGCACATAGTATTTATTCATGTCTGAGATCAAAGTACGGTAAGCTGTATCAGCCTGTATCACTACGTGGAAGGTGCGGTTGTAGGTAGTAAAATCATTAATGTATAAACTGCCCATGTACGCCTGAATAGTTGTGAAAACATCGCCCACATCCACACCTAGTTTTTCGCACATTTCACGGTCAACTGTAAGATTATAGCTGGGCGTATGCGCGGTATAAAATGTATATGCTTTACTAATTGCAGGATTTTTATTCGCTTCAGCTATAAAGTTGTTGACAACTTTTTCAAAATCCTGCAGGTTATCAGTGGTACTTCGTTGCTCTATCTGCAAGCTGAAGCCGACAGTAGATCCCACGCCTGGCAAAGGCGACGGTTGTATCACTTCTACATTGGCATTCTTTATACCCGCATCGGCTATTCGTTGCTGCATCACGTTGATAATACCAGGAACCTGCTCACTGGCTTTGCTGCGTTTGTCCCATGGCGAAAGCTGGCAATAGATGGTGCCATTGTTGGAATTGCTCGCATTAGTTACCACATTCAATCCTGACAGCGCGGCATAATGTGCAACGCCGGGCGTAGCGGAAACTACTTTCATTAAGCGAGACATTACATCAACCGAGGCAGCCGTAGATGAAGCAGGCGGCAATTGAAAAGTGACATATAAATTACCATCATCTTCTGAAGGAATGAAACCAGTAGGCTTGTGGACAAATAAAAAGTAAGCGCCTACGCAAATGCAAAGCAGAAGAATAATAATAAGTTTCGATTTATTAATGCTGTTTTTTACGCCCCGGGTATAGCTTGCCGTTACTTTCTCAAACCATACATTGAACCGGAAAAACAACTTATTGATACCTTTCGCCTTTGGAGTTATGACTGTTGGTTTTAATAATAAGGTACAAAGTGCAGGCGTTAGCGATAAGGCAATAAAGGCTGATATGATTACCGAAATCGCTATAGTAATAGCAAACTGCTGGTACAGCCGGCCAACAATTCCGGGAATAAAACCTACAGGAACGAACACTGCAGCCAGGATTAGCGCAATAGCAACCACTGGCGCCGAGATATCTTTCATCGCCTGGTAAGTTCCTTCTTTGGCAGACATCCCCTTTTCATCTATATAGTGCTGTACGGCCTCAACAACTATTATCGCGTCATCAACCACAATACCAATGGCCAGTACAAAGCCAAACATAGTAAGGGTATTTATCGTAAATCCTAACGGGATAAAAAAACAAAAGGTACCAAAAATAGATACAGGGATGGCCAGCACCGGGATCAAAGTGGAGCGCCAGTTTTGCAGAAACAGGAACACAACAAGCGCCACAAGGCTCAACGTTTTCAAAAGGGTAATCACTACATCCTGCATCGAAACTTTTACAACGGTAACCGATTCAAAGGGAACACTATAAGCTACATCTTCCGGGAAAGTCAGTTTTAATTTGGCCAGTTCTGCATAGATACCTTTTGCTGTTTCCAGGGCATTGCTTCCGGGTGCCTGGTAAATCTGGAGATAAGACGCGCGGTGACCATCCACGAAAGAGTTACTGGAAAATGTGAATTTGCCCAGTTCTACTCTTGCCACATCTTTCAAGTAAACCATCTGGCCGGTGTTTGGATCTGTTTTTACTATAATATTCTGAAATTCGGGAACGGTACTCAGCCTTCCGTTAACTACTATTCCCAATTCAAATGTTTGCGTAGATGCCTGCGGTGGCACGCCCGCTGTTCCGGCGGCTACCTGCACATTCTGCGCCGTAAGCGCATTGATAATATCTGTTGGCGTCAGACTATGGTTGGCCATTTTATCAGGGTCCATCCAAATGCGCATGCTGAAATCGTCAGTAAAGCGGTTAATGCTACCTACACCGGGTACGCGCAGCAGAGCATCCTGGATAAATATATTGGTATAATTATCCAAATAGGTAATATTATGCGAATCATTCGGTGAATAAATGGCAACCATCATCAACATACTGGGATTAACGGCTCTCACCGTCAGTCCTAACCTGCTTACTACTGCAGGCAGCAGTGGTGTAGCGATACTTACGCGATTTTGCACATCCAGCGCGGCTACATCTATATTAGTGCCAAGCTGGAACGTCACATT
This sequence comes from Hanamia sp., assembly GCA_036509585.1. Taxonomy (GTDB): domain Bacteria; phylum Bacteroidota; class Bacteroidia; order Chitinophagales; family Chitinophagaceae; genus Ginsengibacter. The sequence goes on along the minus strand of DATCFI010000133.1, from coordinate 80,688 downwards.
CATTGACATTTGCCCGTTATTACTGCTGTTGCTCTGCATGTATTCCATGCCGGGCGTACCGTTTACCTGCTCTTCAACCGGCGTTGCCACGGTTTGTTCTACTGTTTGTGCATCGGCGCCGGTAAACTGTCCGTTCACCTGCACCACGGGCGGTGTTATATCAGGGTATTGATCAATCGGCAAAACAAGTATGCTAACGATACCTGTAATCACTAATACTATAGATATTACAATAGCTGTTACGGGCCTTTTAATAAATGTATTGGCTATCATAAGTTTTGCTTCATCATAATTAAAAATTAAGCACCTGTTTAAGCCTAATCGTTTTTGCTGTTTTCTGCAGATTTGCTTTCTCCTGTGGTATTGCCCTGCGGATTGTTTTGACTTTTTGGTATCCCTGGTATTACCGCTACACCATTATGAAGCGATTGTAATCCATCCACAACAATTCTTTCTCCATCGCTAAGCCCTTTTGTAACAATAATATTCGGCCCTATAGTTTGCCCAAGTTGAATTTTCTTTTCAAAGGCCAAAAGCTGCCGGCCATTGTTGGCTCCGGTATCTACTTTATCTTTTCCGACGACAACGCCGTCGGCGGCCTCTTTTTTTATTAAAGTATCTTTTATTACAAAGACAAAGTATTCGCCCATCTGCTCAACAACTGCCCTGTTGGGAATTACCATTTGCGGAGCAGTATCCTGGTTATGAACTCTTACAATACAGCTCATGCCTGCTTTTAAATCATCGTGCAGATTAGGAAACACCAGCCTTACACGGATGGTGCCTGTTTGCGGGTCAACGGCGCGGTCAATAATTGAAATTTTACCAACATAGGGATACAGTGTCCCGTTGGGCAGCAATAAAGTAAATAATGAATCTGGTTCATTCATCTTATTATGTTCCAGTTTCTCAAAATCGGTTAAGAGCTTTTCATTTATGAAAAAATCTACCGCCAGGGGATTATTAGTCGAAATAGTATTCAAGATCGTTTGCCCCGGCACTACAAGGTTTCCAGGTTTTACCTGGCTAAAACCGATGGTGCCATCGAATGGCGCATATATAACTGAATAACCCAGGTTGGTTTTTGCCGTTTTTACCTGGTCCTCCGATGCTTTCACTGAATTCTTTGCATTATCAAGGGTTATAATTGCGTGATCATATAATTGTTTGGCAACCGCATGGTATTGATTCAGATAAACATAACGATCAGCATCCTGCTGCGCTTGCACTTGAGTTCCCTGCGACACCTTCAGGCCGGCAAGCGCCTGGTTGTAGGCATCCTCATATAACCTCTGATCTATTTCGTATAATTTCTGTCCCTTTTTTACACGGGTACCTTCTGTGAAAAAAATCCCCGTAATATTTCCCTGTACCTGCGCCACCAGGTTTACCTGGCTAAGGGCTTCAGTTGTTGCCGGGTATTGATCATAATAATATACATGCTGCATAGCCACAGTAAATAAATTTACCGGCACTTTAGATTGACGGGCTGGCTGCTTTTCCTGGCACGAAAAAAATACAAGACCCGAAATTAGTATAGCATAATATCTGTTCATAAATGTTGTTTTAATTAACCATCAATAGGATATAATACCCATAGCCTTTTGAAGGTCCACTTTGCTCGATAATACCTGGAACAAAGCGTTAGTATAGTTTATTTGTGCTGTTAATAAATTGCTTTCTGCTGTCACGAGATTAAGATAGGCAATGAGCCCCTGCTTGTATTGAAGGTTTACAATAAAATAAACTTTGTTTGCCAGGGTTACATTATCCTGTAATATTTTCAGATTGTATAAATTGCCTTTGTAGCTGGACAGCGCAGACGCATATTCAGTATATATCTGCGATTTTTCTTCTGTTTCATTCCAGTCTATCAGATGCTCCTGCAGTTGTGATCTGTGGACACTTTTAATGCGCGCAAACCCTGTAAATATGGGCATATCCAGCGTTATACCAAAGAGGGAATTAGGATAGAGGCCCGAAAACAGATTGGCAAAAGTATTATTTTCAAACACAAGGTTTTGTTCGTAAAAAACTGAGACAGTGGGTAGAAACGAATTTTGATAATAAAGAGTTTGCTGATGTTGCAGATCACGATTGGTCTGCAGCAATTGCAATTCAATACGTTTATTATATTGCAGTTCCTGCGTAGTATCAAAGTAAATGTCGTTCATCATTTCAAGGGTATCAAAGCTTACATTGAATTGTTGCGCCGGCGGCAATCCCATCAACTGCTTCAACGATGCATATTGCGAAACCACATTTTCATTAGCCTGCTTCAATTGCGCTTTGGTATTGTTCATGGCGATTATAGCCTGGTCATTATCTGTTTCGTCCACAATGCCACCGACATATTGGTGGTAGGTATCAGTTATTGTTTGTCCCAAAGTCACTGTATCTTCTTTCAACACATTAATTTGTTCCAGCGTTAGCAGCAAGTTGTAAAATGACTTTGTAACTGAAGCCACCACATTTATTTTAGTACTGTCAGTAATTTGCTGCGCCTGTTTTACATAAAGAGGAGCGCTTTTATTCGCGTATAAAAGGGCAGGATTAAATATTGCCTGTGACACATAAACTTCAGGAGTGAAATTATTAATTACACCCTGCTTTTGTTTGGTAGGAGGTGCTGAAGGGTCCGTAATATTATTTATAAAGGTGGTAGGCTGTTCTAAATAATGTGTGAAATTTCCGCTCAGGGCTACCTGCGGAAACCATCCTGCCAAACTAATATCGTTAGTAGTTTTTGTAATGTCAATGTTAATGAGTGATTTGTTTAATTCCGGCTCGTGGATTAAAGCATATTGAATACATTGTTTCAGTGTTAAGTATTGCGCGGAATCTTCCTGCGCGGCAGTTTGCTGTGCAAAACAATTTGAAAAAATAAGAAGAAAAATTACTGAAAAAATCAAGGGTCGCACTAACCATATCCTATTAAATAAATTATTCTCTTTTCGAATCATTCTCCTGCTTTTTAATGTTAAGGTCCCGGATTTTTGTAAAAATATAATTTAAAAGCACTTCCTTTACAAATAGCAGAAACTGCAAAAACTTTAAAGGAGGTGCTTCGAGTGGAATTCAAAACTCATTTCAATTCAAAATTAGATTATCAATGCGATTTTTAATTCAAGCCCGTAGATTTTTTTTTAATTTAACTTTAAAAATATGATGAACGGATTCACCGTGTCCTAATCAGAGTATTTGCTGATAAAACCATGACAAAATCTCTCTGTTTTGCAAGTGCTTTTGCAATTCTTAAATCATAACCCTACGGAAAGAAAAAAATCAATTGAGCGTTAATCATGCTAACTGTTTTAGAAAAATATTCTGAGGATCCGCGTAAAAAAAAAGGGCCGTGTTTTTCAGTAAAGCAACTTTTAAGCGGTATTGGTGTTTTATAAATTGTATTTATTCATCAATAACTGTAAAGCATAAACGAAAATAGTGAAAGAAATGTTAGAGGACGCCAAAAATAGTCGTGACAGTATTCGTCAAATATTTATTTTACCAAAAATGACAAAAGTGCCCGCCCCATTTTCGATTTCACTTTTGCGTTAAAAGAAAAAACAGAAGATTGGAATTGTGTCAAAAACGACTGATTGGAATTCCTCGAATGATTATTTTCATTTGTAAGTTTGAGAAGGCGCTCCGCATTTCCATGCGATAATTTCTCTTTGTCTTCTTTCGATAGCTGAAGAGTATTTAAAAATTCCATTGCTTCAAAATTATCACCAAAAGGATCATCTACTGAAAACAAAATGTTATCAATACCTAATTCTTTTAATGCACAATCGAAAGCAGCATGATCAGTTACACCACTTGTGGTAATGAACACATTTTGACGCATATAATAATAAACACTCTTTTGCATTTCAGTCTTCTGTTTTGATTCCTGGTTCTTCGACTCGCTTGCAAGAAGCCAGTTGCCGAGGGTGAGGGCTTTATTGATGCGCTGCAAATTATAAGGAATTAATTCGCCCATGTGCCCCACAATTATTTTCAAACGGGGATACCGGTCGAAAACACCGCCGGACATCAACCTTAGAAGATGCGTTCCTGTCTCCACCTGCCAGCCCCAGCTTTGCATCATAGCAGGATAGTCTTTATAATAAATGTCAACGACTGCCTGTGGCGGATCGGTAGGATGAATATATATAGGAACATCCAACGTTTGCGCCCGTTCGAGAAGCACTGAAAAAGAAGTATCATCGAGATAAAGTCCCTGAGTATGACCATTGATAAGTGCTCCTTTGAAACCCAATTGTGTTACTGCGCGTTCAAGTTCATCAGCAGCATCTTTTGGCGATTGCGTTGGAAGCATTGCAAAGCCGGCAAAACGCGTGGGATATGTTTTGATAATTTCGCCTAACCAATCATTAACCTCTTTTGATAACCGGATGGCGGTATCACGATCAAGAGTTTGAACACCTGGCTGAACGTGCGAAAGCACTTGCATGTCTATTCCGGCTGCATCCATTCGCTTAATTCTACCAGGTCCGAGATCAGAGAGATTATCTTTAATCATATCGAGTAACCGTGTATATTCCGGAGAATATAATGCTCTTAGTTTCGGATGCAGAAAAGCTTCTTCGAGTGCTATAACCCTTGTAACTTGCTTCATCCTGTTATTGTTTGATTGACAACTGTTGTTTCATGTTTGAATATTTTTTTTCGCATCTCTGTTACCTCTTTTTATTATTTGTAGTGGATTAAAAAATCCTATTCATTCTTAACTATTTTATAAAACACCTAACAATAGACGAAACCTTTTTTGAAAAACCAACAATGTAAGAATTCGTCGTTGATGAGGAAACCAGCTACGCGAAAGAGTTTCAACAATCTATAATTTTTCAAGTTTGAAATAACCCATATTTAAACTGTCTTCAACAACATTGGCAGAAGGAGAAAGAAGCAACCCATATTTTTCTTTTAATAAAGGTGCCAGGATATCTTCAATTTCAAAAATATCATCCACATCAACTCCATACTTATCATCAATATGAGAATTGGCGCCTTTGAAGCCGGTGTGTTTGTAAAATGCCGATTCTTTTGCACGCTGAATAGCAATTGATTTATTTTCGCAGATCGCGAGCATTTTATAATGGAATTCTTCAAATTCATTTTCCTTGTAGCCACCAAGATTGATGAAGAATAACTTCGCTTTTTGTTCAGTCAAATGAGTAATTGTTTGGTTCCTTTCATAAACTTTCACTGCATAACCATCCACAAAACTCACCTCTCTCCATGCATCTATATGGATCTTTTTATTTGCTTCCGGCCACGCTTCTATAATGTCGGGAATCAGTTCTTTGAGGCTGTTTGCTATTCCAAAAAATATATCATGCTGTTCTGTATTTCTTCCCCGGGGCTTACAGCCCAGCAATAGCATAAATAGTTTCATATTGTTTATTAAAGATCTCTTTATGCCCATCTATGAGCTAAAATATTTTCTTTCTGAATTGAAGGCGAAGTTAGAATAAAACCTTTTTCCCAATCCTGTATTTTCTATTCAAATTTAAAGGTTGATTCGTTCAATTCGTTTCGTTGATGGCGCAGCCACATTTATCCTTCGCTTTACGTCTAACAAAAGGCTTTAATTTTTTTGAAAAGGCCTCCTCTTGTGATAAATAATTTTATCACGCTTTCACTGTATAAGTTTTATTTTAAAAAACATGTATAAGTTTGCTTTCTGTTTACAATGAAAAAGATATTCATTTTTATTTTTTACTATTTAATTTTTATTTCTGCGCAGACTCAAAACACCAGCAGGACAATTACTGTTGATGGCCTTCAGCGGGACTACATCATCCATCTTCCTCCTTCGTTTAATGCTTTAAAGCAACTACCACTCATATTTGCCTTGCATGGTGGCGGTGGTACTGCAGAAAGTGCGGTTCGTTTTTATGATTTAGAATCTCTTGCCGATAAAAATAATTTCATCATAGTTTACCCTGATGCGGTGAAGAAGGCATGGAGCATTCCTGGAATGGCAAGTCGCGTAAAGGGGCTCGACACAACCGTGAATGATCTTCACTTTATGAATACGTTGCTCGACACCATGATTGCGAATTATAAAGCTGACCCCACAAAGGTTTTTTGCACGGGTATTTCACGCGGCGCCATGTTTTCTTATTATCTCGCAGATGCCATGAATTCAAGAATTACAGCGATTGCGGCAGTTTGCGGTGGTATTTCTAACACCCAGGCACAGACATATTTTCTGAAAACCCCACTGCCTGTTTTAATAATTAATGGCACAGGCGATCCATTGGTAAAGTATGATGGAGGCTATGGAACATTAAACAAACGCAACAAGGGAAATGAAGATGCCGATATGTTGCCCACAGGAGACCTGGTGAAAAAAATTGTTTCGCTAGATCATTGCAATGCAGTGCCGCAAACGCTTTCCCTACCCAACACAGATCCTTATGATGGATGCACTGAAACGGAATATATTTATGATGGCGACAATGTGAAGGTTGATTTTATAAAAATAGAGAATGGCGGCCACACGTGGGCCGGCGGCACACAATACCTGCCAAAATTTTTGATAGGAAGATTGTGCAAAGACTTCAGCGCTTCACAAAAAATATTTGATTTTTTTATGAGCGTGAAATAAAAGCAATTTGCCTCTGACTCGTTCTAAAAATAGTTTGGAATTATTGTTCTCATTAATTGTAGTCCTTAGGACTGATCAACCTTCGGTTAAATGATCCCGCCAGCGTTTCTGGTTTATTAGATTATTATTTAAATGAGAATCTTAATTATTTGTCGTTTTACTGTAGCCTTTATTTATTAAAAAAGGATCAGGCACGAAGGCCAGGTTTAAGAAATATAATTTCTTACTGAGCTTTAGAACAACATCCACGAATCCTCAATGCCATTCATGTAATTTTACCGGTATCTTTTTTTACAATAATTATCTTTGGTACATGTTAACTTTCATTGCCTGGATCATCCTTTTTATACTTTGTTGGCCGTTGGCTATTTTGGCTTTGGTATTGTATCCTGTTTTTTGGTTACTTACTCTTCCCTTCAGATTACTTGGTATAGCGGTGGATGGAGTTTTTGGTTTACTAAAAAGCATCATCATGCTGCCCGGCAGATTACTTCAGTGTTAGTACTTGTGTATTGAAAATTTAAATGATGAGGCCAGAAATAAAAATAGAAACCCTGGTTATTTCTTTGTTTACTGAAAAATATTTTATTTACTCAAAACTCTTTTCAGAAACCAATTGGTAAAATCATCGTTATCCACCATTTCAGAAAGGAAGTAATTTTATAAAGTATTCAACAAGCCATTATCTTTTAACCAGTCTGCCAGCCATTGAGGCCAATGTTGTAATGTTACAAATTCGGAACGATAACCCATATTAAACGCGTGTGCCCCTTTTTCATATAGATGCATTTCTACCGGCACTTTAGCTTTGCGATGCATCTCCATCAGTTTAATAATCGGTTCTGAGCAAAAATCGTCACCATTGGAAGCGAGCATAAAAGCAGGCGGAGCGTTGGTTGGCACCGAATCAGGAACCGCCAACGGGCCTGGATAAATTAATATTTCGAAAGACGGGCGAGCACTTAGTTGATCAATTGCATCTGGATTTTTACCTGCGAAATGATTCTGAGAGAATTGATAAGAAACCCATCCTATCAGTTCGCCTCCTGCTGAAAAGCCCATTACGCCCAGCCTTGACGTGTCTATATTAAATTCTTTTGCCCGACTTTTTACAGCCGCATGGCGCGGAAAATATCCTGCAAGGCATTTTCCTCTTTATAGGGAGAGTTTTCCATCCGGAACAAACGATATTTTAAAACAAAGGCAGTCACACCTAAGCTGTTGAGAAATTTAGCGGCATCTTTCCCTTCGGCATTGAACACCAAATTAGTAAACCCACCTCCGGGGCACACCACGACTGCAGTTCCCGTCGCTTTATCTTTTGGGGGAAGGAAAACAGTTATAGATGGATTATTAATATTCCTTATCCACCAATCTTTTGCCAGCTCGGGTTGGTTCTTTAGATTCTCGAAACCGGGAGCGCCATCTTTCCATAATGGAATGACAAGGGAACTATCTTGTGCATCAGTATTCATAGCAACTGTTGATAAAATGATGAGCAAAAGCGCTATTTTACTAAAGGTTATTTTTATCATAATAGGTTATTTTATTTTGAACCGGTTTATTTTTGACAATACTTTAATACAGTTTCAAAAATTTGTTTGCGCACAGGATTTACATTATAATAGTAACCACTTTTCAATAATCCCATATTCTGCCGGTTGATCAAAAGAATGATTGACAGATTATATTCAGGAACTACCATTATACTGGTACCCGTAAAACCCGTATGGCCAAAAGTACCACCGGGACCATCTTTGATGAAAGAATCTGTAGTGTCCATCATCCAGCCCAATCCATTATTGAATTTATCCTTAACAAAAAAAGAATCAATTACGTGACTTGAAATAAATTGTTTGTTTCCTACTTTCCCTTTATGCATCAGCATGTCCACTAATTTCTGCATGTCGTCAACTGTAGAAAATAATCCTGCCGAACCGGCAATGCCGCCATTCGCATACCATGCATTCCCATCATTTACTTCACCTTTTAACACGTAGTTCCTCCATCCGTTCCAACTCGCAGGATCAAGGCCCTTTACGGAATAACCGAGAGATGAGTCATACACCATCCGGTGCTCATAAGGATTACCAAGAGATGTGGCTGCGATGTTAGTGGTTCTTCCATGCTGTAAAGGATTGTAGGTAGTATGTTGCATGCCTAATGGCACAAAAATGTTTTGTTTTTCAAATTGTTCTAATGGTATACCGGAAACTTTCTCAATGATTTCACCCAGCAATATAAAACCCAGATCGCTATAACTTCTCTTTACACCTACCGGATATTTGAGTGGTAATGCCCCAATCACTTTATAAGTAGTTTCTTTATCAGAAGAAGAATAAAAAAGAGGGTACCATTCAATAAGCCCGGCTGTATGAGTAAGCAGGTTCCTGATGGTTATCGCTTTTTTAGGCAGGGTATCAAAACTTTGAATATACTTTCCAACAGGGTCATCTATTTTAATAAGTCCTCTGTCAACCAGCAACATGATAGAAGTAGTCGTGCCGATGACTTTGGTAAGGGAAGCCATATCAAAAAGTGTAGCAGTATTCATTGGCATGGGTGGATTGAGCAGCTTGTGATTGATATCATATTTCTTTGAATAACCATAGGCGTGTTTGTAAATAATTTTTCCGTCTTTTTTTATTTGTATCACAGCCCCGGGTATCTTATCATTCGCCACCTGGTTATTTAAAATACTGTCAATTTCAGTATCTAATTTTGTATTATTGCTTTTATGGTTGATGCTTTGGCTCTTTAAAATACTTGTAATGAAGCATACCTGGAATAATATCAACAATACTTTTTTACTCATTTAATTGGATTTTTTAAATTTCAGACAGTAATAAACTATTCATTCGCAAATGTACGAGTCATTCGGTTTCCTGAACCAAAGGCATTAAAGACGTTTATTCAATTGATGTATTATTTCCCCAAATCTTATTCCTCCATAACAGCAACCAGGATTTACTTAGTAAACAAACAAATAACCCAGATTCTTATTTTTATTAATTATAACTCAAATGTATATACGAAAATTAAATCTATTTGCCTCTCTGCAATTAAAAACATACTGACAGCACATTTTTTTAATTTTAAACATCTAAAGGATAAAGGGCTCCGTAAGCCTTATCAATTAATTCGCTGAATAAATTTAATCCAGTTTCCATAGTTAATTGTTTTTATTGCTTCGTCATTCTCAAAAAATGAAGTAAGTTCTTTATTCAACCAATTTTCAACTTCTTCATATGTAGTTTCATTTCTTTCAACGGCTGATATAATGTTACTCTGTGTAGTAAAATATAAAGCCAATTGCTTTTTGTTAAATGCAACAGAGTTTTTAAATTTTTCTTCTTTTAATAAATTAAAATTCTTTGGATTTAAATTTTCATTTGTCCAGGAGTAACTGTTGTTACGGGGTGGTGAAGGAAATTTTTTTAAATAAACATTCGGGAACCAATTGGTAAAGTTATCGTTACCTACCATTTCAGAAATGAAGTAATTCTCATAAAGTACTAGCCATGATTTACTTTTTAAAAGCCTGCTGGCTTCTGTTAAAAACTTGTCTATATCAAACCAATGAACGCCTGAACTAACTGTAATCATATCAAAGTAATTATCAGGAAAAGGCTGATGCTCTGCCGGTGCAATTGAATAATTTATCTTATCAGGTTGTAATGCAAAATTCAACATCTCTTGTGACATATCTGTGCCGTAAACATGCTGTGCAATTTCTAAAAGTGCCTCGGTGGATAGTCCTGTACCACAAGCAATGTCTAATGCATTATCTAGTTTATTGCCAGGTTTAATATAATTCCTGATGTGCTTTATAGTATTGCTGTGGAAATGGGGCCGTCCTTTTGAATATCTTTCTGCTGCTGTCTTTTGATTAAAATGGTTCATTGTTTAATGGCGTAGTTTTTTGCAGTGGGGCTACCGGTGATCTTTTATACATTCCTGGAAATAGCATTTGTTTTGCCTGGAATACCGGCCGCTTTCGGGGCCAAATTTATAATTAAAAGCTCATTGTTTTTCCGCCGGTATTACAGGCATTACAGTAAAATAACAAATAAGCGGCATTTGTATTTTATAATGTATATATTTTTTAATAACAGTAAATAATAAACGAAAATGGGAGAAGATTTTAAAAGAAACCAAATTCAGTTAGTAAACTTTTTACAAAATAAAAGTGAAAAACTTTACGCAGGCAGGTCATTGATGAGGAAGCCTTGCAACGACCTTCATAAGTGATATGTGAAATTTTTGAAAACGAAAGGGCATCCGCGAAGGTTGAATTCAATATCTTCATTTTTAAAAGGCTCGTCTAAAGAACTCACTATAATTATCAAGTCATGCTTAAATTTAAATACCATCGGGTGGTTTTAACATAAATCAGTTAATTTTATTTACTGAACCACCACCTTCGAAGAAGGTGGGTTGGAAGAATCGGGCGTAGCCCTCTTAAGAACGAGAAGAAGGACATTATTTGCGTTTATTGATTAACGTTACTTAAAAAATTCAGACAAAGCCCACAGAACATTACCACCGCCCAAGGCGGTGGTTTTTCAAGGAGAAATAAAATTAAACAGAACATCAAAATAATTTGGTTTAACTATTCTGATATTCTTAGATAATATTAATTCAAAAACGTCGGTTAAGGTCACCGCCAGGAAGGAGAAAACTCCCGCCAAGGTAGATTGATATCAAAGAAAGTGTCAGCAAACCAACAATTCTTCCGGATTTCTATTTACATAATGATTTATTTCGTCTGATTATTATACTGCCTCTTAAAAGTTATTGAATGTAATAATTTGGTCATATTTTTTCCAGGCATTAAACCTTTATTCATGGTATTGTCAATTATTACAGAAAAATACTTGAAATGGAGTATAACCCGTTTCTAATCTTTCTTATTACTAAATGCTTACTAATATAAAATATAATTGAAAAGATTTATGAAAGAAATTTACCGCTGTCTTTTTGTTTGCGCAGCTTTTTTTTGTTTGTTTCCCAATGTAAAAGCACAGGATTCTACACTAAGCGACCTCTTTCCTCAGGAATCTTATTTTGAAGCCGGTTTAAGTTATCTTAGCAATAGCGTTTACCTTGGCAGGCACGATTCGTCGAGGATTCCTTACCTGACGCCGTCTTTTAGCTATTACAATAAATCCGGTTTCTATGCAAGCGGTTACGTTTCTTACTTAAATAGCAAAGGAATTAGCCGTATTGATCATGTTGAATTTGATGCAGGATATATTTTTACGGCGCATAAGTTTTCTGGAGAGGTTTATGCTGCAAAAGATTTTTACAATAGCCAAAGCATAAATGTGAAATCAGAAACTGAAGGCAGTTTGAATGGATCGTTATCCTACGACTTTGGTTTTATCGAACCTGTGTTGAAAGAAGGAATCGTTATTGAAAAAACAAATGATTATTACGCAGAAGTTGGCCTGGAACATTCTTTTTTTTTGGCGGATGACAATTTTGAAATTACACCTACTTTTTTCATAAATGCAAGCACACAAAATTATTACAACTTGTATTATACCAAAAGAAAGTACTCAGCAAAAAATACAAACCGAAGAGGTCCCGGCACTATCATAAAGGCATACCTTCCTAATGCTTCTGAATTTAAAATAATGGATTACGAATTCAGTTTACCACTTGATTATTCTGCAGGGAAATTTATTTTTGATCTAAATCCCACGCTTGCAGATCCTGTGAATCCTAATATAGTAGTGACTACTACTACCCCTCCTTCAGGCATTTCCACAACCAAAACCAGGACGGAAAAATTAAGCAGCATCTTCTACTGGTCTGTCTCGATAACATATAGCTTCTAATTAAAAATTATTTCAAAAAAATATATTTTAACAGCTATGCATAACGAATATGCATAGTTGTTTTGTTTACCCACTTTTCGATTTTCTTGCTTTGCCATATTTCTGTCATTTTTTAAATTTAGATTAAACAAAGTTTATAAATGTCAATCTTATATACCGATAATCATTCATAAATTAAAAAACAAAAAAACATGAAAAAAGTAATTTTAACTCTATTTGTTGGCCTGCTTACTGCAGGAGCGTTTGCACAAACAACATCAACCGCAGCCACCACAGACAAACACCAGGACTCGAAAGATTTAAGAAAGGATGTAAGAGACGTACGCCATGATAAAAGATTAAAAGCTTACGAATTAAAACATGGAGATAAAAGTGAAGCTAAAGCAGAAACAAAAGATATCAAAGGTGATAAAAAGGACATCAAAGGTGATGTGAAAGACTTAAAGCAGGATGGAGTAAAGCATCCGCTGAAGCGCGCCGACAGGCAAATTCACAGGCAGAATATGCACCACGGACATTAAAAAAACAATCCTTAATGGGTAAGTAATTTTAGCATTTTCATAAAATAAAAAATGAAGGTTGTCTTGCGGGACAACCTTTTTTAATAATAGAATAATGATGAAAAACAGAACCTAAGCACTCCCAGGAAAAAGATTTCAGTTTTGTCACCCGGGAAGCAGGTTGTCATTCCAATCTTTAATGACAAATGATTTTACAAGTCCTTCGAGTATGAATGGATCTTCCAATACAAATTGTTCCGCTGCTGAACGGCTTTTGAATATTGCCATATTTCCTCTATCCATAAAAGGTCCGATACCAATAACCTCCCCTCTTTCAATATACTTATCTGCAACAACCTTATGTCTTGGATAAACAGCCATTATTTTTTCCATTGTGGCTCTGGATGATTCGCCGATTACTACTGTTTTCATAATATCTTTTTAAAAATTTTAAAACTTTTTATTTTTTAATAAATCTATTTTTGATAACAGTAAAGCATAAACGGAAATAAGATTTTAAAAGAAACCACACTTCTTCAGTAAAATTTAATTTCCAAATTGGAAACTTTATGCACCCAAAGGTTTAGAAATTCAAATCATATCAAAAAGAATTTCAGAAAAAAAATATTACTTTAATACTTCTGAAAGTTTATTCTCCAGTGCATCACCCCGCAGGTTATGCGCTATAATAGTGCCGTTAGGATCCATAAGAAAGTTAGCCGGTATGGCATTGACTCCATATTCACCAGCTGCTGCATTTTTCCAGCCTTTCACATCGGATACTTCTGTCCAGGTAAGATGATCATGATCAATAGCTTTCTTCCAGGCCAAAGTGTCTTCATCCAGGGATACACCAAGCATAGTAAAGTTCTTATCCTTATATTCATTATAGGCTTTCACAACATTTGGATTTTCTGCACGGCAGGGGCCGCACCAGCTTGCCCAGAAGTCCACCAGCACATACTTACCTTTGAAATCTGATAAGCTTACCGGCTTCCCATTTACATCATCCTGGGTAAATGCAGGAGCAGGTTGCCCGACAGAAGTTTTTTTCATGATAGCAAGATGATCAGCTAGTTTCTTTCCTGAGGCCGAATTTTGCACCAAAGTATCAAGTCCGGTAAACATATTTTCCAAATCAGAATAGGGGGTGCTGTAAGTCATACCCTGCAATTCATTCAGGCTTACGAAACTTTTAGGATGATTTGCAATAAATACTTTCGTTTTCTCATTATCCTGTTTATCTAAGGTATCTATCTGAACTTCCAGCTTAGCTAATGTGGCTGTATCATTATTTTTTTGTGCAATGGCATACTGCTTATATAGCCCCTCTTCCTCGTCTGTAATATTTTTAATGGATGCCTGGTAATTTTCATATTCATTTTGTGATTGAGAACCTTTTACTGAAGACTTATTCATAGAATCGGCCACACCATTTATATTAATATCTGCATTTTCCAAAAAGAACTGGACATATCCCTTATCATTTTTTAGAAAAATAACAGCCATTTCCGGGTTAGCAACTTTTCCTTTAAAAGTAAACTTGCCATCCGCTACTGCAGACGAATCCCTATGCACGGAATCTATTCCCCGCCATTGGAAAAAAACATAGGGATCTTTTAATCCCTGGATATTCCCATTAACGGTGAAACTATCTTTAGGCGCATGATTGCAGGAAAAGAATGCAAGAATAATAATGGATAAAAGGAAAATCGATTTTTTCATTTTTACTAAATTTTAATTTATATGGTTATTTGAAAGCAAAATTTTGTGTTTCTACCAATTCAATCCTTACGGAATTTTTTGACCTTATACAGCCGACCTTTCTGCACAACTTCTAATGATGTTATCAACAGGATCAATTAAAACAAAGGAATTCACGAAGCCTGTAAAATTAATATAAATCCGGATAAGTATTGTCAATCATCTCCATGCAATTTTGAAATGCTGCTATGATGGTGCGTTTGATGCTCAAATCCTTTTTTAAAAACGTGAGAAACCGGGCCATATCACCACCTGGTTTTTCATTTAATTTATCAGCATCTATATAGTATATATTTGAGCAGCAAATGTTAGTGTCTCAGTGGGGTTTTCCAGTTTAAAAACATCGAATTAAAAATAACTTCACCAGAAACCCCGATGCCTGCAGAGATCCTGAATTGATATAAACTTTTCAAAAGTTTCTTTAACAAAATATCATGGCAATTGTCTTTATTCATTTACCAATTGAATTCTTTTTAATAGCTCCGTAAACCTTATATCTTTTTTAAATTCTTTAAACCGGGGATCAGTGCTAAAATGCAAATGAATCATCCACACAGACTTTATATCAATGGCTTTATTGAGTAGTTCAAATACTTTATCGGCATTACCAAGCCCTGCATATATTGCCGCAATACAATAAGGAGAAACGAATTGCTGGTTAGGCAAGGATTCTAACTCCTTCAAAATTCTTAACGCTTCCGTTTTATTTCCATTTACCGCAAATGCATGGCCCAGCGCAGATACAGCAATTGGATTATTATTTAAAACTTTTATTGCACGTTTAAAGATATTGACAGCTTCCTCTGTATTTCCACTCACTTCATAAGCAAGACCCAGTACAAAAAGGGCAACCGAAAAGGCACGTTCTATCTCCAGGACTTCCCTGCATTTATCGATAGATTTATCTACGTTGCCCATAAGCAAATGAACTAAACCAACATCTGTTTTAATAATCATGGAAAGAGGATCAAGTTCCTGCGCTGTCATTATTTCTTCAAATGCTTCATCAAATCTTCCACGGGTAGTCAGGATCAAACCAAAACGTTGCCGCGCGGTGGCAAATCCACGATTCAGTTCAATTGCTTTTTTATAATTGGCTTCTGCTTTTTCCCAATAGAAACCCGAAAGCAATTCAATATGACCTGTAGCTTCATACGCTTCAGCAAGTTTAGAATTTAATTCTATCGCTATTTGTGCAGCCTTTGTTGCCTTCGAAATACTATCTTCAGGTGAAAGAATATGATAACCCCATAGGAGAGTATAACTATCGGCCATTCCAGCATAAGCCAAACCATACAGTGGATCTTCATCTATAGCCTGGTTAAAATATTCAATACTTTTAAGGAATCCATCTTTTGATCTCTTGTTCCACTCGTATCTTCCTTTCAGGTAAAGGCTATGAGCCGTTGCGTTTTGTGTATGCGATTTAGTGATCAGTTCCCTGTCATTATCCAATAAGGTTAACTTTAATTTTTCTGTGAT
This sequence comes from Hanamia sp., assembly GCA_036509585.1. Classification (GTDB taxonomy): domain Bacteria; phylum Bacteroidota; class Bacteroidia; order Chitinophagales; family Chitinophagaceae; genus Ginsengibacter. Next base: position 64,480 of record DATCFI010000133.1, on the reverse strand, counting down.
AGCTAATGCAATTTCATCCTGGATGGCGAAAATATCATCACTATTACGGTCATATCGTTCACTCCACAAATGAAAACCATCTTCAACATTAATTAGCTGCGCCGTTATCCGGAGCCTGTTTCCTTGTTTGCGGACACTTCCCTCCAACACATTATTTACACCGAGTTTATTGCCTACTTCACGCAGGTCTACATTTTTACCCTTGAACTGAAATGAAGAGGTACGGCCGGCAACTTTCAATTCTTTTAAATGTGCCAGCGAATTGAGAATTTCTTCTGACATCCCATCACTGAAAAATTCCTGCTCAGGGTCATTGCTCATGTTTACAAAAGGAAGAACTGCTATACTTTTTTCCAAAACTTTTTTCTCATTTCCATTTGTTACAGACCCCGGATAATCAGGAAGTGAAGTAACAATCATTTCATAAACTTTTACGGGCTCTTTCACATTTTTGAGTTCTTCTTCCCTTACATATTTTGTATGAATATTATTTTTATTAACGAGATTAAGATGAACTGATTCAGACACCCATGTTCCTCCAACGGGAGCAAGAGCCTGTAACCTGGACGATATATTTACCCCATCACCAAACACATCATTATTTTCAAAAACTACTTCACCCAGGTGAATGCCAATGCGTAACTGTAGCCCTTCTACAGCATTGCAACCTTTGTGAATAGCACCGGCACACATCGCAGCATCAGAAACCGTTAGGAAACTTGCCAATACGCCATCGCCCAATTCCTTTATCCAAAGACCATTGTATCGTTCAATGATTGGTTTTTGCAACTCCCTGTTTTTTTTAAGAATGTCAAAAGCTTTTTTTTCATCACTACCCATCAATGCAGTGTAGCCGACAATATCGGTAAACATAATAGCGGCAAGTTGGCGTGTTTGTGACATTTGATTAGCGAAAATAGTTTTTTTTTAAATCTATATAGGGAAATTCGGGTGCAATCCAAATTGTAACCGGTTGGTGGAGACACCAACCGGGGCAGCGCGCTCATGCAAATTTGGAATGCACGCGGAAATTCATTCCCTGCATTAATTTTTGAAAACTAAAAATCAGATGGAAATAAATAATTCTCAATCTCATGTTACTATGTCCATTAAATCATATTGAAATTTGAGAATTTATTTTTCACCCAAAAATTAGCAACGAACAATCCCAGGTACGGAGAACGTGGCAGTTGGCATTACAGTAAACCAACAATTAAGTGCCATTTGTATTTAATAATTTGAATTCATTCAACAATAACAGAAAAGCATAAACGAAAATGTGGGAAAGAGGAGTATAAAATAAAATGCTTTTACCGGATAATAATATTTTGTAAACTCTATACATTGTAACTTTTAATTTTGATGCACCTAATAATATTACGGGGACTGAATATAGGGGAGCAAAAGAAAGTAAGCATCAGCAATAAAATATTAATTTAGCTTTGGCATCGGCTGATACGGCGCTATTACGCCGCCTGCAGGCAATACAAGGCCCTAAGCAGAAACCTGTAAGACAATTCATACATGGCAAAAGAAACAACAAAGCGTATAATTATACTTTCCGGACCAGTGGGTGCGGGTAAAAGTACAGTTGCACAAGAAATTATTAAGGCATTTTCATCCCCCGTTGTATATATTGAAGGTGATAAATTCTGGTTTTATATTGTAAAAGGATTCGAAAGCATAGGACGTTTTAAGAATTTCAAAACTATTATGGCATCAATGACTGTGGCTGCAATACCCTATGCTCATGCAGGTTATGAAGTGATTCTTGACTTTTCGATTCCGCCATGGTTTGTTCCTACTGCTTTTAAAATAATCAATAAAAGGGAAATACCTTTAGAATATATTGTTGTAAGTGCGAGTGAAAAGATATGCGCTGAAAGAGCTGCTGCCCGGGTTGAAGGGAAAATTACTGATTACACTCCTTACCATGAACTATATATGTCTTTCGATGAAGCGAAGCAATACACTATTTATGACGACACAAGCGGGCCACGTTCAATTACAGAACAAATCATGAAAAATCTTAAGAAGGGACTTTATCGAATTTCGCAGTAACTAATTATCTAAAAAATGAAACAGAAAATATATCAAATAGATGCTTTTGCCAGCCAGCTTTTTTCAGGAAATCCGGCAGCTGTTTGTCCTCTTGACCAATGGTTGAGTGATGAATTGATGCTAAAAATTGCGGCCGAAAATAATCTTGCCGAAACTGCTTTCTATTTGAAAAATGAGGACAGTTATCAAATTCGTTGGTTTACCCCTAAAGTAGAAGTTGACCTGGTGGACATGCCACACTTGCAACTGCTTTTGTATTATTCAACTATGAAAATTACCAGGGAAATATTATCCATTTTTATTCACACCGAAGTGGTGAATTAACTGCCAGCAAACAAGGTAATTTTTTAACCCTGGATTTTCCGGCAGATCATCTAATGCCAATTGAATTGACAAGTGAAATTTTTGATTGTTTTGATCAAAAACCAAAACTTGCTTTTAAGGGTAAAACTGATTTTATGGTGGTCTTCGAAAATGAAAAGCAAATACAAAATCTGAAACCATCCTTTGATAAAATCGCTCAACTTGAAGCGAGGGGAATCATTGTAACTGCGAAAGGCGACAATACTGATTTTGTTTCAAGATTTTTTGCACCACAAACTGGCGTAACTGAAGACCCGGTTACAGGATCTGCTCATACCACATTGACACCTTATTGGGCTAAACAATTAAGCAAATTGGAATTGACAGCTACGCAACTTTCTGAAAGGAAAGGTTTTTTAAAATGTAGCTTGTCAGGAGACAGAGTACAAATTAGTGGGCAAGCGAAATTATATTTGATTGGAGAAATAAATACCGAATAAAAAACAGCAGTATGGAAATAGCAGTATTACTTTTTGACGACTTTGAAACCTTAGATGTTTTTGGCCCCGTTGAAATTTTTGGGCGACTTATTGAATTGTACACAATCAAATTTTATTCACTAAACGGAGGACAAATAAAAAACCGGCATGGAGTATCCATATTGACCGAAACGCTGGAAAACATTAACCTTGACCTGGAAATATTTTTAATCCTCGGCGGTCCGGGCACACGAAAAGAAGTTGACAACAAATTACTCATTGACAAAATCAAAGAAATATCAAATTTCAGCAAGTATGTGTTGACAGTATGCACAGGAAGTGCATTGCTTGCAAGGACCGGTTTATTAGATAACAAAAATGCGACATCAAACAAAAGAGCATTTAAATGGGTAACTACAAACGGGGCAAATGTATTATGGAATAAAAAAGCACGTTGGACAGTTGATGGAAAATTTTACACTTCGTCCGGTGTAAGTGCGGGAATGGATATGGCTTTAGGATTTTTAAGCGACCGTCACGGAATTACATTTGCAAGAAAAGTCGCGTTTGAAATTGAATTTAACTGGACTGAAGACAAAAACAACGACACGTTTATGGCTGATTAACAACTTCCGCCTGGCGTGTACACCGCCAGTAGCCGATATTACAGTTTTTGAGGGTTGCCAACCTTGGAAGGTTGGCAACCCTGATTTTACATAAACAATAATTAAAGTAGAGATAATTTAATAACTCCCGCTCTGTTGTTTTTTATTTCAACTCAAAAAAGTTTACTGCTGCGGTTTTGCTGCTGTTCCAGGTTTCTTTTTCGGGATCCGCTAATCAATGAAAGTTTGAACACCAATTATATTTTATTACCGTATTAAATTATTTGTACTTTTGAAAGTGATTAACAATCCATTATCCCTTGACTTCTCATCCTGTGAATTGTAAGCCTGAAATAATTTTGAACGTTCATTAAATTAATTCTGAATGCCAGTCAATATTGGAGATCAACATAGATTAGCACTGCTTAAAAAATATCCATTAGAAGGTCACTGCGAAGGAAGATTTGCTTTTAGCAGTGTTGATTCGGATTTTCTACAATCGCTTTTACCTGATGACCTTGTTTTAGCTCCGCAGCAATATACCCCTGCCGGAAAGCACCCGCTTTTGCTCATGTTCAATAATACTTTGCTGAGGACCAATCCGAATCTTGAAAGGATTGCAATGGTGGAGAATGTTGGATTAACGCTGAAATATTATGAATTCATTGTAATGTTACCTTATGTTCAATTTAAAGATCCACAATATAAAAGTAAAGGACCTTATTGTTATTTACCCATTTTATACCTTGATAGTATTTTAGCCGTATTGGGTGGAAGAATTTTCTGGGAGTTTAATAAAGAGATGGCCGGTTTTGCTGTGACTCCATCAGATTTTTTTGTGTTGGAGGAATCTACATCCAACACATTACTTTCCGGGGTAACGCTGATGATGGGGTTTTTACAACCGGATAAGTCTGTTCCTAATTTTCAAAAGATTACGAACATTTTACAATTGCCCGTGATTGAACATGGGCCTTATGGATATGTAAGTTCTATTTATAAAATAGCTTATGAAAATATAGACATTGCGGCAGCGGGACTGGATTACAATAATTTATCCTGCCAGTTCATGCCTGCCGGCATCATCAGTTCGCCGGCTATTACTCAAAATCCTTTGGGTGCATTTCACATGGATTACGATTGGAAACTTTCTTATATCGAATTTATAAAATTTTAATAAAATAATATGGCAATACAGAAGATTGCAGTTCTGGGAGGTGGCATGGGATCCCTGACTTCCGTTTTCCAGCTCACCTCTGATCCTGAGTGGAAAACGAAATACGATATTACTGTTTACCAATTAGGCTGGCGGTTGGGAGGCAAAGGAGCAAGTGGAAGAAATGCATCAGTTGGGGACAGGATCGAGGAACACGGACTGCATTTATGGTTTGGATTTTATGATAATGCTTTCAATATGATCCAACAAGTGTACGAGGCAAATAACCGGCAACCGGGTTCTCCACTGGCGACCTGGCAGGAAGCATTCACAGGATACGATTTTATTTGCCTTGAGGAGCAGGTTAACGGACAATGGTTGGATTGGCCGTTCTCCATTTCACCAAATGGCTTGATACCGGGCGATTCCACTCCTCCACCCACTTTGGAAGGATATATTATAAGGATAGTGGACTGGCTTTGTCAGCAGCAGGATCAATTTTATTCAAAGACAACACCCGAAGTAAAGGCAAGAATTGAAGCGGATGTAAATAGTTCTGACTATTCTCTTTTAAGACAAAAATACGGCGCACTCGTTTTGGATTCGAGTGCCTCTTATTCCGACGCAGGAAATTTGCTCACTTCATCCGCTTCTATTGCGGCAAATAATAAAAATTATTCTTTACTTAAAAGTATTTTGGGCGACTTGATTACCTGGCTCGCAAAAATTGCCGGGGATATTCAAAATGCAGAAACCAGTTTGCGCAGGTATTTTATATTAGCTGATCTCGGGTTCGTTACGATCAAAGGGATGATTGATGATGACATCATTGAAAAAGGATTTGACGTCATTAATAATTACGATTACAGGCAATGGTTGAGTAAGCATGGGGCTTACCAGGTGACCATTGATTCTGCAATTGTGCAGGCCGTATATGGATTGGTTTTTGGCGGAAAAGAACAATATACTTTCGAAGCCGGCACTGCGTTGAGAGGATTATTAAGACTTGGGTTAACTTTCAAGGGAAATGTGTATTACCGAATGATGGCAGGTATGGGCGATGCTATATTTGCACCCATTTACCAGGTGCTGCAGCAAAGAGGCGTGAATTTCCAATTCTTTAGCAAGATCACCAATCTCGGCCTTGGCACGGACGGTTCTATCAATACTATTTCCATTGACATTCAAGCCACACTGGCAAGTGGAGTACCTTCTTATGATCCGCTTGTTACAGTTAATGAATTGCCTTGCTGGCCTAATTTTCCAAACACCCAATACCTGGAGCAGGGAAATGAAATACTGGCTGGAAATGTAAATCTGGAATCCTACTATTCCACCTGGAAACCGGTGGGACAGCAAACACTACAAAAAGGGCAGGATTTTGATTTGGTTATTTTAGGCATTTCAATTGGCGCTTTACCAACTATAGCAAAAGAGTTGATAGCAAAAAACACAGCCTGGCAAAACATGGTCAAAAATGTAATACCTATAAGTACTATCGCTTTCCAGCTTTGGCTTAATAGTTCTATACAGGAAATGCAATGGCCCTACACGAATGACGGACTTGCGCTTTTAGGATCTTACCAGGAACCTTATGATACGTGGGCAGATATGAGTGATCTGATTGGGCGCGAAAACTGGCCACAGGGAGATACACCGCAAAATATTGCTTATTTCTGTGGGCCCACACCTGCACCCAATGCTGATGAAATCTTGCAAAATGCTGAACAATCTAATTTTGGAGATGCTTCGTTTCCGGATACGCAAACAACAATGGCAATGCAATTTGCATTGGATTATCTAAATAACTTATCTGCTCATATATGGCCGGGAATATGGCAGGGACAAAATAGTTTTGATTTTAGCAAGTTGATTGATATTAATAATGGTGTAGGAATCGCCCGGTTTAATGACCAGTTTTTCAGGGCAAATATTGATCCCACAGAATTATATGTTATGTCATTTACAGGTAGTTCAGCATTTCGGCTCAAAGCTGATCAGACCCAGGCATTTGGCAACCTATATATAACAGGCGACTGGATCGATAATGGTTTTAATGCCGGTTGCATTGAAGCGACGGTTATGTCAGGGCTACAAACAGCCAGTGCAATATCCGGAGAAAATATAGAAATAATCGGTGAAAAGGACTTATAAAAACGATAGATGATCACTCTTAATGGATATGAATCTTTTGAAACAATGGTTGAAACAACCCGCTTTAGCTTACTAAGGGTAGAAGATAATTTGCATCATGAAAAATTTATAGCCAAAGTTTATCAAAGCCCCAGCGAAAAACAGGTACAGTCGGTAAAAAATATTGTTGACCTTGTAAAAGAAGAGAAATGGGATGACGTATTGCAGCCCATCAATTATTTACTCCAAAAAGACTCAGTTGCTATTATTTTTAAAAATGCAGCGGGTTGTACTTTACGACATTTCATTATTGAATATGGCAAAATACTTCCATCCCGGTTTGTCCAGGTAGCCATCAGTTTATGTAGGATGCTTTCCTCTTTTCATTCAAATGGTTGGATAATCGGGAACTTAAGACCTGAGTATATCCTGATTGATTCTGAAAAAGAAATATGTAAAATTGCAGACCTTGAAAAAGCCTCCAGGGTTTTTAAAAAGGAAACGGAAGGATCTTATAATTTCTCCGGCCCTGGTGACCTGGATTATATCAGCCCCGAACAAACAGGACGAACTAACCAGGTTATTGATTACAGGTCTGACTATTATTCACTCGGAATTATTTTTTATGAAATGCTTGCAGGCAAATTGCCTTTTGTAAGCAATAGTTCCTCAGAGTTGTTGTACGCACATATTGCACGACAGCCTGAGCCATTACGAACTCTTGACCCGTACCTTCCACAGGTATTGAATGATATCGTAATGAAATTATTGAACAAAAACCCCGAAGACCGTTATCAAACGTTAAGTGGATTGTTGTATGACCTGGAAAAGAGCGCGGCTTATTTCCAGGACGATTTTTACCTTGAATCTTTCAAAATAGGTCAAAAGGATTTTGTAGGCCATATCACGATCTCCGGCACATTAATGGGACGGGACCGGGAACTGGCCATGATAAATGATGCATACCAACTCGCACTAAAAGGAATAAAACAGGCTTTGTATATTGGAGGATATTCGGGGGTAGGCAAGTCGAGGTTGGTGGAGGAAATTATTCTTAAAAAGGTGGAAGCCTCCTCGTTTATTTCAAAAGCCAAATTTGACACCTTACAGCGCAATTCACCTTATTCTGCTTTAATTGATGCCATCCGCGCGTTGATCAGAAATTTATTAAGAGAAGACGAAGCAAAACTTAATTACTGGAAAGATCGCCTGCTGGGATTTTTACATAATAATGGTCAAATAATAATTAATGTTGTTCCCGAACTTGAAATAGTAATCGGCAAACAACCACCTTTGGATGACCTTTCGCCTGATGAATCTCAGAATCGTTTTCAACAGACTTTTCTAAATTTTATTTCAGCATTTTGTTCCGGCGAATATTCTCTTATTCTATTCCTGGATGATCTTCAATGGGCAGATCTTGCTTCTATCAAACTGATCGAATTGATGGTGTACGATAATACCATCTCTAATTTCCTTTTCATGGGATCCTATCGTGACAACGAAGTTGATCCCACACATCCCCTCGCCATCTCATTACAGAGGCAGGAGAAAAAAGCGGATATTAAAGAAATAAAATTATACCCGCTTGAAAAAGAAACTACCGGCAACTTTATAATGGAAACATTGCAACACCAGGTAGAAAGCCCGGAGGAGCTGGTAGAAAAGATTTTTCATAAAACACAGGGAAACATTTTTTATACCATTCAACTGATCACTTCTCTCAACGATGCGGGCCTTTTATACAAAGATGACCAGGGATCATGGAAATGGGACAAAAAAGCTTTGCAGGAATATAATTTCGCGGAGAATGTAATTGAACTACTCGTTCAAAAAATTAATAATCTTGATGATCTCCAGAAAAAAATCCTAAGGACTGGCGCTTGTGTTGGGGACAGTTTTGACCTGCTTACTACCGCCAGTCTTACCGGCGAGCGGCTATACACCATAGCAAACGAATTGTCTGCGGTAATAAATATGGGATACCTTTTAACCCACGATGAAAATCTCGATCATTACAGCCGTTCTTCTCAAAATATAAGCGATGTGGATCTGAACCGCGTAGGGAATGTACGTTTTCAGTTTTCACACGATCGCATAAGGCAGGCATGCCTTTCAATGGTAAATGAGGAGGAGCTTGCTTTGATCAATTTCAAAGCAGGACAGTTCAAATTAAAAAATTATACGCCTTCAGAAATAGAAGAAGAGATTTTTTTTATTGCTAACCATCTCAATATGGGCAGCCAGTTCATTAAGGAAAAGGAAGATATCGAAAGCTTGGTAGAGATCAACCTTCGTGCAGGTAAAAAAGCGATGGACTCTACTGCTTATGATTCAGCTATAGCGTATTTTATTAAAGGAAAGCAGTTCCTGAATTTTAAGGATCATTACAGGCAGCTTTATGACTTTTGTTTGCTGGAAGCCGCCTGCAAATATCAAACAGGTCAATATGATGAAGCCGAGCATGACCTTGATGAATTATATCTACAATCACAAGCAAGGCTGGATAAATTGCAGGTGTTGCTCCAGCGAATGTTTATGTGCCTTTCTAAAGACCAAATGGCCCAGGGAGTAGAATACGCCAGAACAGGATTTCGTTTGTATGGATTGTATATGCCGCGAACCAAGCCTATTATCATGATGGCTTTATTAAAAGATATTCTTAAAGCTAAATGGATTTTACGGGGCAAAAGAATTGACCAGTTGACCGAAAAGCCTGTAATGAAAGATGCTGAGCAGATGCATTTCCTTATGTTTACACTTATTGCCTGCTCACCTACGTATCAATACGATCAAAATCTTTTTGCCTGGTCAGTTATGAAAATAGTTCATTATTCTTTAAAATATGGGACCAATGGTATAGCATCATTTGGCTATATGGGATATGGTATGATACTCTCTCAGCTATTCGGAGATTATAAAACCGGCAAAAAACTAGCTGATATTGGCATACAGATCAATAGACAATTAGGATATACCCTTCTTAAATGGAAAGTGGGCATGGTGTACCATAATTTTATACAGCATTGGACGATGCCTGTGCGGCCGGAATTTGATAATATTCAGGAGATCATTAATGGCTGTATTGCAAACGGCGACCCGCTTTATGCCGGGTATGGAATTTTCCATTACCATCAAAAAAAATTTGCTTTAGGTTTCCCCTTGCAGGAAGTAGAGCAGTCAATCGAAAATTATTTACGGCTCGTGGATCAGCGGGGAGATAAAGAAACACGGCATTTTCTGGAAGGATATTATCATGCAGTCAGATGTCTTCGTGGAGTAGACGATAACATTTTGTTGCTTGGAAAATCTTTTAATGTACCTGAAAGATTGGCACAGATTGTAGCTTCTTCTTCTTTTTCGGTTGCCGCTGATACCTACATTGCCTATATGAATATTCTTTACCAGTTTCAGTACTACCAGGAAGCATGGCAAAGATATCTGGAGGCTGCCAAATATGTGGATTTTATTTATCATCGCTATGAATTTGCAGAATATAATTTTTATGGCGGCCTTATTTGTGTGGTGGCTTTTGAAAAAAAGTTATCTCCTGCGATGCCTTATCTAAAAAAGCTAAAGGGGCATTTGAAAAAATTAAAAATCTGGGCGGGTAATTGCCCGGAAAATTTTGAACCTTTATATCTTCTTTTACAGGCTGAGCAGGCACGAATTTCAGGTAGCCCAGGTAACACAGCAACCCTTTACGAAAAAGCAATACAAAGCGCGGACAAATATTTATTCATTAATATAAAAGCGCTGGCAAATGAATTGGCAGGCCGGTTTCACTTTCAGTCCGGTAATGCTATCATCGCAAAAACCTATCTCGATAATGCCAGGCGTGCTTATCTTCAATGGGGCGCAATTCTGAAAGTAAAATATATAGAAAAGGAATTTGAAAGTGTCCTGGGTAAAAGTATTCTCGAAGAAACCAGGGAAAATACTGCAATTGCATCTTTGCAAAACGCAGACATGAATCTTGTGTTAGAAACATCCAATGCAATAAACAATGCAAAAGATATTGATAGGGTGATTGAAAAACTGATGCAAATAGTTATTCAAAATTCCGGGGCAGATAATGGTTACATTTTGATAAGTAGCCGTGCAGACCTGCTTATAAAAGCATCCTTCAACATACGTGAAGGCGCAAAATCAATTACTGAATACCCTGATATCAATAGCCTGCCATTAAACGTGGTCCGCTATGTGGGAAGGGTAAAGGAATTATTAGTGATAAATAATCCAGTCAAAAATTCTGAGTATAGTGAGCTACCGTATTTTGTAACCCATCGGCCATTGTCAGTTTTGGTTTACCCTATCTTAAAACAAGGTGAACTTTTTGGCATACTTTACCTGGAGAATTATCTGACCGAAGGAATATTTGATAACAAGAGAATTGGAATGCTGAACCTCATTTCTTCCCAGATTGCGATGCTTCTTGATAATGCCTATCTTAATAAAAATATGGAAACCCGGGTAAGGGAAAGAACGTTTGCATTGGAAGCGGAAAAGAACCAGATTTCAGTGTTATTGGAAAATATATTTCCCAAAGAAGCCATTGAAGAACTGAAGGCTACAGGAAAAGTCACTCCACAAGAACTTAAAAACGTAACGGTAATGATGGCCGATATCAAAGGATTTACCAATATTTCCGAAAGACTGAACCCAGAGGAATTAATAACAATGATTGATAATTATTTCAGGGCATTCGATGAGATAATAGGGAAATATGGTTTGGAAAAAATTAAAACCATCGGTGATGCCTACATGGCCATCGGCGGAATTGGGAAAACGCTATATAACGGCGCAGAGAAAATGGTGCAGGCTGCTTTGGAGATGCAGGAGTTTGCCAAAAAGCGCTTAATCGAAGGCGCCACTGAACAAATTGAATTACGCATCGGCATTCATACCGGTGTGGTAATCGCCGGTGTGGTTGGTTCCAAAAAACTTCAATATGATATATGGGGTGATACCGTCAATATTGCCGCAAGAATGGAGCAAAATTCAGAACCATCAAGGGTTAATATTTCCGAAGTAACTCACAACCTCGTGAAAGACAAATTCCATCTTGTTTATCGTGGCAAAATAAAAGCAAAGAACAAAGGAGAAATGGATATGTATTTTGCAGAGCCGTAGACTGTACAATAAACTGTGCCAGGTTCACATGTGCAATTTATTATACAAGAACCAATTAATAGCTATCACCTTTCCATACATTATCTTTTTCATTCGCATCTGCCCATAGTCCCGTGTCAATAGTTAGCGAGCGAATTGATTTTTTGGTTTGGATATTTACAATAGTTTGCTTTTGATCTTTTTCCCAAACGATGGGAGTTTCATGAATATCTTCACTGGTGCCGTCCTTATAATTTATTTTTACATCGAAGGGTATATCAAAGCCACCAACGTTATTTACTTTTATATCATAATCGTTTTTGTTCCGGATAACCTTTTCAATACCGACGTCGGTATACCCGTGTGAAAAGAACCAACTATTCCAAAACCAGTTCAGATCTTTTCCTGAAACATTATTGAAAGCATTAAAGAAATCCCATGGCATAGGATGCTTACCATGCCATCGGTTAATATATCCCTGCAGGCATTTTTTAAATAATGATTCTCCGAGAATATCCTTCACAGCCATATAACCCAGCATAGGCTTGAAATAGGCATTATTACCATACGCCAATCCGGTTTGAAAATCGGATTCGATAACAGGTACCTGCTCTTCCTGCGAGGGATCTTTTATTACAATTTTTGCATATCGTTTGTTAACTATAGCAGAGCCATATTCCACCGCGCCTATTAATCCATTAAAAGTTTGAGCCCATCCTTCATCCATAAATGCATAGCGGCTTTCGTTAGTTCCCATGTAAAAAGGAAAATACGTGTGTGCAATTTCATGATTCTCTTCAAACTTTGTTGCAATCGGATTATTGGTTCTATAAGCGCCATCATTGGCCATCATTGGATATTCCATTCCCGCAAAACCTTCTACCACCGTCATTTTAGCATAAGGATAAGGAATCCCCGGCAAATTACGTGAATACCAACTCAATGCTTTTTGCCCGATGGCTACCGCATCGTGAAAATCGGCTGAAGTGTCATAATAAGCAGACTGCACAGAGGCACGGCGGCCGTTTGCGCTATCTACTAATGCACTTGCTGCATCCCAATTATCATGATCGCTGATAAATAACGCTACTTCTGTTACATCGTTTGCTTTCCATTGCCATGTGTTTGTAGCATTTTGATTGGTAATAACTTTTGCTTGCAGGTCGCCGCGTGTGGCAATATGGATCACCGTATCCGAGGTCATAGATTCTTTTAGAAGTTGTGCATAATGCGGTTGTAAAACCTCGTCTGGATTTTGTAAAGTACCGGTAGCCCATACAATAAAGTTCTTAGGTACATTTACATTCAAAGTATAATTGCTGAAATCGTTATAAAATTCCTGTGCTCCGGTAAATTGTAACCTGTCCCAACCATTATAATCGTCATATACAGCCACACAAGGATAGAAGTAAGCCACGCAATACGTTGTAGGATCAATTATACCTTCTCTTTCTGATCGTCCGTTTTTTACGAATGCAGGCGCAATTTCATAATGCCATTGAACCGAAAAATGAATGGAATCTCCCGGCAATAAAGGTTTGAGTAAATCTATGTTTTGACGTGTATAATCACCCGCAGGCTCGGGCCATATTGTTTCTTCTCCATTTACTTCAAAATGATCAATATGAACACCGGAGGTCAATTGGGTAGAATCCATGTTTACCAAACGTTCGGCTTCAGGTTTGTGATAATTCATGATGAGGCTAAAAACAATCGTGCTCAATGTATCGGGACTGTCATTAAAATAAGCGATTTCTTCAGAGCCCTTAATATTCCGATCAGGTGGAGTTACGGTAATATCAATATGATAGCGGCTACGATTTTGCCAATAATGAGCACCGGGGTTTCCGTCAATGGAACGCGTTCCATTTTCGAAAGCCGTTTTTACATTGCGCGTCATGTATAGAGATTGAGCCTGCGCATGCAGGGAAAGAAAGGCTGTCAAAACCAACAGAATGACGCATGATTTCATAATGATTGTGTTTGATTGTTTAATGAATATAGCTGTAACCGAATGGATATCCCAAAAGTCGGGTAAAAAGTACTTCATTTTCTTTATTCCATAATACAAATCCTAATTATTTCTTTGTTTACTGTCCAACAGTGAAACATTCACTCCCAATTTCCCTCCCACATTCAATTCAATCTTTCGCTCTACTATTTAATTAAGAAAAGTAAAATTAAAAGCAGCCGGCATGTAACATTGGCGCTATTATGACTTACAATTCTATACCTGTTATTTCGTAGTATAGCTGTAATATTGTACCAGTTAATGTCCGAAACTAAAAAGTACTTGAAAATGAAAAAAGAATTAAGAAGCCAGCAATGGTTTGGCCTCACCGGAAAGGACGGATTTATTCACAGGGCATGGATGAAAAACCAGGGATTGCCTGATGATGAATTCGGGGGAAAACCGGTCATTGGAATTTGTAATACCTGGTCGGAACTTACCCCCTGCAATGCGCACTTTAGGGAGTTGGCAGAATCTGTAAAATGGGGGATTTTAGAAGCTGGCGGATTCCCCGTTGAGTTTCCCGTAATGTCTTTGGGGGAAGGACTTATCAAGCCTACCGCTATGTTGTACCGCAACCTGGTAAGTATGGATGTAGAAGAATCTATTCGCGCAAACCCTATTGATGGTGTGGTATTACTTTGTGGTTGTGATAAAACTACTCCATCTTTAGTAATGGGAGCATGCAGCGTTGACATTCCTTCAATTGCCGTTTCGGGAGGTGCTATGCTTACCGGCAAATATAAATGGAAGGATATCGGTACCAGCGATATATGGCGGTTTGCTGATGAATTGCATTCCGGAACTATGACGGAAGAAGCACTTAACCTGGCGGAACCATGCATGTGTCGTAGCCGTGGCCATTGTGCGGTGATGGGTACGGCCTCTTCTATGGCCTGTATGGTGGAAGCAGTCGGTATTTCTCTTTCGGGAAATGCTGCCATTCCTGCTGCGGATTCAAGACGAAAAGTATTGGCACAACTTTCCGGCAGGAGAATAATTGAAATGGTAAATGAAGATCTGAAATTATCTGATGTTCTTACGAGGGAGGCATTTGAAAATGCGATAAAAGTGAATGCCGCTATAGGAGGGTCAACCAATTTTGTAATTCACCTGCTGGCAATTGCAGACAGGATCGGCATTAGACTTGATCTCGATGATTTTGACCGGTTATCCGCATCTATTCCGCTAATAGCCAACCTGCAACCTTCGGGTAAATATTTTATGGAAGATTTTTATTATGTTGGTGGTTTACCCGCCGTTATGAAAGAACTGGCCAAATATCTTCATCCATCCTGCATGACTGTAAACGGGAAAACGGTTATTGAAAATATATCCAACGCCGAAATATGGAACCGGGAAGTTATTGCAACTTTTGATGAGCCTTTTAATCCTCAATCGGGTATTGTAGTATTAAAAGGTAATCTTTGCGAAGATGGCGCGATTATGAAACCTTCTGCGACAAGTGTGCAATTGATGCAGCATACCGGCAAAGCCGTGGTGGTGTTTGAAAATATTGAGGATTATAAAAGCAGGATTGATGCGCCTGACATGCATGTAGACGAAAATAGTATCCTGGTTTTAAAAAATGTAGGTCCTAAAAGCTATCCCGGCATGCCGGAAGTTGGCAATATGGGCTTGCCAAAAAAATTACTTGATAAAGGAATCACTGATCTGATCCGGATTTCAGATGGCAGAATGAGCGGTACCGGATTTGGCACAGTGGTGCTGCATGTGTCACCGGAAGCGGCAAATGGCGGTACACTGGCGATTGTTCAGGATGGAGATCTTATACAACTTGATGTTGCAGGCAGAAGTTTACAACCTTTAGAGGATAATGAAGAACTGCAAAAAAGAAAAGAAAATCTTCAGCCATTTATCAATGAATATAAAAGAGGGTATGTGAGTTTATTTATTGACCATGTGGAGCAAGCTCATTTAGGTGTTGATCTTGATTTTTTAAAAGGCGGATCCGGAAGCAAAGTGTCCCGTGATTCGCATTAATAAATAAGGTATGGAGATAAAAGAATTTTACCAAAAAGTGGCCATCGTAACCGGAGCCGGCCAGGGAATTGGATTTGAAATAGCAAAACAACTTGCTACAAAAGGTGCACAAGTAGTTTTGAATGATATTGATTCCAATCTCTCCATGAAAGCGGTCACGAAAATATCGTTGGAAGGAGGTACTTGTCTTGGCGTTGCCGGAGATGCTTCTAACCCTGATATCATAAAAAAAATGGTAGCTACGGCAGTGGATAAATTTTCCAAATTAGATGTAGTGGTAGCAAATGCGGGCATTACCCTGTTTGGAGACTTCCTTACTTATCCCGCTTCTTCTTTTTTTGAGGTAGTA
Organism: Hanamia sp.; assembly: GCA_036509585.1. GTDB lineage: Bacteria > Bacteroidota > Bacteroidia > Chitinophagales > Chitinophagaceae > Ginsengibacter. Next base: position 48,267 of record DATCFI010000133.1, on the reverse strand, counting down.
AAGGTAAACCTGGCAGGAACTTTTTTTCTCGCACAGGCGGCAGCGAATCAAATGATTCAACAAGGTTCCGGTGGATCGTTGTTATTTACCTCCTCCGTTACCGGGCACCAGGCTCATAAAAACCTTGCAGCCTATGGCATGACGAAGGCTGCTCTCGAAATGCTTGCCAAAAACCTGGTGTTAGAACTCTCGCCTTATAAGATCAACGTAAACACGGTAGCCCCCTGGAGCAACTCTTACAGAAAGAACGATGGATGATGTAAACTATGAAAAAGTATGGTCGACCCTGACGCCAATGGGGCATCCCGCTACGACTTTGGATATTGCCAATGCGGCTCTTTTTCTCATTTCCGATAAAGCAAAACATATAACCGGCCAATCGCTTGTCATAGATGGCGGATGGACTGCGGTGAGCCCGGGGCCGGAAGGGTGAACTTGTAAGTAGAATAAGAAAGGAGTACCAACAACCTTCTATATAAGAGGGTTTTTTTTGGCACAATAGAAATTACTTTTTTAGCAATTGCTTTTTTTTAAAAATACAATGAGAATGATATGTCTTAAAAGATTGATACAAAAAATATATTCCCTGTGGTTTAATTTTTTGATTTTTAATTTGTGCAATTTCCCATTGTCTTATTCTAAAATAAGTTTACACAAATAAGCAACATTTGTATTTTATAATTCAAATTTATTTTTCAATAACAGGAAAGCATAAACGAAAATACACGAAGCACCATAGTAAAATTACTTATAAAATAAAAGTAAAAACACTTGTTAGCTATGAGGCTGACCAGAAGACGATCTTCGTGAAATGCCTTGTTTTAAATATGTTACACCAACAATAAAACTATTTGTTATCCACAGCTATCTTGTTTGGTTGTACAATTTATTTCCTTGTACCTAATCAAACTGGTTTATGTCGATTAATCAACAATTTAAACCAAATAATAAATAACTACGGCCACCTAAATAATTGTCTTGTTTTTATTATTCAAAAAAAGATAATTTTATTTGTCAATTGAATTTTATAACATCAATATGTTTTTAGAAGCAACTAAGAATAGTTATAATGGCTAATCTTCATTCTTATTGAGTCCCAAAGAATTTCAAGTGAAAACCTTCCTGTAACTATTTAAAAGATTTCATTCTTACCGGTACTTGTAGTTTCTGTGATGAGAGGATTGATCACGAATTGTTCCACCAAAATAATGTTGGTTTAAAAAATTGCAATGATCACTTAAATATTTGTAACTATAAAAAACTGATCCAATGCGCATCAACACTTACCTTTTTAATGATGAATTAGTAAACAAACTGAATTCTCCCCAAAGAAATCTGATAACATTGCCCAACACGACCGGCACCCGGGAAAAGAGTATAGAATTCTTACGTTTTGAAGAAAAAAAAGAAAAGTACACCTGGGCCCATCCTGATGAAATATACTTTGTAATAAGCGCTGATCATTATGTGAAAACACTGATTAATTGCGGTAATAAACTAAAATGGATGACAAGGCATAGCACTCTTAAAGAATTGCTTTACATTTTACCTGTAGAAAATTTTATACGTCTCAATAAATTCTACCTCCTTAATCTGAATTATTTTTCCCACATCAATGAAAATAAAAAACTTCTCTATTTTATTAATGATTTTTCCATTGCCATTCCTCACCGGATATCTCCCTTTGTACGCCATTTACTAAAAAGTACCCATACGTGAAATGCGCTTTACGAAAAAGCGCTTGTTAACGGCTTCCTGTAATTATACTTTCGGGTTAAGGATGTTTTTTACTACAATAAAAATTTCCTTGCAATCCTATAAAATACCAATAGCAAATCATTGAAGTATTATTTATAAATAAAAAGGAGTAAGCCGAAAATCCATTTTGCAATTGACTATAGAAAGCAATTAAAGAGAGTAAGCGCCCGGAAAGCCGAAAAGGGAAATTAGAGTAGGCAAAATAAATTTCATTTATTATGAGCGGAATTTGGAAAGGGCTGACGCATCAACCCACTTTTAATGCAAGCACTATGTTACTTTTAACCGATGGTACCATTATGTGCCAGGAATCCGGCGGTCTGAACTGGCATCGCCTTACGCCTGATTCAGGTGGAAATTACATAAATGGGACATGGAGCGCTCTTGCTCCAATGATTAACACAAGGCTTTATTTTGCATCCGCAGTTTTACGTGATGGCCGTGTGATTGTTTGTGGTGGGGAATATAGTAATGCAGGAGGCGATACTAATAAGTGTGAAATTTATAATCCTCTTACGGACACATGGACTGCAATAGCTGCGCCGGCCGGTTGGACTAATGTTGGAGATGCTGCCTGTTGTGTTTTGCCTGACGGGCGTTTTCTGATGGGTTATTATAACGGTAATAAAACTGCCATCTTTGACCCTGCGACTAATACATGGAATGCAGGACCCAATAAGGGCGATTCAGCTTCTGAAGAAACCTGGACTTTGTTACCGGATGAAACCGTATTAGCCGCACAATGCGTTAACCATCCTAATTCGGAAAAATATGTTATCGCAGCAAATAATTGGGTTACTGCAGGCACCATACCGGTTGATCTAGTAGAAGCTTCATCTATTGAAATTGGCCCTGCATGCCTGATGCCCGATGGAAGAGTTTTTTGCGTTGGAGCAACAGGCAAAACTGCTATTTACACACCTCCTGTTGTTTCCAGCGCTGCAGGAACGTGGACAACCGGCCCTGATATTCCCAAAGTAGGAGGTGTAACTATCGGTGCAAAAGATGCTCCCGGATGTTTAATGCCAAATGGCAAAGTATTATTTGTGGGCGGCCCTGTTGATGGGGTTTCCGGGGACTATCTTTCACCTACCTATTTCTATGAGTTTGACGGTAGATCAATATACAGAGTACCAGACCCTGCCAACTCGGGTAGTGTTCCGTTTGCCGGCAGAATGATGCTCACACCTTCGGGCCAGGTATTATTTGCCAATGGTTCAAATTCAATTTATTGCTATGTCCCCGATGGCTATCCTGATGAATCATGGAGGCCGGCAATTACCAACATACCTTACTTTGTAAGACATGGCCAATCTTATACACTTCAGGGGCGTCAAATAAATGGATTATCACAGGCAGTGGCCTATGGAGATGACGTTTCCTCGGCTACCAATTATCCAATTGTAAAGTTGACAAATATCTCTACAGGTAAAGTCTATTTCTGCAAAACATTTGATCATAGTACTATGGGAGTTAATACAGGTACAACTATTCATTCTACTAATTTTTATGTTCCTTCCGGGGTTCCTTTGGGTTCTTATGAGATCACATTAATTGCAAACGGAATAAGCTCCTACAGCCATTACATTTATATTTGGGATATATTCTGGTGGCCACCATATATTAAGGTTTTTGAGCAATATGAGATATGGAATCAATTGATTGGAAGCCTTGCTGATGGCCCGTTGTGGGTATTAGGACCTAATGGCCCGATTCCTGTGGACCCCTGGGGCCCAAAGTATGCTAGGCAGGCAAATGAAGCCCGCACGATGGTTTTGAATGGCATACGCGAGTTACAAAAACTTGGATCAGAAATTCATGAGCAAAGGATAAAACAAAGTGAATTAGTTTCTCCGGCTGTGGATGATGCTACAAAAGGTGATGATAATAAAGGAAAAAAAGCAAAACGTAAGTCTCTTGAATTATCAGGAAAAGGAGTGTAAATTATGCAATAGTAACAAAGGTAATCCGTCAAAGAATTGTGGCTTTGGCGGATTATTTTTCTCGCATTAATGAAAGTCAAAAACTTCTCTATTTTATTAATGATTTTTCCATAGACATTCCTCACCGGGTATCTCCGTTTTTAAGCCATTTACTAAAAAGCACCTATACATGAAATGCGCTTGTTAACGGTTTCGGATAATTATTTTTTGTGTTGGGCATGTTTTTGACTACAAAAAAAGGTTACGCTCCAATCCTATAAATCACTAATAATAAATCATTGAAGTATTATTAATAAATAAAAGGAATAAGCCGAAAATCCGATCAAAGAGTAGGCGAAAAAAATAAAGTAATGGCAACAAATCATTTTATTGGGGACCATGCCTCACCAACTCCATTAACCAAAGTAAGGAGACAGCGTGCTATATCAGGAAATGGAAAAATTCCCGAAGCCTTAAAAAGAATGGCAATGCAACGTTCTATCTATATAGAGTCGAAAGCTGGTAAAAAACCTGTGGTAGATATTGAATCAATGCATAAAGCAGGACACGATATATGGAGAATCAATGTTCCGGTTGATGATAATTTAAGAGGAGCACGGCCGGGGCTTACATTGGAAAGACATCCTGCCTCCAAATATCTTAAGGAAATTAAAAAAGACGTTTCTTTCAAGTCGCACAGACCCGAATGGATAGATGTATCGCCTGTCCCGCGTATTAAAGCAGGGAACACTATTCAACCCATGCGCAGATTTAAGGGAAACCGTTCTGAGCCTCTTTGGGTTTATGACAGTGCGCGTTTCGCATTTGAAGATAGTGCATGGCCATGGGGATTAGTCGGCCGCATTTTTAACAGTGATGGATATAGCGGAACAGGTACTCTTATTGGCCCCAGGCTTGTTGTAACGGCAGGCCACATGGTACCATGGGCAAGCGTATCAGCAGGAAGCTGGTGGGTTAAATTTGTTCCCGCTTACTTTAATGGAAGCTCGCTATATGGTGCTGGTGTAGAATCTTATGTTTCCGATGCACGTGGGTATAATACAGATGGAAATGTTACAGGATACGATTGGGCAGTTTTGCGTTTGTATGAACCATTAGGTTCCTCACTCGGCTATATGGGTTATAATAGTTATTCGGATGATTGGAATAATCAGCCGTACTGGAGTAATATTGGTTATCCCGGCGACATAGATAATGCTGAAGAACCTGCATTTCAGCAAGGCTTTACAATAAATGATACGGATGGAGATAGTGATGGAGGAGAAGAATTAGAAACTGAAAATTGTGACCTCAATCACGGTAATTCAGGAGGCCCCATGTTTGCCTGGTGGAATAGTGGAACTGACCCAAGGATCGTGGGCGTAGTAAGCGGACAGGAAACTGAATATAAATTCCCCTTCTCGTCGCGAAACGATAATGTATTTGCAAGTGGCAACGGATTTGTGAATCTCTGTGCATGGGGTAGATCCAATTGGCCAGCATAAATAGTCATAAAATAATACATCTGAAAGGATCTGATGATTTCAGAAAAATTATTGAAAGTAAAATTAAAGCATAAAATCTTTCACCTTTTTATCCTCCGCTTCTAAAACAACGAAGCAGCCTGAGGAAATAAAAAAATCACTTTTCACATTAAAAATCATTTTTTATGCCTAAAGAAAATTCAAAAACCCAACCATCGGGTAATGCCACAAGTGGCGACGGTGTAACAATTCCCTGTTGCCCTGATCTTATCAAAGACAATCATTGCGATATCTTTCAGTATAAGCGAATTCTCAATTATCCCGTCACTTTGCCGGCTGCAGCCAACACACCTTCACAGCAGCTTACGGTGGAAGTGGTGCTACATTTTAAATTCACAAGATGTACGCTGGGACTTACACTTGGAGATCCGGCATACAGTACTACATTGTTGCCGGGAGAAAAGGTAAACCTCCAATCAACAGATCGCAAGAGCCGTTTTACTTTAGATAGTGAAACTCAGATCAGTACAAGAAGCGAGCAAATTTCTGAAGAACAATATTATATGACTGCCTTGCAAAACTATGTTACTGATGGAGCTAACTCCCAATCCGGAAGTGCTACCAGCAGCGATTCGGGCAACTGGGATTTTAATGGTGATGCACACGGCAGTGTCGGCATCAGTTTATTTGGAGGTTCTGCAGATGCCAGCACAAATGCCAACGGCAGCCACAACAGTAAATCGGTTTCGGATTATCTGAACGAGCAAAGATCACAAGCGCAGGGTTCGGCTACGCAGTCTGTGGGAGAAACGCAAAAGGCCCATTCAATTTCAATCGGTGAAGTATCTTCAAGAACTCATGTTGCTACCGAATCTGAAGATCAGTATGAGGCTTCTTCAAGACAATTTTCTAATCCCAATCATTGCCATGCGATTACTTTTATTTTTTATCGCCTTAATAAAAAACAAAAAATAACTTATGAACTGGTAGAAATTGAAAGAAGGGTGCTGGATCCGGTAGCACCTGTTCGCAGGCCATTGTATTTACCCACATTAAAATCAGCAGTAGCAGTAGTTCCACAAGAAATGCCCGCAACCAGCAAAGTTTTTACCAATGCCGAATTGTTGACTGCGGGGACTGACATAGCAGGAAATACATTTGGCTTCAGCCAGGCTGCAGCGCAATTTCAGGCTGCCGCGCCAATTTCTGCTGCCATTCGCAATGCTGCTCTTGCCCAGGTGGATCAACAATTATTAACTGAAGGTTTGTTAGACTCAAGTGGCAAGGCTTCTAACTCAATTAAGAGCAAAATAAGTTTTGAGCAGGAGTTTTCTTTACCCACATCCGGTATTATAGTGAAAGGCTGCTTAGATGATTGCTGTGTATGCGAACCGGAAGTAAAAGAAAATCTACAGTTGCAAAACGATTTACTGCGCAAACAAATTCAGTTGCTGGAAAAATCACAGGAATACAGATGTTGCCCGCCTGCGCAGGTGATAGCTGATTAAATAGATCGTTCTTTAATCCAAACTCTATTTAAACCAAAGTACTTTATTATTAACTATTATTAAATAAAATAACATGGCACAAGAAATAAAAAAAATTTCAATCCCCATAAGTTTTGAAACACCTCTCGAAAAGGAAATTTCAATTATTGGTTTTCTTTTTACTTGCAGAGGTATTTTGCTTCAATCACAATTAATAAAAAACAATTTATTGGAATTTGATCTGAGCAAAGAAAAAAACAAAAATCTTCAGGCACAACAAAAAAATATCACCCCAGGTGAATTACGGGTGTTTATTGCTCCTGCAACAGATCAGAATGTTCAAAACGTTACAAGCATTGAAGAACTGGAAAATTATAAACCTTATGAGCCAATTTTAAATGTTGAAAAAGACAATAAGCTTTCTATCCTCCCCATCCCATCGGCTATTTCACAATTCTGGCCATTTTGCAATTGCCGGGTAACGGGCAAAGTTTCCAAATGGTTTCAGGTTGGCAACAGGTGGGTTGATCGTTCTGTATGCAGGGCGAGAGTGCACATCTGCGAGGTAGATTCAATTTTGTGGTGGATCTACCGGATACCGGATTATATTATTGCAAAAATTCCGGAAGCCATTTTGAACCCAAATGAAATTATCAAATTTCCTATTCCCGTTCCTGATCCATCGCCTTTTGTTAGTAATGAATTAAGTTCTGCAGCGTCACTTCGTTCTCAAAATATATTTAACACTCAATCTGCAGAAGAAATACAAATGGCCACTGCTGCTTCATTGCCTGAATTAGGAATAGACATCAGACAAAATTTAGCATCAGATAATTTGAATTTAATCAGAGATACAATTGCAAAGAATTACGCAATCCTCCATCCCTGGTTTTGTTTATGGCCCTGGTGGTGGCCTTATTTTTATCGTTGCAAAGAGTTAGCTGTTGTTTATACAGATGCTAACGGACGCTTTGATTCTAATGTTTCGTATTGGTGTTTTGGCGACAAGCCGGATATTTATATATGGGTGGAATATATGATTAATGGCGCATGGACAACTGTTTATAATCCCCCGATTCCATGCAATACTTTTTGGGATTATGCCTGTGGCACTAATATTAATATTCAGATAACAGATTCACGTGTGCCGGGAAATTGTTGTTGTGATTGTCCGATACCCGGTGAATTAGTTTGGATAAGAACAGTGGGCTCAACCAGTGTTGCGCATATTAACCAGACAAGTTATTTACAACCTCCTCCCGGGCAATTGGTTGGCTACGACAGGATAGGCCTCACAGATGCTTCAGCTATCTATGATGATTTTTTCCTAACTTCTGTTGGTGATTATAAGCGCCCGTTTGGGGGAAGTTCTTCTTATTTGTATATGGGTTTTGGAAGCGATCTTCCCAATACAGGGATTTATTATTATCGCTGGAGGTACAAACAAATTGCAAACGCACAGTTACTTCCTGTAACTGATAGTTATAAAGCGCTGCTACCAATAGGAGGTGCGGTAAATAAAGGGTATGAATACACCTATATAGATTCTCACGGCGATACACAATTTGGAGCTAACAGTGTAAAACTTGGCCCTTTTACCATAGGCACCAATGATAATTTGTATATTATACCTCCGGTGCAACCTAACATGGCGCCCTTTAGTGTGCCTGAAACAAGCCCTCTATGGCAGGAGCAGACATATTATATGAATACAATGAATTTTGATTCAACACAATTGAAGAATGGTACTATGGCCGGTGGTGACGGGCTTTATGAATTCGAGTTGCAATTATTTGATAAAGCAGGAAATCTTTTGACAAATATTCCAAAAGCTACTTTCAAAATACCGGATTATAACGATGCAGACTTTAGTGTAAATGCACCGGATGGGTTACTGGAAAACCCAACGCCCACTACTGCGAATGCATTTAATATTCTGATGCGGATTGATAACTCTAAGTGTGCTGCAGGTATTTTTACTGTGAATGTAAATGGGACGCCGGCATCATTAAACTGTTGTGGATTTGTGAAATACAAACTTGGGGGAGTGGATGCAGATCTTGATTTATCCTTCCTGGCAATACAGTCCAACAATTTTGCCGTATTTAGTTTTAATGTCAACGAAGGAACCTGTGGAGGCGTTTCTATAGCAGATACCAGCGGGATGGTTATTGACAGCACGTACTTGTCATTACTCCCTCTGGTTTACTCATACAAGTTGGCCAGTGGTTTATATGATAAGCATTTTACACCTGCACAATTATTGGGCGCCTGTTATCATGATGGAACTGGTAAAGCTGCATTTGCAGAAACTTTATCTGTAATTGCCATAGCAACTGATGGCACTTATCGTGTTACAGCAAATGATGCCCCATACCAGGTAACGGCATTTGCATTGGAGCCATGATAAATCAACAAAAGACTATGGTAGTTTTTAAAGACTGCCGTAGTCTTCTTTTTAAATTACGGTAATTAGTATGAATGTGTTTTATTTTATTGTTCTTTCTTTAGCCATCTGGCGTATCACGCATCTGTTCTCAAAAGAAGACGGCCCCTTTGATATCATCTATCGTTTAAGAAAAGCAATAGGAGCGGACTTCTTCGGGAGCCTGCTCGATTGCTTTTACTGCACAAGCGTTTGGGTGGCATTGCCCTTTGGGTTATGGGAAGGGAATAGTTGGCGTGAAAAATTGTTATTATGGATTGCCTTATCAGGTGCAGCTTGTTTATTGGAAAAAGCAACCGACAGGAAAAATAATAAATCTGATGAACCCATTTATCTTGAAGAGGAAGAAAATTGATGTTATTCATTTTGTAATTTTATTCCACTTCTTACTATTTTTTTATTTAGTTTATTGATAGTGCCTTTTTAAAAAAAATAAAATTTTAATTTATGTGCAACTGCGGCTCCAAAAGAGCAGGGTATGTTCAACTTGCAAAAAACAATTTGCCTCAAAAAGCCACTCGATATGTACCACCAAAAATGTGGGAGGATGTAAGTTTTAGATATCAAGGTAAAACTTCGCTCACTGCTGTAGGGAGCATTACCGGCAAACACTACCGTTTCCAAAAAACGGGAGATATTTTAATTATTGATTATCGCGATGCTAATGGCATAATGGCAATTCCTAACCTTGAAAAAATTATTTCTATGGCCAGATAGATCAGAAAATTTATTTGCTGGGCGTACCAAATGAGTTGCATAAATAAATTATTCTTTTATATTGCTTAAATTCAAATTCCTCTCTGATTTAATTAAAAAAATGAATAGCTTCATTTCAATATTTGATCTATGTTGGTTTTCCCTTCTTGTCTTGCCTTAAAACAGGTTTACACAAATAAGCAACATTTGTATTTTATAATTTAAATTTATTATTCAATAACTGAGAAGCATAAACGAAAATTGGAGAAAGAATTTGAAACATACCAACCTACTTCAGTAAAATTCTTTATAAAATAAAAGGTGAAAAACTTTGCCCTTGTCAGCCATTGGTCATGAGACCTGACGGCGGCTTTAACGATCGGCGCCCTTACTAAAAGAGTGAACACCCAAGGTGGCAGAAACATAGATCGTTCATAGATCGTTGGTGGTGTAGGTAAAAAATAGAGCAATCCTCTTTTTGACTACAAGAAAAGTAGATTTGGTTACAACTGTTGTTTAAAGGTTACAGAATTTTGTATCCATTTAAAAACAGTAAAAACATGAAAATAGTACTCACAGGCTCGTTAGGGCACATCAGCAAACCACTCACAGAAATTTTAGTTCAAAAAGGACATTCCGTTACGGTTATCAGCAGCCTAGCTGAAAGGCAAAAAGAGATTGAAGCCTTAGGCGCAAAAGCTGCCATAGGCACAATGGAAGATGTGGATTTTCTCACAAAAACTTTCAAAGGCGCAGACATAGTCTATCTCATGGAAACGCTTGACGCCAGCAGTTTCTCCGATCACAATCTTGATTATATGGAGGCTATTAATAAGATTGCTAATAATTATAAACAAGCCATTCAGAGCTCGGGTGTAAAGCGTTTGGTGCATCTCAGCAGCATTGGCGCACATACGGATAAAGGAAATGGCATGTTAGCATTTCATTACAAAGTAGAAAACATTTTGAAAGAATTGCCGGATGATGTTTCCATTAAATTTATGCGTCCGGTAGGTTTTTACATTAATATGTTTGCCTTTATCCCAACCATAAAATCACAAAATGCCATCGTACAAAATTATGGAGGCGATGAAAAAGAACCCTGGGCTTCGCCTTTGGATATTGCTGCCGTTATAGCTGAAGAAATGGAAAAACCTTTTGAAGGTAGAACCATTCGTTACATAGCAAGCGATGAAGTTTCACCAAATGAAGTAGCAAAAATTTTGGGCGAAGCTATCGACAAGCCGGATTTGAAATGGCTGGAAATCTCTGACGAACAAATGCTGAATGGAATGAAAGCGGCAGGAATGAATCCGGAGATTGCAAAAGGTTTGGTGGAAATGAATGCTGGCAGACGCAGCGGTGTATTGTATGAAGATTACAAACAGCACAAACCCACTTTAGGCAAAGTGAAACTGAAAGATTTTGCAAAAGAATTTGCAGTTGTATTTAATGTAAATAACAAACAAAAAATCGAACAATGAAAACAGTATTAATAACAGGAGCCAACAAAGGAATTGGTTTTGAAACAGCCAAACAATTGGCACAATCAGGTTACTTTGTTTATTTGGGTAGCAGAGATAAAATCAAAGGACTTGAAGCATTAGAAAAGTTGAAAGCATTAGGAATAAATAATGTGGACTGTATTGAAATAGATGTAACAAATATCAATTCAATAAAATCTGCAAGAAAAGAATTGGAAGGTAAAGTCAAACAATTAGATGTCTTAATTAATAACGCCGGTATTGGAGGCGGGCAGGCTCAAAATTTATCAACTGGTGAAATAGAGAATTTACGGAAAGTATTTGACACTAATTTTTTTGGTGCCGTTCAAACCACCCAACAATTTATTGAACTTTTAAAAAAATCGAACGAGCCAAGAATCGTAAACGTTTCAAGCGGGTTAGGTTCCTTAGCGATTCATAGCAACACACAAAATCCTAACTATGCGATTTATGATGCCTACAGTTGTTCAAAGACTGCGCTGAATGCCTTTACAGTATTATTGGCGAAAGAATTTAGAAACACCAATTTCAAAATAAACAGTGTTACGCCGGGTTACACAGCAACCGACCTCAACAATCACCAGGGAACACAAAAGGTAGAACAAGCCGCGAAAGTAATCGTAAAATATGCTACGGTGGATAATGATGGCCCCACAGGAAAATTTTTAAAAGAAGATGGCGAAGTAGATTGGTAAAAGGAATTTGCTGATGCAATTTTTAAATCATAGTAATTTTATCCTTTGTAGTAAGCCGAAATAATATCAGCAGTTTTTTAAAATAATGAAACACAAAATAATTTTATGATAACAAAAGAAATCACGATTGCAGAAAAAAGCAATCATCCATTGAAAGTAAAACGTTTTGGATATGGAACGATGCGACTCACCGGTGAAGGCATTTGGGGAGAGCCTGCCAACCGTACTGAAGCGTTGCAAATATTAAAGCAATGCATTAAAAGCGGTATTAATTTTATAGACACCGCCGATTATTACGGCGAGGATGTAACCAACCGTTTAATAGCAGAAGCATTATATCCCTATCCTGACGATTTAGTGATATGTACAAAAGTGGGCGGCGCAAGAAAACCCGACAAAAGCTGGATATCATTTAATCGTCCTGAGAATTTACGCACCAGTATAGATAATAATTTACGTACTCTGAAAAGAGAACAGATAACATTGGTTCATTTCAGGATAATAAATGGCGGCGATGTACCTTTTAAAGAATCCATGCAGACCATGTTTGAGATGCAGAAAGAAGGGAAAATATTGCATGTAGGTGTAAGTAATGTTAGCCCGGACGAATTGAAAGCTGCTATGGCAATGGGCAACATCGCTACAGTAGAAAATATGTATGGCCATGCTCAACGCATCTCAAAGCAACTTGCATATGGAGGAGAAACCAGGGGCGGTGAAGAAGTGTTGGCAATCTGTGAGGAAAATAAAATACCTTTAATTCCTTACTTCTCTTTGTTTCAGTCAATGCCCAAAAAGGATGAAAGGATTTCAACCATTGCAAAGAAATACAACGCCACAGATGCGCAAATAAATTTAGCATGGCTGCTGCATCGTTCTTCATGGATATTACCAATCCCCGGAACTTCTTCTCTAAAACATTTTGAAGAAAATTTAAAAGCAACTGAAATAAAATTGAGCAAAGAGGACATGAAATTTCTTGAATAAAAAATAAAACACAATATGGTAAACAAACAACCATACAGAATCAAATCAGTAAGTGAATTTCACCGGCTTAGGGGATTACCAATGCCCGAACATCCATTAATCAGCGTGATAAATGTTGAGGACATTAAAGGCTTTCGCGACGAGGAACCCACTAATTTCATCTATGAATTTTATTTCATTGCGTTGAAAAGAAATTGCGATGCCAAATTCAAATACGGGCAGCAGGATTACGATTTTGATGAGAGCACTATGTTTTTTGTGGCTCCCAACCAGGTCTTCGGAATTGAGCATGGTAAAAATGATTCCGAAAAAAAGTCTGGATGGATGCTGCTTTTTCATCCGGATTTTTTGTGGAATACAAGCCTGGCAAAAAACATAAAGCAATACGAATATTTTGATTATTCGGTACACGAGGCCTTATTCCTTTCAGAAAAAGAAGAGGCTGTAATGAACAACATTATTCAAAATATAGAAAAGGAGTACCATTCCAATATTGACAAATTCAGTCAGAGCGTTATTATTGCACAATTAGAATTATTGCTCACTTACTCAGAAAGATTTTATGAACGTCAATTCATTACCCGAAAAATAAGCAATCATCAAATACTGGAGCGCCTGGAAAAAATCCTTAGTGACTATTTCAATAACGATGAATTGATCTCAAAAGGCCTGCCATCCGTACATTTTGTTTCAGAAACATTAAATGTATCTCCAAACTATTTAAGTTCATTGCTCAAAGTATTAACCGGACAAAGCACCCAGCAGCATATTCATAATAAGTTGATTGAAAAAGCAAAGGAAAAACTCTCTACTACCGAACTATCGGTGAGCGAGATTGCCTACGAATTAGGCTTTGAACATTCGCAGTCATTTAGTAAATTGTTTAAAAGCAAAACCAAATTTTCACCTTTGGAGTTTAGGCATTCGTTTAATTAGCTGACAAAACGGTAAATGCGAATCGCCAAATAAGCAACATTTGTATTTTATAATTTAAATTTATTATTCAATAACTGAGAAGCATAAACGAAAATGTGGAAATCAATTTTGTTGGTCGGGAGACCAGACGGCGGCCCTCTCAGTCATAGTTTCGGATTGCAAGGTTAGGGAACACCGTCATTGACTGAGTTTGTGCAGTTACAAGATTTTGGGAGAAAAATAATAGCCCTAACAAACAGAATATGAATTGTAGCTTTTTCATAAAAGAAAAATTTATGGTTAAAGAAAAAAGATTTAGAATTTCATATCGAAACGACCTTCAGTAATTTTAATGGTATCGCAGCCAAGTTTAAATAAGATAGCGTTAAACGTTCCAGAAATAATACCGGCAGTTTTTATCCAGTTTGGTTATTGTTAGTTGTCCATCACCGTTGATATTATCACTATTTGCAAGAGTACTATCATTACCAATACTACTACAATCGTTATTTAATGTGCCTTGGTAACCTACTCTATATAAAGACTCAATGCCAAGGTTCAAAGTTGTAGGAATGCTCATGTAATTCAAACTATCATAAACAGCAAGTTGAAAATTTAACCGATGCGGGTATTTCTTCTTTATTTTCCAAAGCCTTCGATCCGACAGTGGGTGCCGCTGTCTGGTCTCCTGACCAACGGCCCCAAATTAATCAAAATCCGATGAAGACAGGTTTGTGTGAAAGCCGGAAGATTATTACTATTCATCTGCGAATTTTTTTCTGGATAGGTTGGATAGTTTTAAAATGCAAACACATTAAAGGTAATTGAGAGGGGCATTTGCTTAATGCCGTTGGTCGGGAGACCAGACGGCGGCGTACTTTCAGGAGTTGGCAATCTGAAGAAAAAGGAACACCGACATTGGTTAGTAACAAACAGTCATATGCCGGGAGGCATGCGCCAGTCTGAAAGGAACACCGACATTGGTTATAATTTTCAGGTACAGAAGTAATCAGGTTTGAAAACGCTGTTGGCGTCCCGCCAACAGCAGCAGAAGTATTTGAAACTTTTGTGTATTTAGGAAAATATTCTAAATAAATTAATTAATCTATGATGCCTTTTTTTTCTTCATATTCTTTTTCATTAATATTAATTTTTTCATTCTTTTTCTTTCTTAAACTTCTGAATATGAAAATAGCAATAACGGCTGCTACAAAAGCAAGAGAAATACTTGTAAATAGCATGATTTTAATTTTTTAATAATTTTAATAACAATTTACTAAAGTATTTACAATTATGCTGCCAGAATAAAGAGATTACTTTTTTAATCTGATCAAAATTATTAACCTGTGGATTATAGTAAACCAAATAGGGTACATTTCAAAATGTCGCCGGTTGGTGGACACCCGGGCAGCGGTCAAACTGCTTCCGTCTCACCAATTATTTTGGAGTCAATCACAGCAATCAGAAATAATAAAGATTATCTCCCAATGCCGTAGGCATGACCGATTTTTTAACCAATGCGGGTGTTACTTCTTTATTTTCCAAATCCTTCAATCCGCCAGTGGGGGCCGCCGTCTGGTCTCCTGGCCAAATAAATCAGAATCCGATGAAGGCAGGTTTGTGTGAAAAGCCGGAAGATTATTACTATTCATCCGCGAGGTTTTATCTGGATAGGTTGCCCGTGAGATCAGACGGCGTTCCTCAATTTAACCCCCGGTCTGACCTTCGGCGCCGACCGCTATCCCCATCCGCCGAAAAGTCATGCTTCAAGCACACACTCACAGAGGCTGAAATTTCCCTTTTTATGGTGCCTTGCTTATTCTTGCTGCCCAGCCACCACCCGATGCCAAATGAATATTTATTTTATCGCCTGAAGAAATAGTAATGATTTCCTTTTTATAATCAGTTGCATTGCGATCTGCATTTACACCATCTTTAAAAACTTCGGCTGTATATTTTCCTGCGGGAAGAAATGAAAAATCAAGTGTAATATCTCTTGCATTCCAATTGCTCATCGCACCTACAAACCAATCGCTTCCTTTTCGACGGGCCACCGCAACATATTCACCGACCTTGCCGTCAAGAGGTACCGTTTCATCCCATGTTGTAGGCACTTGTATTATAAAATCGGTACACTCTTTTTCACGCATATATATTGTCGGATTGTCAGACAACATTTGCAATGGAGCGTAAAAAACAACATACTCAGCAAGCTGGTTACAACGGGTGCCTTTCGCCATTGGGTTACCATTAATCGGCCTGAAATCATCCTTCGTTGCATTACGCATAGCGCCTGGCGTATAATCCATCGGGCCGGCCATCATGCGTATAAAAGGAATGCTGGTGGTGTATCGCGGCTGATCTTCATCAGCCCATTTAAAATTCTCCAAACCTTTCACACCTTCAAAGCCAATTACGTTTGGATAAGTTCGTTGCAAGCCTGTCGGCTTATACATGCCATGATAATCAACCATCAGTTTATATTCGGCAGCTTTCTTTGCAATAGCATAAGTTGACTCAACAACTTTTTGGTCATCGCGATCAAAGAAATCTATTTTAAAACCTTTCACACCCATCTTTGAATAAGTAGAAAATGCAGCGTCTGTCTGATGGGAAGCTGCATACCATGTTGCCCAAAGAATAACACCCACATTTTTTTGTTTACCATAATCTATAATCTCCTGCAGATTCAGATCGTATGACTTTACTTTTAAAAGATCAAGATCATCACTCCAACCTTCATCCATAATAATGTAAGGCAGTTTGTTGGCAGCCGCAAAATCAATATAATATTTATAAGTATCGGTGTTGATGCCTGCATGAAAGTCAACATGTGTAACGTTCCAGTTGTTCCACCAATCCCATGAAACCTGCCCTGGTTTTACCCATGAATAATCGGTAAGTCTTGGTGGTGATGCAAGCTTTTGCACAATATCATTATTCAATAAATCTTTGTCCTGTTCACTGATGGCAACAATACGCCACGGAAAATTTTTGGTGCCGCTTGTTTTGGCAATATAAGCTTCCCTGTCTGACACGATGTAATTGATGCCATGCAAATATTCCTTTGCAGGATACGGCGCATACACACCTTTCAACCCTTTGTTTGTTTCATTTAAATCGAGGTACATGCCGGGATAATCTTCGAGATCTGCTTCGAGTATTTCTGCTTTTCTTCCATTGCCTACATCCACCAGTAAAGGAAGAAATGCCAGTGAATCTTTTGGAAATTCCGATAGCGTTATGTGATGATATAGCGCTTCGAATGATGAGTTGAAATTTTGTCCGTCACGATAATCCCATTGTATGGGGATGAACGCACTATCATCGTTTGTAAAATTGAAATTAGCTTCTTCATTCTTGACGATGATACTATCTTTTTTCTTTGTAAAAAAGCGATAGGCAACGGCATCATTATAAACCCTGAATAGTAAACCATAATCTCCTTTACATTTTAAAGTGAGTTGGTTGTAATTATCAGGAATAGTTGCTTTGATATAATGGATGGCAGTAATTGTATTGTTTACTTTTTCTGTTTTGGAGGAAGTAATTATCGCCTTATCACCCAGCGTTTCATTTTGCAATTGTAATGAAATGGACGAAGGCTCAATAATGATTTGATCTCTGTCTTTTACCGACCATATTATTTTACCGGAAGTTTCAACATGCAGTTTGATATTTCCATCCGGCGATGGCACATCAAAGTTTTTTGCTTTTTGCGCATAAGCGCATTGAACTAAATACAAGGCAAAGAATAAGAAGGTTAATTTTAATTTCATAATGAATCATTTATATTTTTAAGCGGTATTTATTTCTTTGTTTTTTTACTATAAAGTTTTTTTTACAATTTGTCATAATTATGAAATAAAAATTAAATCAAAGAATCCTTGCATGTTATTAAATTCCTGCGCGATCCAAAACTAACAATCTTCCGGATTAATTGCTCATGAAGTAAATATACACATCTCTTCAGTATTGATTAAAAGGACCTTCTCTAATTCAAGCTTTTAGAGTAACTCCCTCACTCTTTTCCTGACCATCATTCTTGTGCCAAAATGCGGACGCTGGAAACTCAATAACAACCATCTCGCACAAAAGTGGGTCTACAAGAGTATAAATATCTACAAAAGCGTCGTGCATTTTTGGAATACAAGTACAAAATAAAATTATATATCTCCGGTTTAGAGAATACAGAAACATTTATTTGTCATATTTATACCCGAATAATAGCTAAAGTACTTATTTCAGACTTAACTGTTAAATAGCTAACGGCGTTGAAAATTGTGGCAGCACAATTGCTTTGTTTTGAACATGGTTAACTAAAAAAAATTGTAAAATGCCAACAAAACATCACGAGGCCGCAGCCAAACATAATGAAGCTGCCGCTAAACATCACACAGAAGCTGCTAAACATTCCAAAGAAGGAAATGATGAAAAGGCGGCGCATCATGCAATGGCTGCAAATGGTCATCAGGCAAAGGCTGACGAACAAAGCAAAAAAGCCGCATCAAAATATGCTCAAAAGGCAGGGACCATGCACGATGATGATATGCACGATGATACAAGTTCATCTAAAGGTTCTTCAACAAAATAGTATTTTAACTGGAGTTTTAAGTGGGCTTTCTGAAAGGAAGGCCCTTTTTTTATAACGGAAATATTTTATGATTATCCATAGGGGTTAAACAATTTTTTATCGTTTTTTGAAGATGCGTTCGTTACCTTTGGCCGAAGCGCAATTTAAAGCCGCAAGCCCAATACAATATCCTTTTGCAAACTAAGGATAGCGCGCTTTAATTATTAAAAGGCTCCACAGAAAGCGGGGTTTTATAGCATTTACTTTTCTATTTGGATAAAATGAAACCTGCATTAGTATTCGGTTTTGGTACCTGGCCACTCTCTTCCGCTGGCAACATAGCAATTATCCTGGTTCGCTTGATTATTAAGAAAAGGATAAAAGGTAAATTGTTTGTATCTTATTTTTTATACCTTAGAGCCGTCCAAAAATATTTACTTTCATGATACGAAAACTTTACTTTCCTGTTATCCTGCTGTCAATAACAGTTTCAGTTTATGCACAACCATCACCCGATTCATTGACAACAAGCGATTATGCTCATGCAGAGCAATTTCTTTCTTATAACGTCGCTCCATATTTAGATCACGAAAGTGTAAGGCCCAACTGGACCTCTGGTGATCATTTTTGGTTTCGTGATTTGACCGCCACAGGAAGTGATTTTGTTTTAATTGATCCGGAAAAAGGTACACGCAAACCCGCGTTCGACCAGGAAAAACTGGCTGCTTCCCTTTCAAAAGCAACTGGCAATACTTATACATCTGGTATGTTGCCATTTCAATATTTTAAATATTCAGATGATAATAAGGCGATTCTTTTTCGGGCTGATGATAAAGAATGGCAGTGTGACCTGGAAAGTTATCAATGTACGCAAAGTGATCAGAAATTATCTTCCCCTGTGATGAGCCGTTACAGAAGAAATTTCAGTGATGAAGTTATTTCTCCTGATGGCAAGCTGGCGGCCCATATCAAAGACTGGAATTTATGGGTACGGGATATAGCGTCAGGGAAAGAGACACAACTTACAACTGATGGCGCGGAAGATTTTGGATACGCCACAGACAATGCAAGCTGGCGGCATAGTGAGGGGGCCATATTGCTCTGGTCGCCTGATTCTAAAAAGATAGCTACGTTTAAGCAAGATCAGCGTAATGTAACCGATATGTATTCGGTATCTACCAATGTGGGCGCACCCCATTTGGATAAATGGAAATATGAATTCCCCGGCGATACTGCACAAATGAAAATATATCGTGTTGTTATTAATGTAGATAATCCAAAAGTTATATTCCTTAAAATTCCTCCTGATCCCCGCCGTTCCACAGATATGGATGATATTGCCGCTGATGGTAAAATGGTGGATGTAGAATGGAGTCCCGACGGAAGTAAGCTGGTTTTTGTTTCTACCTCCCGTTTTCATAAAACAGAAAAAGTGCGTATTGCAGATGCAGTGACAGGTGATGTGAGTGAAATTTTTGAAGAAGATGTACCTACTCAATTTGAATCAGGATTCGGTGGAGTAAACTGGCGTTATCTTCCCTCATCCCATGAATTTATATGGTTTTCTCAACGTGATGATTGGGATCACCTTTATTTATATGATGCGGTTACCGGTAAATTGAAAAATAAAATTACCGATGGAAATTATGATGTTTCTCAAATAATAAAAGTAGATGATAAAGCCCGCATTATTTATTTTATGGCGGCAGGACTGGAAGCAGAAAATCCTTATTTCATTCAATTTTGCCAGGTAAATTTTGACGGTAAAGGATTTAAAATACTCACACCTGAGTCGGGAAATCATGATATTACTTATTCCCCATCGCAAAAATATTTTATTGACAGTTATTCAAAGCCGGATGTACCACCTGTGACTGTATTGCGTAAATCGGATGGAAAAATGGTTATGACATTAGCTAAAACAGACATTTCCAGGTTGGAAGCAAAGGGATGGAAACCACCGGTTCCCTTTAAAGTAAAAGCTGCAGACGGAGAAAATGAAATTTATGGATTACTATTTACCCCTTTCCATCCTGATCCGCAGAAAAAATATCCGGTCATTGATTATATTTATCCGGGTCCCCAGGGCGGAAGCGTAGGAAGCTGGTCTTTTTATCCTGCACGTGGTGATAACCAGGCGCTGGCCGAATTAGGATTCGTGGTTGTGCAAATTGAAGGCACAAGCAACCCATTAAGAACAAAGCATTTCCAGGACATGAGTTATGGTGATATGTCTGTTAATACATTGCCCGACCAAATTGCCGGAATCAGGGAATTGTCCGGCCGTTATTCTTACATGGATACCACGCGCGTCGGTATCTGGGGGCATTCAGGAGGAGGTTTTGCTACAGCAGGTGCTATGTTCCGTTACCCGGATTTCTTTAAGGTAGGTATCGCTGAATCCGGCAACCACGATAATCGCAATTATGAATCTGACTGGGGCGATCGTTTTGACGGACCTATCAACAATAGTGAGTACGCTGCCGGGGCCAATCAGACTTATGCTAAAAATCTCAAAGGGAAATTAATGTTGGTGGCAGGCCTGATGGACGACAATGTACCACCACAAAATACCTTGCTTGTAGTGCAGGCTTTGCAGGATGCTAATAAAAATTTTGACCTGGTCATCTATCCCAACAGCCATCATGGTTATGGAAAATATTCTATTTACCAGGTGCGGCTCCGCTGGGATTATTTTGTAAAAAATCTTTTAGGAAAAGAACCACCGCATGAATATGAGTTTAAGTATAAGGGAGATCCGAGAAATGGAATGGAATAGTCAGGCAAATAAAACACAGATGTTTATCCTTCCTTAGCGTGGCTATATTTCGTTTATGCCTGTATGTTATTCTAATTCAAGTAATGGTTTTTTACCACCATGGTTTGCGTCCCACGAATCGCATCAAATTTATTTCGTTTGCCGTAAGTGTTATGTTTTCAGCCAAAACCCTGCGAGGTTGAGACAAGGGAATAAATTCCCATGTTACAAAATCGGTCGTACCGATGGCACTTGCAACCCAGCTATGGTTTGTGTCCGCCATGGTTCGTGTCACGAACCACATTCAATTTATTTCGTTTACCCATAAGTGTCATGTTTCCATCCAATGTCGCCCTTCTTTTTTTTTAAACTTTCAATTAGCAGATGGAATCGTCGTCTGGTCTCATGACCAATGGCATCCACCAATAAAAAGTTCATTTTTCCCATTGAAGCAGCATGAAAGAAAAAACAATTGTTGCGTTGCCCACAGAAGCCGGGTATTTCAGTAAAGCAAGAAATAAGCAACATTTGTATTTATCATTTAAATTTATTTCAATAACAATAAAGTATAAACGAAAAATGGAAGAGTCTATAAAATTAAAACAAAGGTTCCGATGTATTCTTTGAACGGGAGAGCAGACAGCAGCCCCCAATTTAACCCGCGGTCTGACCTTCGGTTCCGGCCGCTATCTTCTACCCAACGAAAGGTTGTGTTTACAGCGAACACCCACTGAGGCAGAAATTTTATTTATTCTCCAAAGGTTGAACATCTACATTAAATCCCACACCAAGTCCTTTAGCTTTAGTCCATTTTCCAAGACTTGTTGTTCTGTGCCATGTTCCTGTATTAAACAATCCAGCCGATAAAAACAAAACTCCCCTTTCGTTTCCTGATTTTCCTCCATCAATCCACTCAAGAGAAATTAATGCTTTTTCTTTCAATATGATTTTGTAATCCTTCAGGTCTATATGATAAGACCCTGCCTGGTTACCAATATGTAGCAGGATATTATTTGACATTATGTTTTCAAACGGTCTCCCATTTTTTAGCGAGTAGATATTAAATCTAAAAACTGCTGAATCCAGATGATTCTCTGAAACATTAAAACTAAAAGATTTTAGTAACACGGGTCTTTTACCCGGCTTTATTACTACACCTATTTCTGAACCCAAAAACTTAAGTGGTAACCCAATACTAAAAAAGTGTGAAGTAGTTGTATTTCCAAGTGTTCGTACAGGCAATGCCTTAGCAGTTATAACCACTTCCTGTAAAGTAGTCATTTTTGGTTTCATTTCAATAATCGCAACTGGATTATCCTTTTCATGACTAACAGGTATATACCTTCTATTTTCATATCCTATCATTGAAACTTCGATGGTATCATAAAGACTTGCAGCAATTTGAAAACTTCCATCCGTCTGGGAAACTGTACCTATGTTTTTGTTTGGAATACCAAGATTTACATACGCTATTGGCTGTTTTGTTTTTGCATCAATCACCCTTCCTTTGAGTAAAGAAGTATTTTTTCTATCTGCTAAAGGAACAGGATAGAGAGAATCAACACTATTGTTTTGATATAATTTATTTACAGTTTCTGTAAACATATCATTTTTACCAATGAGGTATTGATTAAAAAAATTGATGGTGCATGTAATAACTGTGTCGTAAAAGCCCGAGCATTTAATGGTGCCTTTTTTATCTTCTAAAGCTAATGACGGTATAACAGAAAAATCTTCATGAGTGGCTTTAGCAAAACGCATATATTTCTTTTCTCTTTTGAGTAGTTTCAATGGATTATAAATAGAATCGGCTTTGTCTTCATCCTGTTTATGCCCGCTTTCTAAATAAAGATATGGAGCCAATATATTTTCAGGGCGAAAGTTTGTGGATTTTCTTAGTTGGTTAAAGTCATTGTTTTCTTCATCTGAATCCCTGTAATAAAACATTTCTGAACCATCAAGCGACAGAATAGCTTTTATATTTTTATCTTTCATTGCCATGAATAACGAAGCTAATCCACCCCAGCTATATCCTATAACACCAATTTTTGTTGAGTCAATATTACTAATTGCTGTCAACTTATGCAGCGCAAACAATCCATCATACACTTGCTCCATCAAGTCTTCCGGTTTTGTAGTCATGTTTCCCGGATAACGGCCATCAGAAGTTATACAGGCAACTATAAATCCATTATTTGCGAGTTGCTCGAACAAGGGGATATTTTCATAGCTCATGCCATTGTATGCACACTGGTAAATAATTAAGGGAAACCGTTTTTCTGCCGGAGTCGCATTTTCATAACTATTTGTTTTCAGGTGATATAATTTTGATGTGTCACTGATTTGCAGATTTGTGCTAATGTATTGCAATAATAGTGAAGTGAAATTCTTATAAACAGTATCATCCTGAAACCTGTTTGCCCGTTCCTGCAATAGCTTCACAAATTCCACAAACTTAATTGGAGATTCATCAGGCTTATAAGAAACAGCCGGATACCAAACGTCTATTTCAATAGGCCTGAAATGAAGAGCATCTGTTACTGATGTATTTGGCTTATAAATTCTTGATGAATCTTTTAATACAATGCTTTTATAACCGGCAACATAACCATTTGCAACTGTAGATTGAGCAATTTGAGAGAAAACGTTAAACGCCTGAAGAAGAAAGCCAATAAATAAAATTAATAATTTCATAAGTATTTATGTATATAAGGATGATGGATTATCATTCGTCTTTCAATTCAAAGTATTACAAATGTATAAATGCAATTAACTACGAAATGGTTGCCTGGCCGCAAAATCGTTAAATAAAGTGTTGTTATAAAAGCTTAGGTAAAGGCATGGATAATGTATGAATTTGCTTTAGGATATAGGGTCCGGCGCCAGGCTCAGTGTCCTCACGAACCATATCAAATATATTTCGTTTATCCGTAAGTGTTATGTTTAAAACCAATACCCTTCTTGCTTTCTTTGCAAACTTTCAATTAGCGGATGAGGTCGCCGCGGTCTGACCTTCAGTGCCGACCACTATCCCCAACCGTTCTCATCAACTGTATCACGCGCCAAAAAGGGACCCGCACCGGAAATATAATTTCAAAAAAAACGTTTATGTTTATGAACCGATCCAAACTCTATGAAAAGAACTGTACTCATCATCTTCGCCACATCGTTATTATACCAGCTACCTGCTCAAAACCTGGTTACCAACCCCGATGCAGAAAGCCTGCCCAGGGGCACGGGCTGGACCATTATAAGCCAGGGAGCACTCACCTGTTTATTATCACCTACGGACAATACTGTTAACTGGACCATGAAGCCTGATGGCTCTGCCAATTACCCTTATGATCATACAACAGGCGCCAGCGGAGGCACCGTATTTTATTCCGGTTGCGATGATTGGTTTACGGGACCATTTGAGTTACAACAAACCATTGATGTATCTGCAGATGCTGTGGCTATTGACTTGGGGGATCAAACGTACACGTTTAGTGGTTATATGCAAACACCGGTAAGTGACCAAACAGACCAGGGCCGCTTTATTGTTGATTTTCTCAATGCTTCCAATACCATCCTTGGCGCCAGTTATACCAGCAGTTGGCAATCTTATTTTGGCGGTTCAGGTACCTCATGGATTTTTTATACCAATTCAAGGATTGCACCGCCGGGAACCCGCCAAATAAGGATCAGGATGCAGACACAATTGTTCTTTAACCGACCTGCTATCAATGTATATTTTGATGATATTTCATTGACCAAAGCAGCGATACTGCCGGTTAGCCTGCTCTCATTCACAGGAAACGAAGTGCAGGGCACGATCCATTTAAACTGGACAATTAACCCCGACATTCAGCTTAAACAATTTGAACTGGAACGAAGTACCGATGCCGCTTATTTTGGGAGCATTGCCACTTTTCCGGCCGGTAAAACAAGCTATCAATTTATTGATCCTAATAATGATCCTGCTTCCGACAGGTGTTTTTATCGCTTAAAGATGACAGACCCGGATGGGAAAAATAGTTACAGTAATATAGTAACGATCAGTATCCCGGCGCACGTGTTTATCAGCCTGTATCCTAACCCGGCTAATCATATAGTTACAGTAATTGGCAGTTTCGGAAAAGGCGCTATCTCCGTCATTAATTCCACCGGACAAACCGTATTATCCGTGAATTCCAATGCCCCGCCGGTAAATCTTGATGTATCCCTGTTGCCGCCAGGTTTGTATGTGTTTCGCTTCAGCAATCCATCTACTATCATCAATAAAAAACTGCTGATCTGTCCCAGGTAAATATTCTTATAAATAGGATTGTTTTTAAAAACTGTCTTTCCCATTGAAGTAGCATGAAAGGAAAAACCATTGTTGCGTTGCCCACAGAAGCCGGATATTACAGTAAAGCAATAAATAAGCATCATTCCTATTTTCAAATTACGAATAAGATTGATTAAATAATTTGCAAAAAAAACCTTAAAGTAACGTCTATGATTAAATGTAATTATTAAAATGATAAATGAAAATGCTTCATGACTTACAATTTCACTTTTAAAGCGCTTCCATTATACTCAATTATTTTATTAGCCTTTATAGTTTCACTTTCACCTGTGCCATTATTTTCTCTCACTACTACTACATGAAAATTACGCTTCTTCAACATGCCGGGAAAAGAACCCTTTCTTGATGATATGCTTAGTTCATGGGTTTTATCATTCCAGTTAAAGGTAAACGTAGCAAACTCTCCATGTTCATAGTTGTAGTCGTTATTGGCATCTTCATATAAAGTAAAATGCCCGTTAGCTCCGGGATATATGCGAAGTTCTATATTCTCAGCAGGTTTTTGGGTAGCATATTCCATTACCGGCCCCATAGGAATAATAGAACCTTCCCTTACATACAATGGCATAATATCAATCGGTGAAGAAGCCTGAATAGTTTGTCCGCCTTGAAGTTTCTTACCAGTCCAGAAGTCGTACCAGTCCGTATTTTTTGGAAGATAAACCTCCCTGGTGGTGCCCGATTTATCAGCATTGGCTCCGGAATAAAGCTGTTGGGTTACCGGGTTTACTAAAAAAGCAGGGCCAAACATATACTGGTCAGGGATATCATAAACTTTAGGATCGTTCCTGAAATCAAAAGCAAGGGAACGCATGATAGTATAATTGTTTCTTGTTACTTCGCTTGACAGTGAATAAATGTATGGCAACAAACGGTACCGGAGATCATCATATTTCAAAAGGATTTTTTTCGTTTGTGCATCCCAGTTATCAGAGAATAATGCTCTTTCTCCTTTACCGTGGATCCTGAAAATCGGACTGAATGCGCCAAACTGGAACCAGCGGGTAAACAATTCGCGCTGAACAGGCGTAGACCAATCAGGTATTCCTTCCGGAGATGTATATGAAATATACCCACCAATATCTGAAGTCCAATAAGGAATGCCTGATATACAAGTATTAATTGCCTGTGGAACCTGGTTTTTAAAAGCAGCGAAAGTAGTAGTAATGTCAGAAGACCAAAGAGTAGCCGCGTTTCTTTGCTGACCCGCGAATGCTTGTCTTGCTAATAAAAAAATTCTTTTTTTGGGAATATCCCTCCGCCATTTATTATAGATCCCCCTGGTATGCTCCAGCGAGTAAGTATTAAAATAATCAATTCCCTGGCCAGTGAAAAAAACCGCTTTCTTTCTGTCATTCGGATCTTTGGTATCAGGTTCACATTGGTCAACCCACCATGCGTCCCAGCCATAACGCTTGATAAGGCTGTCCCGGGCCTGATCCCAATACATTTCTCTTGCGCCCGGATTGTGTGCATCATAATAATAATCTATTTTATGTACAAAAAAATTATCCCAGGTAACTGTAGTCAGATATCCTGCATCTTTGAGCTGATTATAATCCTGCGTACCTTCTCCAAAACATGGCCATATAGAGATCATTGCATGAAAATGCTCGTTATGTAATTGGTCAATCATCGCTTTCGGGTCAGGATAACGTTCGGGGTACATCACATGTGAACCTATCGGAAGCGGTGACCAATAAAACCAATCCTGAACAATGGCATCCACCGGTATATTATTTTTACGATAATTATCTGCTACCGTCAATATTTCCTTTTGACTTTTATACCTGTCCTGCGACTGAAATAAACCAAAAGCCCATTTTGGATACATAGGTGCAACGCCGGTAAGATTCCTGTACATATCCATTATATCATCGAATGATGGTCCATAAAAAAAATAGTAATCAACCATTTTACCGCTTTCGGAAACATAAGTATATTGTGTATTATCAGCTTCATCACCAAAAAATTGGGATGCTGCATAATTATCCCACAAGAGGCCATACCCTTTTGTAGATAGCAAAACAGGAATGGCTCCCGTAAGATATTTAATGGCCATATCCTGATTCCGGCCTTTGTAATTAATAGAAAGAGAATCCAAAGGATGACAACCCAATCCATATAATGCTTCATCAGCGGGCGATTGAAAAGAGGTAGCGCAACTATAAGTATTTATTCCAGCAACAGAAGTATCGCGCATTACCTTATTGTTCTCATCTGTTTCTGCAAGAATAGTTTTATTATGTAAATCGGTATAAGTAATAGATTGGTTTTCCCGGTTTACTTTAATTTTTAATTTAGGTGTAGTAATAATGATGTCAACTTTATCTTCTGCGACAGCAAAATTATTTAAATAGGATTTTACAGGTAATACCACCAATGATTTTTTTTCGGAGAGATCTTCCAGGCTGGTATATCTAACTTCTACAAGCCCATCTTTTATCAGGTAAATATTCATCTTACCGGTATTCAAAATAAAACTTACTCCAAAATTTGTTTTCTGAAAAGATTTTACCTGTGCAATGCCGGCATTATTAATTGAAAATAGTAACACCCCAAGAACTGCGAAATAATTACGAACTGTTTTAGCTATGGTCATGAGAATATTTATTTGATTTGAAAGTTTTATAAAATTAAAATTGGTACAATGTGATAAAAATAATTGTTTATTTACAAAATATTATTTTTTTTGCTACCGTGGCTAAAAAGTAAAAAATATATTATCAAATGGTAAAAAACTATTAATCTACCAAAATTGCAGCACATAAGAATAAATGTATTGAGAAGCATTTGGATGGATCATTTAATTTTTTTACTGTCAACCTATTATAATTACTAATTTTTTTTAAAATTATCCTCTTTCTATTAAAGAACCTTTTGGTTAAAAAAAACCCCGCTAATGCGGGGCAGTAATTACAGGGAATCCATGGGAATTAAAGTTACCTTCTGCCATAACCATTGTGGAACTGGCTATCATACTTTTTATTAATCATTGCAATTTTTTGCGCCTTTTCATTTTCAGCTTTTTTGATGGCAGCTTTCTTTTGATAAAATGTCATAAAACGATTCATTTTAATTGACCTTACCTGGTCCTGATAATTGTGGCTGATCTTATCAATCCGGAAGTCCCTTTCCTTTGCAGAAAATAAAATATCATTGTTATAATACTTTCCGCTATTTACTTTATTAAACTGACTTCCAGAAGAATATGCATATTGTGCATCGTCTTGCTGGCCATTGTTTTGATGTGCACCATATTGAGCAAATGAAGTTGCAAAAATGCCGCTAAAAAGTGCAAGTGTAAAAATCTTTTTCATGTGTTTAAATTTAATTGTTTAAAAAAATTGTTTCATAAATAAGATTAAAAAATTTTGCTGATGTTTAAAAATGAAATGTTAATGTAATACTGCAATCATTAAAAGGGAAAAATAAAATCCTTTGGAGCAGTTATGGGTAGTTACAATGAATCTACACCTGTATTTCAAGTTACTCTATCCAAAAAGAAAAATAGAAATATCCAATAATTATTTCTTTGCTGAATTTAATTATAAAAGATAAATATAACAGTGATGTGTAAACGAAATTAGTTTAAAAATATGAAGGCTTAATTACTTATTAAGAAAGAAAAAGTCAAAGAGAACAATTCAAATTAAATATTCACAGTATCATATATTACCAGTTTGCCCCATAAGTGGCTGCATTCAACCACAAATTTGAGATGGATAGGATCCGTCTGATAGCTGTCGTGGCTTTCCCTGTCTTTAAACAATACCAGCCAGGAAACAGAATAACCTGAATCCACTACATCGCGGCGTGTAGATGCAGGTTTGCCTATATGAAATGATTGTATCGTTTTTACATGCGACAACTTTTTCAAACCCTCAACAAGTTGTTCAACTTCAGAAATATTTTGGGGATTTTTTATCCAGAAAAAAACGTGATGTATAAATCCATTTTCATTGATGATCATAAAGTGCTCATTTTTTGGTTTTCCTGATTTTATTTAAAAATATAAATTAAATAAAAAAAAGGTTACTAAAAAAATAATTTATAAAATCATCATTACTTAAAAAAGAATTTGAAAAATATTCAAAACAGGGATATTTGTTGCTTTACTGTGCGATTATTTTTCCATTCCATTTTCAAAAAATAATTATTGGTCAGATTGTGTAACCGTTACCGGTTGCAGGCGATAAGCATTTACCTTTTTACCATCTTCCTCGGCAGGTACCCAATAAGGGCCCTTCTCTATGGCTTTTATTACATATTTTGCCAGCTTCGTATCTTTCATTGTCATGGCTTCCACGTTACTGATCTTACCGGTCTTATCAACGATAAACCTTACAATACAGGTACCATAATCTTTTTTCCCAAAATCACTTACTTTATCTGAAATTTTATCTGAAATGTATTTTGACCATGCATCTGCTCCACCGGGGAATGATGCCTCAACTTCTACCTTATCATAAATGCTGTCGAGATTTGAGGTCTGTGCTTTTGCAGCATTTGCAAAAAAAATAAAAGAAAAATATAAAATGGGAAATAATTTGCAATTTGTTTTCATAAAACCGAAAGTGTTGTATTCTCAATAATAAGACAACCTAAAATTAAGAAACAATGTCATATTCAAACTAATTATTTCAATCTTTCTTTTATATCCAATTGAAACTTCCTTGCATAATCTGTAGCCACATCATATCCCGCATCAGCATGGCGAATTACGCCAAGACCCGGATCGTTACGCAACACACGGCTAAGCTTAGATGCAGCATCTTCTGTGCCGTCAGCAACGATTACCATTCCTGCATGAATACTGTATCCCATTCCTACCCCACCACCATGATGCAGGCTTACCCAACTTGCCCCTCCGGCTGTATTTACAAGTGCATTTAAAACCGGCCAGTCTGCTACAGCATCACTTCCGTCGAGCATGGATTCTGTTTCACGGTTGGGGCTGGCGACAGAACCGGTATCCAAATGATCACGGCCAATTACAATCGGCGCTTTTACTTTTCCGGTTCTTACCAATTCATTAAAAGCAAGACCTGCTTTTTCCCTTTCACCCTGTCCTATCCAGCAAATACGCGCAGGCAAACCCTGGAAAGCAATTCTTTCCTGTGCCATTTTTATCCATCTTATCATCCCTTCATTTTCAGGAAATAAATCCATCATAACAGTATCGGTTACACGAATATCTTCCGGATCGCCGCTCAAAGCAGCCCAGCGAAAAGGTCCTTTGCCTTCGCAAAAAAGAGGCCGGATATAAGCAGGAACAAAACCCGAAAAATCAAACGCCCGCCTCGCTTCGCTTTCCGGGGCGCCATCTTTTATTGCTTGTTCGTATGCGCGCGCCCGTAAATTGTTGCCGTAATCAAAAGTGATGGCGCCCCTCTTTTGTAATTCAAGCATAAGATCCACATGCTTCTTCATACTTTTATAAGAAAGCTCAATATATTTTTCAGGATTATTTTTCCGCAATCTGTTCGCTTCTTCCAAAGAAATACCATGAGGCACATAACCAATCAAAGGATCGTGCGCAGAAGTTTGGTCAGTTAAAATGTCTATTGAAATATTTCTATCTAATAATCTTTGCAACAGATCTACTGCATTGCAATGCACGCCTATGCTCCATGCTTTACCTTCCTTTTTTACTTTTACTGCTTTATCAATTGCCTCATCTATATTTTCAATCATCTCATCTAAATATTTCGTTCCAAGCCGCTTTTCAATTCGCCATTTTTCTACTTCTGCTGCAAGGCACACACCATTATTCATAGTAATTGATAAAGGCTGGGCGCCGCCCATACCGCCAAGACCCGCTGTTACACTCAAAGTATTTTTAAGTGAATTATTAAAATGTTTTTTGGCAACGGCACCAAAAGTTTCATAAGTTCCCTGTACTATTCCCTGGCTGCCGATGTATATCCATGAGCCGGCAGTCATCTGGCCAAACATCATCAACCCTTTTTTTTCCAACTCATCAAAAACTTCCCAGGTTGCCCATTTAGGAACCAATTGAGAATTAGAAATTAAAATACGTGGCGCATTTGTATGCGTTTTCAGCATGGCTACAGGTTTCCCACTTTGTATCAAAAGCGATTCATCATTTTCCAGGTCTTTTAATGCTTTGATGATAAGATCAAGGCTTTCAAAATTCCTCGCTGCTTTTCCCCTGCCGCCATATACAATTAATTCATCGGGCTTTTCTGCTACTTCTGGATTCAGATTATTAAGTAACATGCGCAATGCCGCTTCCTGTATCCATCCTTTGCAACTCATTTGTGTGCCGGTGGGGGTCTTGTATTTTATGGGGTCGTAGTGACGGGCTGATTTCGATGTTTCACTCATATTTATTCTTTTTTGGATCTTGCCTGGTATCAAACAGAGTAATGATGTAAATAGTTTTGCCTTTTATCCTGTAAAATAATTTATTGTGCGGGGTAATTAAAATCATCCTGACGTGGGGAACATTACAAACTTTGCCATTATCGGGCTTCGTCAATAATTGTAACATCCTTTTATCCAACTTAGTTTTAAATTCAACAGCAACCTTTTTACCCCAATTACTTTCCAGGTATTCTAAAAGTTTAGCAATTTTTTTTACAAAAAGTGATGATTGTTCTATTTTGTATGCCATCTTGATGTGGCTTTTAAATACTCATCCCAACCTACTGTTTCGCCATTTTCAATTTCCTTCAATCCGGTATTTATTTCCGAAATTTCTTCTTCAGACAAAGCTTCTTCCACTTCGTCTTTCATTTTAGTCTTTTCTTTTTTTAAATATTCCACTACATCTTCACGTACCATCCATAAGGTTTCATCATCTTTAATGAGGTCAATATATTCATGAATTTCTTTTTTTATTTTTTTTGCAGATTTCATAAAAAATGTTTTAACAAATTTACAATTTTACTTAATGCATGAAAGCATTATTCAAATTCATATTCCCTCATAAACTCAATTGCATTTTCCATATCCTCATGTAAAAACCTATCGGTTTCATTAAACGAAATTTTCTTTCTGAATTCTTTCACCACCTTTTCAATTTCAGGAGATGATTTCAATGGTCTCCGGAATTCCAGCGCCTGGATGGCAGTCAATAATTCTATTGCCAAAACTTTCTCTACGTTTGCTACCACGCGGTAACATTTGGTAGCGGCGTTAGCGCCCATACTCACATGATCTTCCTGGTTGTTGGATGATGAAATAGAATCCACAGATGCTGGCGTACACAGTTGTTTGTTTTCGCTTACTATTCCGGCAGCAGTATATTGAGGAATCATTAATCCCGAATTTAATCCTGAATTTTTTACTAAAAATAAAGGCAGATTCCTTTGTCCGCTCAATAATTGATAGGTTCTTCTTTCAGAAATATTTGCAATTTCACTCATGGCAATTGCAAGATAATCCAGCCCCAGCGCCAACGGCTGCCCATGAAAATTACCACCACTTACTATTTTATCTTCACCAGGAAAAATATTTGGATTATCAGTTACAGAATTGATCTCCTGCAAAAAAGTTTGCAGTACAAATTCAAAAGTATCTTTAGAAGCGCCATGCACCTGGGGAATACAACGAAATGAATAAGGATCCTGCACTTCCGCTTTTTTCTTTCCTGAAATTTCACTTTCTTCTAAAATTTTTCTTAAGCTGGCTGCCACCGAAACCTGCCCGGCATGAGGACGGATAGCATGAAGTTTTTCATAAAAACAATCTCCGTTACAATCAAACGCATCAAAAGAAATCGCGGCAATTACATTAGCCCAGTTCAGCAATTTTTCTGATTTGATAAGATTGTACATGCCATAAGCGCTCATAAACTGGGTCCCGTTTATAAGTGCAAGGCCTTCTTTACTTTGAAGAGATACCGGTTCCCAGTTCATTTTATGCAAGGCTTTTTCAGCAGGCATCTTTTTTCCATCCATTCTTACTTCTCCTTTGCCAATCAGTGGCAGGCTGATATGGGCAAGCGGCGCCAGGTCGCCTGAAGCGCCGAGTGAACCTTGCGTATAAACTACCGGCATTATATCGTTATTATACATGTCCATCAGGCGTTTCACTACTTCTATCCCGATACCTGAATATCCATAACTCAAAGATTTTATTTTCAGCATTATCATCAGCTTTACAATTTCAGCCGGCACTTCTTCACCAAGCCCGCACGCATGAGATAATAATAAATTACTTTGAAGTGTGTTTAACTGTTCTCTTTCGATCT
Organism: Hanamia sp.; assembly: GCA_036509585.1. Taxonomy (GTDB): domain Bacteria; phylum Bacteroidota; class Bacteroidia; order Chitinophagales; family Chitinophagaceae; genus Ginsengibacter. Next base: position 14,490 of record DATCFI010000133.1, on the reverse strand, counting down.
TCACATTTTGCAAAAAACCAAAACCGGTATTGATGCCATAAAAAAGATCATCAGAAGCATTCATCTTTTTATCAAGGTAATCACGGCATTTTATAATAGCTTCGTGCGCTGCGTATGTAATAGAAACCAATTGATCATATTTTAATAAATTTTTTACCTGCTGGAATGTGAGCGTGCTTTTATCAAGCGGAAGATAATTATAAGTCATAAAGCGAATTAATACAGCCAAAAGTAATTAAAAGAAATGTACTCAACGAGAGACTTTGAATAGTAAGCGCTTTGAACTTTTTGGGAAATTCCCTTTTAGTATTTCAAGGGATCAATTTCCCCCATTCTATTTTAATTTCTTTAACAAGAGATTATATTTGCAAAGCATGAAAACTAATAGCTTCGCTCATTTCACAATGTATAAATTCTCAATTCTGATCTTATTGTTTCTGACAATGCAAAAGTTCTCTTTTGCCCAGGATACCCTTCCCCACATATCAGTGACAGAACTGGGAAAAAAGGTTTTAGTTTCCTGGAATAATCCATATACAAATGCAACAGTTATTAATATACAGCGCTCGGGAGATAGTACCAAAAATTTTAAAACTATTGGAAGCGTATTAAACGTGGATCCGGGAATCAACGGATTTACTGATCCAAAAGAATTTTTACCTTCTGATCAATATTACCGCGTGTTTATTTCTTTTGAAGGAGGCTCATATATTTTTACGAAATCACACCGGCCGGTAAAGGACACTTCAAATAAAATCGTTATCATCGAAAAACCGGCAGTCCCGGAAATAAAGGAGCCCTCACCACATTTTAGAAATGTATTTGTACCATCTTCACATGTATTTACCGGAAAAGATAACAACGTTATTATTTCACTTCCTGATTTTGCCAAAAACAAATATTCAATAAAGTTTTATGATGAAAGTGGTAATTTTTTGTTTGAATTAAAAAAGATCCCTGAAGCTTATCTTACTCTTGACAAGGTGAATTTCGGGCATGCCGGCCTTTTTATTTTTGAAATTTATAATAACAGGATCATCATCGAACGGCATAAATTCTATATTCCCAAAGACGGCAGACCTATGCCCGCGCTTGATGCAGAAGGATATGAGATCAGGTGAGTGGGAATGGGGAGTAGTGAATGGTGAGTGGTGAATGGTGAATATGAAGGAAATTTAATAAACTGATTGCTCATAGCTGATTGCTGATTGCTCAAACCTGATACCTGATGCTTACTTCTTATCTTCAATAACTGCACCAAATACCTTTTCAAAATTTTTCTTTACTTTTTCTTTTACTTCTTCAAAATTTACTTTTTCACGCAGCTCTTTTTCAATAGAAGTAACTTGTTTATTTACGATACCGCAGGGAATAATATTATTGAAATAACTCAAATCAGTATTTACATTCAATGCAAATCCGTGCATTGTGATCCACCGGCTGCAACGAATACCCATAGCACAGATCTTTCTTTCTCTTCCCAGGTTTCCGGGTTCTATCCAAACTCCTGTTTCACCTTTGCTTCTTTCTCCTTTAATGCCATATTCAGCAATCGTGAGAATGATCACTTCTTCGAGGCTACGCATATATTTTCCAATATCGGTAAAAAAATTTTCAAGGTCAAGAATAGGATACCCCACTATTTGTTGCAAACCATGAAAAGTGATATCTCCTCCCCTGTTGGTTCTGAAAAATTCAATTTCTTTTTCTTCCATTTCAGATTCATTAAGCAACACGTTTTCAATATGCCCGCTTTTGCCAAGCGTGTAAACCGGAGGATGCTCGCAGAAAAGAAGATAGTTGGTGGTTCTCTGCTGACCGATGATTGCTGACTGCTCATCGCTGACTGCTGACTGCTGATGGCTTATATCTGACTGCTGACTGCTCATCGCTTTCCTCGCTTTCGCCTTTATTTCCAGGTTCTCTTTAACTAATTCTTCCTGGTAATCCCACGCCGCTTTATAATGGATAATCCCGAGGTCTTCAAAAATGATATGCTGTTTTTCCAATGCAAAGATTTTAATTTGCAAAGATAAATTTGATTTGGTTAATTGGTTAATTGGTTAATTGGTTAATTGGTTTATTGGTTTATTGGTTAATTGGTTAATTGGTTTATTGGTTAATTGGTTTATTGGTTAATTGGTTTATTGATTTATTGTTAATTGGTTTATTGGTTAATTGGTTTATTGGTTTATTGGTTAAATAGGAATTCAGGTTACTTGTTTGTTTGCCATATAAGTTATTGAAATAAAAAAATTATGATTGAAGAAGAATTACAGGACGAAGGCGAAGAACTTTTTGAAAGGGAAACTATTATTTGTGCCAAAGGCCAGGAACCATTGCGCATTGATAAATTTTTGATGGGCCGCATTGAAGGCGCTACAAGAAATAAAATTCAACAGGCAATAGAAGCAGAAAGAGTTTTAGTAAATGATAAACCTATAAAATCCAATTATAAAATAAGGCCTGAAGATAAAATTGTTATCTACCAAACCTATCTTCCTGAAAGCAATATCATTGTTCCGGAAAATATTCCATTTAAAATTGTGTATGAAGACGATGAGCTAATGGTGATTGATAAACAAGCCGGAATGGTGGTTCATCCCGGGAGTGGTAATCCCGGCGGCACTTTGGTGAATGCCGTTGCCTTTTATTTAAAACAACAAAACCCGGACATTGATGAAGCAGAACTTTCCCGATTTGGATTAGTTCATCGTATAGATAAAAACACATCCGGACTTTTGGTAATGGCAAAAACACCAAAAGCAATGACACATCTTGCCAAACAATTTTTCGACCATACAGTTCATCGCAGGTATGTCGCTTTGGTATGGGGCGATTTCGAAAATGATGAAGGAATTGTTGTTGCTCATGTAGGACGGCATCAAAGATTTAGAAAAATATTTACTACTTATCCCGATGGCGAACATGGCAAGGAAGCGATCACGCATTATAAAGTAATCGAAAGGTTTAATTATGTAACATTGGTAGAATGCAGATTAGAAACCGGTCGTACGCACCAGATAAGAGTTCACATGCAATCTATAGGGCATCCTCTTTTTAATGATGATACGTATGGCGGCGATAAAATTGTGAAAGGAACCGTGTTTACCAAATACAAACAATTTGTAGATAATTGTTTTGAGCTTTGTCCGCGCCACGCCTTACATGCGCAGCAATTGGGATTTATACATCCTGCTACAAAGAAGCAAATGAATTTTGAAAGTGAATTGCCTAATGACATGAAAGCTGTAATTGAGAAATGGAGAATGTACTCATCGGGGAGAAATAATTAATTAAGAATTAAGAATTAAGAATGAGCAAATCAACTGCTGTTCGTCACTGCTAACAGTTTTTTAAATAACATCCTTTTCAAAATTAATCCCATTTCCCTTTTTCGTCGCAACATTTTGTGTTCTCATCTCATTTGCTAAAAATGATGTTCGCCGCAAATTAGTTTTGTGACTCAAATTAAAAATCAAAAAAAATGAAAACAGTAATCAGCAACAAAACAAGAGAAACTCTTGAAGTTGCAAAACGCATTTTGTATTCTTTAAAAGTAGTAGCTATCGGATTGTTTATTCCTTTTCTATTTGTATTAGGAATCACTAACAATACTCCTAAAAAAGCATCAAAAGATGGAATCAATATCTGTAACCTACCCCAGGTGGTTAATGATAACGTAACGGTGGATTTTAATCAACCATTATCTGATCAAAACAGTTGATCTCATACTAATTTCTCTCTCCGCCAACAGTTTTTTAAATAACATCCTTTTCAAAATCAAACCCCATTTCCCATTTTCGTCGCAACATTTTGGCTTCTCATCTCATTTGCAAAAAATGAGGCTCCCCGGAAATTAATTTTGTGATCAAATTAAAAAAACATGAAAAAAGTTCTTCTACTGATCGCTCTTATTATAACAGTAAAAACATACGCTCAATACCCATCAATGCCAGCGAGTGTGAAAAACAGTGGCCATCTTTATGGCAAAGTAACAGATGCAGACGGCAAACCTGTGGAAGGCGCTTCAGTTATCCTCCTTCACGAGGAGTATAATACCGCTGCTAAGAAAATGAAAATGACCCTTGTTAGCGGAGTGATCACTAAAGGTAATGGTGATTTTGATTTTACTAAAGTGCCGGTAATGGGTAAGCTGCAACTCCGCATTAGTAACAGCGGCTTTAAATCATTGCAGGATAATGTCTCATTTACTTTTCCTAAGATGCCGGCAGGTGGTGCTCAGCCTGGCGCTCAGCCTGGCGCTCCGGGTGGTGCCTCCTCCTTTTCTACAGCTTCTTTGCCGTTTGATAAAGACCTTGGCAATATTAAACTGGAAACAGATACAAAAACATTAGCCGGTGTGACGATCGTAGGTAGCGCACCTGCTTTAAAAATGGACATAGATAAGAAAGTTTTTAATGTAGATAAGAATATTGTAAGTGCCGGGGGAACTGCTGTGGATGTGATGCGCAATGTGCCTTCTGTGGAGGTGGACATTGATGGAAATGTAAAACTGAGAAATGCAGCGCCGCAGATATATGTTGATGGCCAACCAACTACCCTAACCCTCGATGAAATACCCGCAGATGCTATTCAAAGCGTAGAAGTGATCACCAATCCTTCTGCCAAATATGACGCCTCAGGTGGCAGCTCGGGAATCCTGAATATTATTTTGAAAAAGAACAAGACTAGTGGGTATAATGGAAACTTGTCTGCAGGGATAGACAGCCGTGGCGGAATAAACGCGGGAGCCAACTTTAACGTAAGGCAAAATAAGTTCAACTTTTCAGCCGCTGGTATGCTTCACCAGAATAAAGGATATACCACCGGAACAACTAACCGTACTAACCTGGGAGATACGCTAACACAGGTTTCGCAATCAGATATTAATAAAACCAACGGCGCATTTCTGTTTGGCAAATTAGGATTGGATTATTATATAACCAACAGGGCAACAATTTCTTTGGGAGCCATTAAAGTACATGGTAATTTCAATCCTAATGAAGTTATTCACTCAACTACTGATAGTTTGTTGAACAGTGGGACAACAAGCCAAAACAGTGTCAGGTACACTTCAGGCTCCAGGAGCTTTGATGCTGATGGGCTACAATTGGGTTATGTATATAATTTCCCAAAGGATGGTGAACAGCTTACTGCCAACGGAAACTATTTTTCAGGAAATACCCCCAGCGACCAATTATACACCACCAATTATTTAGATGGTAACAGCATTGCAGGTACCCAATTACAACAGGTAATTGATGGTGGCAACATAAAATTTCTCACCATGCAGACAGATTACGCATTACCTTTTGGTAAAAAAAAGCAATCCAAGCTGGAAACAGGCTTAAGATTTCAACAACATAAAACCCTCCAAAATAATGACAACTATATGGGCACTACTACCGGTAACCTGACAAAAGTTCCCGCGGGCACCAGTGATTATCAAAGTACCGACAATGTGTTTGCAGGATATGTAAGTTTAAAGAGTAGTATCAAAAATTTCGGGTATGAAGTGGGTTTGAGAGCAGAAAGTTCCAACTACAACGGCGAACTTACCAATACAGGTGAACTATTCAGTAATAAATACCCGGTAAGTTTATTCCCTTCTTTATTTCTGAGCCAAAAATTGAAGAAGAACCAGGAATTGCAGTTCAGTTATACCCGTCGTATCAACCGGCCCAACTTCTTTCAGTTGATTCCTTTTACTGATTATACAGATAGTTTGAACATCACCCGTGGTAATCCTAACCTCGTTCCGGAATTCACGAATTCGTTTGAAATGAGTTATACCAAGACATTTAAAGGTGGCAACACCTTCCTGGGATCTATTTATTACAAACATTCCACTAACCTGATTACCAATTATCTTACCCCGGGCATCAATCCTTTTACAGGTGTAGACGACATTATCAATACTTATATCAATGCCAATTCCAGTTATTCTTACGGAGCTGAATTAACTTCTATTAATAAGGTAACCAAATGGTGGGATATGACAACGGATGTAAATGTTTATCAATCACAAATCAATACTTCCAATATTCCGGGAAGCACTACGCAGGCGGCATTAGTGAGTTGGTTTGGTAAATTGAACAATACCTTTAAGCTGCCGAAATCTTTCAGCGTACAATTGTCGGGAGACTATCAAAGCAAAACCAATCTGCCGATCAATAACAACCAGGGTGGCCCTGGTGGCGGAGGTCCTTTCGGACAGGCGCAAAGCTCCTCACAAGGTTACATTAATTCAATCTGGGGTGCCGATATTGCTGTGAAGAAAAGTTTTCTTAAAAATAATGCAGCTTCTGTGACTGTAAGTATGAGTGATATTTTCAGAACACGTATCCAGGATCAGTATTCATCAAGTCCTTATTTTATCCAGAATTACAGTCGTCTGAATAATCCCCAGTTGCTTCGGGTAAGTTTTGCTTACCACTTTGGCAAAATGGATGTAAACTTATTTAAGCGCAAGGATAATAATGCGTCCGGCACACAGGATATGATGCAAATGGCACAGTGATTTAGTGATTTCTTATAAGTTGACATAAGAGGTTGTTTCAATGTTGATTCAACCTCTTTTTTTATTCAGCCATGGTTCTTCAGCCCTGGTTTGGTGTGTCACGAATGAAAACCCGATCATTTAGTCGTGGTTCGTGTCCACGAACCAAATCCAACCATCTGACTTCAGTCGGAGGAAAGCAGGCATGCCGACTCGTGGATAACAAGGGAATAAATTCCCATGTTACAAAATCGGTCGTACCGATGGCACTTGCACTCTGTAATTACAACACATGCTTCTAATGCCGTAGGCATGGCCGATCTTGTAACTCAGACTTTAGTCGGGAGGTAAAAGCATAGATGATGCTGCAACCCCGACCTCAGTCTCTCAGCCGTGGTTCGTGTCACGAACCAAAACCTCTAACCCCTGTGTCTTGTCCTAAAATAGGTTTACACAAATAATTTTCAAACCAACCTTAATAATTTACTTTGGCAAAATAGAATTCAATATTTTTACGCAAGAAATTGCAAAGCATTTACCTGGTTAATCATTTAATGTACACAAATCATCTGTTTATGAAAAGATCACTATTTCTTTTTGCTTCATTGCTCTCGTTAGCGGCATGCCAAAACAATCCCAATCCCTCTAAAAATATTATGGCAATACAGGGAATTGATTCTTCCATTAAACCTGGAAATAATTTTTTTATGTACGTAAATCATATATGGTATGACACCGCTCAAATACCGCCAACACAGGCAGGAGTGGGTTCCTATATGTTTATGAACTATCCTCAGCGATTACGTTTGCAGGGCATATTGGATAGTGTTTCCAGGGCCAGCAACGCTCCGGGAAGCATTGAACAAAAGGTTGGTGATTTTTATGCTTCAGGGATGGATACCGCTACTATCAACAAATTGGGTTATGATCCCATCAAGCCGTTACTTGCCCGTATTAACAACATCAGGGATATTGTTTCTTTAATGAAGTTTGTAGCCGGTGAAGCAAAGGAGGGTAATAATTCTGTTTTAGCTTTTGGCGTGGGGCCTGATAATAAAAACAGCGATCTTAATATTGCACAAATTTATCAAACAGGTATTGGCCTGCCTGAAAGAGATTATTATTTCAAAACTGATCCTTCAAGTACTGGTATTCAGCAGGCATACAGAACATATATCGCCAATCTGTTTCAACTTACAGGCAGTGATACTGCAACGGCAACAAAAGATGCCGACATTGTTTATAACATAGAAAAGCAAATAGCTTCATCACATAAAACGAATATCGAATTACGCGATATAAATGCGAATTATAATAAAATGTCTATGGCCGAACTTGCAAAGCGACAACCCAATATCGGCTGGCCAAATGTGTTGAATGACCTGGGTGCGAAAACAGATTCTATTGATGTAGCGCAACCTGCTTATTACGATAAGCTCAATGCAGATTTAAAATCCATTCCCATCAACGATTGGAAAATTTATCTGCAAGCTCATTCAATCAACACATACGCCGATGTACTGAGCAAACCATTTGTGGATGCAGCGTTTGAGTTCAACAAAGTATTGTCGGGGCAGGCAGTACAAAAATCCCGTGGTGAGATAATGGCTAATAATGTGGATCGGTCACTGGGCCAGGCGTTGGGGCAGTTGTACGTAAAAAAATATTTTTCGGAAGCCGCTAAAAAACGGGCGCTCGAACTCGTTAATAATTTAGAGCAGGCGCTAGCAGCAAGAATAGACAAGCTGGATTGGATGAGCGACAGCACGAAACAAAAAGCAAAAGAGAAATTATTTGCGATGACCAAGAAAATAGGATACCCTGATAAGTGGAGAGATTACAGCAATGTAACGATAGTAAAAGGTAATTACTTTGATAATGTGGTATCAGCTGCGGCTGGCGATTATCAATATCAACTGGCAAAGTTGAATAAACGGGTGGACAGGACAGAATGGTTTACCACGCCTTCAACGGTAACAGCTTATAATAACCCTTCTGCCAACGAAATTGTTTTTCCTGCGGCCATCCTGCAGCCTCCGTATTTTGATAACAACGCAGACGATGCCCTTAACTATGGAGGTATCGGCATGGTGATAGGCCATGAAATGACACATACATTTGATGACCAGGGCGCGCAGTTCGATAAGTTTGGCAATGTAAAAAACTGGTGGACAGCTGAGGATTATAAAAAGTTCAAAGCAAAAACGCAACAGGTAGTTGACCTCTATAATACATTTACCGTTTTAGATACCGTGCATGTAAAGGGCGCAATGACGCTCGGCGAAAATACTGCCGACATTGGCGGCGTATCCATTGCGTATGATGCATTTAAAATGACCAAAGAAGGACGTGATACCACTAAGGTTGATGGTGTCTATACACCAGATCAGCGGTTCTTTATTTCTATTGCAAAAATATGGCGGGTAAAAATGAAAGATCAATTCCTGCGCCTCTGGATTAATAACAATCCGCACTCCCCTCCTATGTGGCGCGTAAATGGGCCGCTGATGAACACTACACCTTTTTATAAGGCATTCAATGTGCAGCCGGGCGATTCAATGTATTTACCGCAGAAGGACAGGATTCATATCTGGTAAGCATTCTATTAGTGACGAAGAGGCGGAACGCAGGATGCAATGCAGATGGCCCCTATCATAGCGGTACGCCGGCGTCCGACCGCGGGTTCTCAGTCGGAGAAAAGCAGGCGTGATCAATTCGTGGATAATAACAAGGGAATAAATTCCCATGTTACAATATCGGTCGTGCCGATGGCACTTGCATTCTGTAATAACACACCTACTTCTAATGCCGTAGGCGTGGCCGATCTTGTAACCCCGACTTTAGTCGGAGGGATTACACTCTCGCAGGTCCGACCTTGCCTGCACGTTACTTAACTCTTTCCTAAAAAACGTTTTTAAATTTGACAACTTTCCGGCATTAGTAACGACAAAGCACAGGTCTGGAGACCCATTACCTGCGCCAGCAGATAACAAGATTTTAATTACAATTTATTAATTAAGAATTCGGAAAATTGTTTGATAATTCTCTGGTCGGTGTAAAATAAAATGCCTTTTCTGTGAGTGGCGACACCAAAAGGCATAAACTCATTTTATCCTGCTGGCAGTGAATGCCCGCAATTAAGTGTCGTAATTTTTTCATTACAGGTCCTACCCTTTCCTCCGGGTATTTTGAGGCTAATTTCTTTTCTTCGTTGTCGGCAGCTAATGTCAGCATATCAATGAGAGGTAGCTCTTGATTCATTTTGAGTTCAAATGGAAATACAAGCGAAATTTGGGGAAAGCTTTTTGCAGCATCAGGCATTTCAAGATCTTTTTTTAAACTTTTCATTTGAAAGTTTTTATTTGAAAAATGGCAAAATTGCACAACCAGAAGCGCATGCATCAATATCTTTAGGCGGTAAATGGGGAATGTCTTTTGGTGGCTTTGATGTAGCGAGACTGTCAAGTTAACACTTATTTTCCATTAAAGAGAATAAAAAAAAACTCCTCAGTTATAGTTTCGTTTCTCACGAACCAAAAGGGCTGGCGTGGTTCGTCACGAACCAAAACCCTAAACCCAATCTGTAGGAGCAAAGCAGGTATGATCAACTCGTGGATAACAAGGGAATAAATTCCCATGTTACAATGTCGGTCGTGCCGATGGCACTTGCACTTTGTAATGACACACATGCTTCCAATGCCGTAGGCATGGCCGATCTTGTAACCCCGACTTCAGTCGGAGGAAAAGCATGGATAATGATGCAACTCCAAATTCAGTCGGAGCAAAGCAGGAATGCAGCCCGTGGATAATAACAAGGGAATAAATTCCCATGTTACAATATCGGTCGTGCCGATGGCACTTTGAAAATACTCACCTTCTTCCAATGCCATAGGCATGGTCGATCTTGTAACCCCGACTTTAGTCGGAGGTAACGCATGGACGACACCTGTAACCCAGACTTTAGTCGACTGGATCCAGGCATCGGAGTTCTCCGTCATCAATTAGCAAGGGAATAAATTCCCATGTTACAAAATCGGTCGTGCCGATGGCACTTGCACTTCATAGACGCGTACACCTGCTTCAAATGCCATAGGCATGGCCGATTTTGTAACCCCGACTTTAGTCGGCAGGAACGAATGAACGACACTGTAACCCCGACTTTAGTCGGAGGGAACCCATGAACGACACTATAACTCCGACTTCAGTCGGGGAACATTTGGTACTGAAATTTTTTAAGTGCACAGGCCTACCCTATCCTTCAACCAGTTTCTTTACATACCCAAAGCTTTTCCCAATGGCTTCATATACAGGGAGCTCTGTCTGGTCCTGTTCTACAAAGAAATACTTCATACCGGATTCTTTTTTATACTTAAAGATTTCCTTGAAATTGATGATTCCGCTTCCTACGGGTGCAAAAAATTGTGGGCCTGAAGTGGTATAAGAAGGCGGTTGTTTGGATGACATATCTTTTAGATGCCACATTTTTATCCTTCCCGGGTTCTCCTTTATAATTTTTATCGGATCGTGACCTGCTCTCACCACCCAGTACATATCCATTTCAAAATTCACCAATGAAGGATCGGTGTCTTTCAAAAGCACCTCATAACCTGTTTTTCCTCCGCCCCAGTCTTTGAACTCGAAATCATGATTGTGGTACGCCAGTTTTAATCCGGCGCTTTTTGCAATTACCGCTGCACTATTAAATTTAGCAGCCAGTTTTTTATAATCATCCAGGCTGGTGCGCATATTATCTGCCAGGTATGGGATTACAATAAATTCATGTCCCATTTGCGCCGCAACGGCCAAAGTTCTTTTCAGATCGTCTTCATCGTCCTTTGCTAAATAAGAGTCTATCGAATAATGACCGCTGGGAGTTTTAAGATGATTCTTTTTGAGAATAGCTAAAAACTCCGCGGGGGTTTTTCCAAAAAACTTCCCATTGCCATATCCAAATAATTCTACCGAGTTGTACCCGATCCCGGCGACTTTGGCGATCGTTCCTTCTACATCCTTAGCCAGCTCCGCACGAACGGTATATAACTGTAAACCAATTAGCTGACCAGGTTTGAGCCAGCGGCCTTTCATCAGAAGTAAACCGGAAGTAGCGAGTGTCGTTTGTTTGATAAATGTTCTGCGTGTTGACATGAGTGATTGTTTTTGTGAAGATATTAAAATTTTTATTTCGATTGGGAGAAAATATACCGGCGGTTGACATTCTTTTTCTTACTGCCCTGGTGCAGACATGAGCCAGGAAAATACTGAATTCGATATTTTTATTACAGACAACCGGCGCAGACCTCAGACCTGTGACTAGTAAACCCACAAATACCCCCGATTCTTATTTTGGTAACTTTATGTGATGCATCAACAACTCTACCAACCTCCCGAAATATTCTTAATGAATGGGCAGCCTTTTACTTGTCCTCATTGTGGTGCGCGTTGCGAAGAAATAGCCGACTTGTGGTAAATGCTAACACGCTCTGTATTAAAAGTTTTCTCCGGTTCTCCCTTTTGTTTTATGATGCTATAGCAACTTCTTTTGCTTTTTTATTTGGTATTAATATGACCAAAGAAATAATTCCGATCAATGAAAAGATGGCTCCAAAAATAAAAACTGATGAATGACTTACATGGTCCCAAAGCTGCCCCGCCACTACGCTTGCAATTAACCCGGTAATCCCGATCGTAGTAGAATACCAGCCGATGCCGCTTGCTCTTAATTGTGATGGAATAAAATCTGCAGCCATTGCTTTACCAACCGATCTGAAAATGCCCTGGTACAATCCATACAAACAAAATAACGACCCAATAACCCAAAGATTTTTGGTAAAAGCAAACCCACTGTAAGTGATTAAAAAAATCAGGAAGGAGATGAGCAAAATATTCTTTCTTCCATACTTGTCTGATAAATGCCCGGCAGGATATGAAATAGCTGCGGCCAATAAATTGAAAACCGCGTAAATAAGAATCGTATTTTCAAAAGAAACACCCATGTCTTTTGTTTGCAGAATTAAAAATGCATTGCTTGAATTTCCAATTCCGAATAGTGCGGTAGCCAATAAATATTTTCTATAGCCGGTAGGAAATTGTTTGAGGCCTACATCTATTTTTATTTTCGATTTTACATCCACCCTTTTTTCTTTTACCAATAAGATCATTACCACCGATAAAACACCAGGAATAAATGCGAGATAAAAAACAGAACGGATATTAAACTCCCACATAAAAAGAAGCGCGACAGCAATGAGAGGCCCGATAAAGGCGCCGAGATTGTCCCCTACACCTTCCAGCCCGAAGGCTTTTCCGCGGTTTTTTTCATCTGCGGAAGCAGCAATTAATGCGTCGCGGGGCGCAGCGCGTGTACCTGCTCCAAACCTGTCCAGGAATCGTGCACCAAAAACCATCGGCCATGCCATAGCCAGTCCCATAAAGGGTTTTGAGATGGCTGAAAGAATATATCCGAATACAGCAATTCCTTTTCGCTTCTGCCATTTATCTGATAAACTGCCCGAAAAACCCTGTACAATATTCTGAGTAGTTCCGGCAACTCCTTCAATAAGGCCTACAATGCTTCCACTCACTTTTAAAGTTTGGGTCAAAAAAATGGGAAGGATCGGATAAAGCATTTCAGAAGAAATATCCGAAAAAAGACTCGTAAATGCCAACAAAAAAGTATTTTTTGTAAGGCCTGAAAAAAAACTTTCTTTCTTTGCCGCTTCCATATTTTTTGTTTTGAAAAAGTTGAAAAATTCTTATTTGATTAAGATGATTTTGATTTCTGTTGCATTTTATAATCTATTGAATTTTTGCCACCTCCATAGATCAATAGATAAACCAGTAACAGCGTCATAGCAAAATCCGTACGGTAATCGTGCGCCATAAACCAAAACCCCTTCTCCATTAATTCAGGATATTTTGTAGTTATAAATGAAACGATCATGATGATGAAAAGCGGAACGGCTGCCAATCGTGTGAATAAGCCTATCAAAATTAAAACACCACACACTATTTCAAATGTGCCCGTGAAATACGCCCAAAATGCAGGATGAGTAAACCCAACTTTTTCAAAACGGGCTGTGCCGGGCCCGCCGGGAAATAAATATTTTTGCAACCCTTCGGAAAGGAAAATAAATCCTACTGCGAGGCGGCAAAGAAGCGTAGGAGTGTGATTCGTTTTATTGATGTGAATCATGGAAATATAAAATTACGATAACTTTCCGCAGGAAAATGACAGCGCATTCAGTAAACCCACAAATTCCTCCGATTCTTATTTTGGTAACTTTACGCAATGCATCAACCACTCTCCCAGCCTCTCGAAATATTTTTAATGAACGACCAACCATTTACTTGTCCTCATTGTGGTGCGAAAGAGTGAGATAGCCAGTAAACCTACAATTTCTCACGATTCTTATTTTGCTAACTTTTCGCAACGGCAGATGTGCATAGCAAAGGAATAAGAAGTAAAAATAGGGAAGCTATCAAAAGCAAAAACACAAAGCCGGAGTTCCTTTTTATTTCTTTTCATTAAGCAGTGAGCCATAAATTTGTTGTAGTCTTTGGGCAAAAGAAGGTAACTCATTTATAATAATATTCCACACTACCTGTAGGTCAGTACCAATATAATCGTGGATAAGCCTGTTTCTCATTCCTTTAATTAATACCCAGGGAATATCAGGGTTATCTTTTTTCACTTCCTCTGATAATTTTGATACCGCTTCACCTGGTATCTGAATGTTATAAAGACACGCTTCAACAACCATAAAATCAGAAGAAAATTCATCGAAAGAAAGGTTTCCGGTATAATTGCCTATGTGTTTTATACGGCAAGAATATCACCTATATATGCGGAAGATTTTCTTTCAGACATAAATAATATCTTTTTCTATGTAAGGCAGGTATTCAGGTTTTACAGAACGCTTTGGTATTACATCGGTCTTAATTCCGAAAAGTGCTTCTATTTCATTAGCCATAGCAACAAAATTCAATCC